>JAFIER010000225.1 GCA_020832465.1 Bernardetiaceae bacterium
TTTCTTTGAGAAATGTTATTATTTCTGGGGGGAGGATTATTTGTCAGTTAGTTCTGCATTTTACTTAGTTAAAGGTGTATCCCTCTGGTAGTAAAATAAACTCGATATAATTTTCGCCAGTGAGGTACTTTTGAGCTACTTTGACTAAATCTTTACTTTTTAGCTTATTGATGGCTTTTTCTTTTTTGTGTACTCTATTGGGGTCTTTGTCCAAAAGATAAGTAGCACGCAAATAAGAAGTCCAGTAACGATTATTTTTCAAATCTACTTCAAGCTCTCGGCGTTGTTCTTCTTTAATTTTAGCCATATCTTTTTCATCGATATTGCCTTTTTTGATATTTTCAATTTCAGCTACGGCAAGCCCGATGAGTTTATTGACGTTATCGGGTGCGCAAGGGAAATTAATCGTAAAAGAGTAAGACTCATAAGGAATTTGAGACATACTTGCCGATGAGCGCACAGTATAAACTCCTCCTTCCGACTCTCTTAAGCTCTCAATAAGTTTGATGTCCAAGAGCTGCGAGAGTGAGTTTAGGAGATAGTCTTCATTTGCATCGTACTTAGTTTCGCCTGTATAAGTTATATAAACAGTACTTTTATCAGCAGAACCTCTGCGTATTTCTTTACGATGCTTACCTTGCGGCGCGCGAATCCCCAAATCTTTCCAATTTTCTTTTTTGTCGGTGCTTGGCAAGCTAGCGATATAAGTTTTGAGGTGTTCTTTGAGTTTATCTTCGTCGAAGTTACCTACAAAAACAAAAGTAAAATCTCCAGCATTACTAAAACGCTCTTTGAATATTTTATAAGCCCTATTTAGCTCAATGCTTTCAATATCTTCAATACTTGGATAACCACTGCGGAAGTGGTCTTGTTGCATAAATCGTGAGAATTGGTCTCCAAAATAAGCATCAGGACTTGATAATAAGTTTTCAATTTGTGCTTTTTGACGGCTTACAAATGAGGCGAAAGCATCTTCATCTTGCCTTGCTGCGGTAAAATAGAGGTGCAACATCTCAAACATTGTTTCCATATCTTTGGGCGAGGCAGAGGCTGAAAATCCTTCTGTTGTGCTTCCGATATAAGGGCGTACACTGGCGTTTTTGTCTGACATATAGCGGTCTAATGCAATTTGATTGACATCTTTAATACCACTTGCTGTAATAATAGCATTGGCATAATTTGCATTAAAATAGTCTTCATCAGGGTAAAGCGAAGTACCACCTCGGCTAAATACACTTAAACGTATTTCGTCGTCTTTGAAGTCAGTTTTTTTCATTACGATGCGTGCGCCGTTGCTCAAAGTGAGTTCTTTAGTATCAATTTTTTTCAATTCTTTTTCAGCAACGATACTTCCTGGTGTAGGTTTCATTTCCATGAGCGTTTCAAGGGCATCACCGTCTTCGATATTTTCAATTTCTGCATTAGCTACTTCCTCAAATACTTTGAGCAAAGACTCTTCTGTAGGAATTTCTACGCCTTCTTTATCAGGTGCTGTTACGATAAGCACACGATTTTCTTCTGTTATCCATTTTTTAGGGAGTATATTGACTTCCTCGAGTTTGATTTCGGGTAGGTATTTTTTGGCGAAAGCAAAATCAAATGTAGGCCCGGTTGTGGGCGAGTTTTTGAGGTAGTGATAAGCGTATTCCATAGCTAAGCTTCCGGATTCAGTTTTTTCACGCTCATTATACTGGGCTTCGAGCTGTGCGAGGTACATTTTTTTAGCACGCTCGAGCTCGCCTTCATTAAAACCAAATCGGCTTATACGCTCATTTTCCATCAAAATTGCTCTAAGCGCACGCTCTGCGCCTCCGTTAGGTGCGATAGCAAGCGACTGATAGCCTTCTTTACCTCTACCTAAAAGCTCGGCATAGTAAGAGTATCCCATCAAGAAAGGTGGGTCTGCTTGTTGGCGTAGCTCCTGTAATCTTAGAATAATCATTGTAGTATAAAGATTGCGTACCAACTGCTCTCGGTAGTCAGCCAAAGTATTAACTGGGATGGCATCGTGCTTATACATCAACTGCACTTGTGTGCTTGTAGCTTCGGGGTCAGTAGCTATTTTGACTAAGGTTTCTTTGTGTCCAGGTATATCGTAGGTAATGCGTTCTTTAGCATTTTCGACCTTAGGAATAGGGGCAAAATATTTTTTGATATAAGCCTCAGCCTCTGCGGGTTCGATATCTCCTACCACAATTACAGCAGTCAAATCAGGACGGTACCAATCATCGTAAAATCTTTTTATTTCTGCTTTGGTAAAGTTTTCAAGAATTTCAACTTTTCCAATCGGAAAACGCTTTGCATAACGCGAATCTTTTAGCATATAAGGAATTGTCTCGCGCATCATACGTGCGCTTGCGTTGTTGTCGCGCATACGCCACTCTTCGATGACTACACCGCGCTCATCGTCAATGTCTTCTTGTTCGTTGAGTATGCCGTTAGCCCAATCAGCCAATATTTGGAATCCCGTTTCTACTAATTTTTTATCATCAGTAGGCAATGGGAGCATATAGACTGTCTCGTCGAAGCTTGTATAAGCATTCAAATCAGCACCAAACTTTACACCTGCAGATTGTAAATAACTTACAAGCTCATTTTTTTTGAAGTTTTTAGTACCATTAAAAGCCATGTGCTCGAGAAAGTGAGCCAAACCTTGCTGGTCGTCATCTTCCAAAATAGAACCAGCATTGATAACCAAGCGCAATTCAACCCGATTTTCAGGGCGATTATTAGGCTGGATATAATAAGTAACTCCATTTTCTAAAACCCCTCTTTTAACGCGGCTATCCAATGGAATTTCACTGTCGAGAGATGGAATTTCTACAGACTCTACATCTGTACGCTGTGCTTGCAAATCAAAGCCTATAAAGTACAAAGCTATGAGTGCAAGTATCCAATAATGTTGTTTTTTGTTAATCATATTCTAATGATGTTTTGTAATGAGACAAAGGAGAAATTTCTACAAAGTAAACCTAAGCAAAATATATAGGCAAAAATGTAGCTCCTACAAGATAAAAATAAAAAGTGTAAGGCATAAGTCGCAAGAACTTGCATAATATTACAGTGCATAAAAAAGTGCGTTGAATAACTACTACTGCATTTGATTTGCACCTTGATTTAGATAAATCTAAAAAATGAGTTTTCTCGAGGTGGTGGTATTTCTAATGCTTATTCTGTTGTTATACAATTTTTTAAGTTCGTTGTACCTATAACCAAGTTTGGTGCAAAAATAAGAAATTTAGCTTAGTATTATCCTGCTTTTATAGTAGTTTAACAAGCTATACATTGTTATTAGGGCTATATAGATTAGTATGGCGTTTGCCATTCTGCCTTTATAGAAAAATGGGCTTAGGCATGACATTTCTTTGAAAAATTTTATTCATAGCTGGCGAATGTATCGCATGGCCAGGCATATATTGATTCTTCATGGCACACATCACAATAAATTCGGGTGTACGACAACTTTGCTAAATTAGCACCGAAATAACATTTCTGTCAGCAATGTTATTTCTAAAAATTTGACATCTAATATCTTTACTGCCTGTAGTAGGAAGCTCCAGCTTCGTTATAAGCCACTTCCGAAGCTGGGCTACAGCTTTAAAAACGGTGAAGGCTGAAACTCACCTAAGTTGATTTACCAACTTGACGTACACCCATAAATTCCGTAATTGGGGGTGCTTAGGAAAAAATAATAGGTAAAACTTATTTTTTGTGCAAAAAAGTAGTAAATTCAATTTTTATTAAGGTAAAATCTATCTTATTCAATGAAAATGCTTGTTTTCTGCGGTATAGTAAGCGTAGATACTATCTATAAAATATGCTCGAGTCGTATATTTTTTCAAAATAGGCATATTTGTTGTTTCCATTGATAAATAGAATAGTAGCCTATGCGCAACAGCGTATAAAAGCTGTTTGATTTTTAAAAACCAATTACAAAAATTCAATTTTTATAGCGATATGAGATTTCTGACTCTCTATGTTTTACTTTTTTTCTCTGCCTGTCTCTATCCAGATGCTATTAGTTTATTAGCACCTTTAACGCCTAAATTACAGCCTTATGCAAGCCTACAAGCACAAGTATATGCGAAGTTAGGGGGCCAGGGCTTTGATGCTGCGAATACTATTATTCAAAGCAAAGACGGAAACTTTATACTTGCAGGTCGTTCTAACTCTTACGGCACAGGTGATATGAATATGAACGTTATTAAAGTAGATAAAACAGGCAAAACGGTATGGGACAAGAACTACGGGGGCGACGAGAGCGAAGAGGCTTATGCTGTTGCAGAAGTAGCTGATGGTGGTTATATTATCGTAGGCTATTCAGATTCCTACGGTGCTGGTCCGGATATGAAAGATATATGGGTGGTTAAAATAAGCGACAGCGGATTAAGAGAATGGGATAAAGTACTCGGTTCGCGCGAAAGTATAGACGAAGGACAGGGCATTGTAGCCGATGACGAGGGTAATTTTCTTGTTGTAGGTACAACATTGCCTATATCTGGGGGTAATAGTGATATTTTAGCTATCAAAATTGATGGAAAGGGAAATGTACTTTGGGAAAAGAAATATGGAAGCAAGGCAAGCGAAGCCGCACACGGTGTATGCAAAACACAAAATGGGTTTGCTATCATTGGGCATAGCGAATCTGATGGAAGAGGTAAATGGGATATGTTTGTAGTGAGTATAGATAACGAAGGAAATAAAATTTGGGAAAAAAGTTATGGAGGCGCAGACAACGAAATGGGCAATGCCATCAAAGAAGACGCAGAAGGAAATTTAATTCTTGCTGGATATACCTATACTTTTGCCGAAGGTAGCCACGACGCATGGGTTGTAAAAGTCAATAAAGAAGGCAAACAATTATGGACTCGCAACTACGGCGGGTTAAGCACGGACGAAGCCTTTGGTATTGCGATTGAAGACAAAGGCAACATTGTCATGGTCGGTTATAAAGATATTTACGAACCCGATGAGTATGGTAATAATGTAAGTAAGAAGAGCAACCAAGTTTTGCTTGTCAAGATAGCACCTAACGGTACGAAAATTTGGGAAAAAGATTTTGGTGGAGACCGTATGCAAGTCGGACGTGGCGTTGTAATTGGTGCAGATGGTAGCTACTATATCGGCGGATATACCGATGAGAATTTTGATAATAAAAATATGGATATGCTTTTTATGAAAGTCAGCCCTGATGGCAAACTCTAAACTTTTTATTTTGTTATTAGACTTAGAGATGCACTTAGGAGTGTGTCTCTTTTCTTTAATTACAAAACCATTACTCCTAACTACTCTTATATTATGTCTTCTGCTTTATTGATTATTGATGCTCAAAATGATTTCTGCCATACTGAGGGTGCGCTTTATGTGCCAGGCTCAGCACGTGATACGAAGCGTTTGAGTGATTTTATTATGGTAAATATTTCAAAAATTTCACATATTTGTGTTACGCTTGATTGGCATAAAGTTCATGACATCTCGCACCCGAACTTTTGGAAAGACGAAAATGGTAATCCGCCCGCACCTTTTACCCCTATTAGCTTTCAAGAAGTAAAACAAGGTAAATGGATACCTCAATTCTCACCCGAAAAAGCAACCAACTACCTACAGCAACTCGAAGCCGAAGGTGAATTTACGCATTTAATATGGCCCCCACACTGCATAGCCGGCACTAAAGGTGCAAGTTTGCAAGCTGATATTGCAGATGCTATTACCAGCTGGGCAGCCCATAACGGCAAAGATTATTCAGTAGTTACAAAAGGTAATTATCCTTTGAGCGAACATTTTGGTGTGTTTAAAGCACAAATCAGTACGCCAGAAGTAGCAGAAACAATGCTTAATCAAAAACTTATTCAAGAACTGAATGTTTATGATAAAGTCTATGTCGGTGGACAAGCGAAATCCCATTGCGTAGCAACAAGCATTAAGCAAGCTATGGAGTTTGCACCTGATTTGGCTCAAAAAATGATTATTCTCGAAGATTGTATGTCTGACGTAACAGGACTCGGGCACTTAGGAGAACCTATCTATGAAGCAGCCAGAAAAAAAGGTCTTGTTTCACACCGTTCAACTGTACTGCGTATATAACATCAGACTTCAATTTACTACTTAGTTTTTGCTTTTACTATGAAATCAACATATTTAATCATTGTAGCCTCTATACTTCTGGTTATTTTTGCAGGCGCTTACTATCTTATGGGTGGTTTTGAAAAGCCCGAGCTAACCATAGAGGAGCACATCAGTCTGTATATGGTAGGCACTTATTATGAAGGTAAGCTCGATAATAATGCCTATAGAGAAAAAGTGGCTCAGGCACAAAAATTAGCCCAAGACGAGCGTATTACTGGCACATTCTCTCTTTATTATTACGATAATCCTGACTTTAGTACAAATCCAAAAGTATTTGTAGGGCTTGTCGTTTCGGATACTTTACAAGCATTTCCCCAAGACTACGAAGTGAGAAAATATAATTTTGAAAAAGCTATTCAAGCCGAGATGCGTACCCACGTCATGTTCGCACCTTCGCCCCAAGCGGTTAATGAGCAAATTAAAAACTTTGCTAAAGCACAGAACTTATTTATCAAAACCGAATACTTAGACCAAGTTTTTGATAATAGTCATATTCGTACGCTCGTGCGCATAGATGTAGAGCGCAGCCAAGAATCTGAAAAAATATAGAAGTAGTAGTGCCTTAATTTAGCAAACTTACTCATTTCTTGTTTTTAGCAACCTGCTCGGCGAGCCACGTATCAAAATGAAGTTGGGGATGGGGCTGGACATACACCTCGATAGGCAGATAAAATATAGGCAGTTCGCCGAGTATTGCTTTTTGATTGCGCCATTTTACCGCATCTTTTTCAGTGATAATAATGCTTATTTTGTCAAAAGATGATTGTATGGACTGCCATTTTTTCCGTATTTTTTCATAATCAGCAAGGTTATAATCCCTATGGTCTGGAAAAGCAATAGCCTCGATAAGCTCAAACCGCTGGGCAAGTGCCCGCTCAAATACTTTGGGCTGGGCAATTCCAGATACACCTAAAACATGCCTCGTATGTGGCTGTTTTTGATTTGTATGAAAAAGCGGTATAGGTGTGGCATATCTAATGCTACTAAAAAAAATAGGCGTTTCGGACTTTGTATATCGCTTTAAATTATTGACAATATCTTGCTTTTCGTGCTCGCTAATACCCGTGGGGGTTTTGCTTACAATAATGGCATCAGCACGCTTTGCACCTCGAGGGTGCTCTCGCAAGCGTCCAAATGGCAGAAGCGCATCTTGATAAAATGGACGATTGTAGTCGCAAAGTAAAATTTGAATATGAGGTGCTATAGCACGGTGCTGAAAGGCATCATCGAGGAGCAGTAAATTTGTCTCTGGGCGTTCCTTTTGAATCTGCTCGGCAGCTTCTACACGCTTTTCACCGACACAAACAGCAACCTGTGGTGCAAATTTTTGAAAAAATTGCATCGGCTCATCGCCTATTGATTGTGCATTATCGCTTATTTGTGCTATGCGAAACCCCTTGGTTTTGCGCCCGTATCCACGGCTTAAAGTCGCTATACTATGAGAAGCCACAAAAAGCCTAATTAAGTATTCTATATGAGGTGTTTTGCCCGTACCGCCTACATTGAGGTTTCCCACACTAATCGCTACGGACTTAGGACGGACTGCCTTGAAAAACTTTTTGTCATAGGCATCATTGCGCAGCTTTATGACTATGCCAAAAAGAAGGCTTGCTATTTTTAAAAAAAATTGTAACAAGAATTGCATAATAAAATTATATATTTTCAGTTTTTTTTCGGTTTTTTGTTGTTGTGCTGTAAAGTAGTGTGCTTTTTGTGTTATTGTAATCCTAAACAAGGAAATCTTTTTTATGACTTTAAAGTGCAATATTAAAATTTATTCCATAATATGCACAAGTTTGGTAAAGTATTTGTAAATTTAGCGTTGAGCTTGCATTTGTGCAAGCCTAATGCAGAGGCAAAACAAAACCTGAAAGTCTTATTCAGTGCAATAATTTTTTAGCATACTGTTTTTTTAAGCATTTTTTAATTTCTATCTATTGTATAAAATTTTGTGTTTCACACTCAAAAGCTAAACGTAATGACAAGAGTATATTCAGCAATTATGGCAACTGCCATACTATTCATGGGATTGAGTGCTTCACTCGGACCCAAAAACATCAAAGGAGACGATTTGGTGAGTATGATTATTAAATCCATACCCTCTTCTATCGAAATCTCATCGCTTATCAAAGAAACCGGTGCAGGTTATAACAAAAGCGACTTGAACGACCCCGCAGCTGTAGAAAAATACGCTACAAGCTACGACCGTGCACTCAATTTAGGTGTGTATGGTACGGACTTAGGATACGCAAGTATTTACAACAAAAATCAAGACGTGCTTGACTACCTCACTGCTGTAAAGAAAATGGCAGATGGGCTCAGCATCGGACAGTTTTTTGATGCCGCAACTTTGAAAGATTTAGCATCTAAAAGCGGGGATTTGGAAGAACTTATCAATACTTCTACCAAAAACCTCGAAGACATCAATAACCAACTTCAAACTGAAAATCGCGAACACCTAAGCGTACTTTTTGTAACGGGTGGCTGGATAGAGTCTGCTTATTTGACTTCTCAAATTTATAACAGCACCAACAACCCTAAACTCAAAGAGCGACTTGCAGAGCAAAAAGTAATTTTAGACCAATTGCTTATTGCTTTGAATGCACATAAAATGCAACCCAAGTTTAGCGATTTGATCGCAGACCTCAAAGAACTTGAAAAAGTGTATAGAGGCGTAAAAGTATCTACGGTAGGCGGAAATGGAAAATCAGAAGTTGTAAATGGCGAACTTACAGCCTCTGGCGGTGGAACGACTACCTACGAAATGTCTGATGCTGATGCCAAAATGGCTACCGCACTTATCAAAAATATTCGTAACAAAATTGTAAAATAAAGTAGCGTTCTCCCAAAGAAAACGATTCAAAAAGCGATGCTATACTAAAAAATATAGCATCGCTTTTTTTTTGAATTTATTTTGCTTATATTGCAACTGCAAATCCGTAAGTGCCCTGCATATATGCGGTTTTGCCACCTGCATTTCCTTAGTAGATGCAAAGTTTTTTTTATTCAAATCAAATATTTCGTATGAATTTATTCAAATCTCTTGGGCTTATCTTATGTATAAGCGTGTTTATGTTTGCTTGTCAGTCTGAAAATAAAGAAGGGCAGCAGAGTGAAAATGATGCAGAAGCCTTAATAGAAGATGCCGAAGCCATGCTCGAGGAAGCTACAGAGCAAGTAACAGACATGACAACGTCAGAAGCCAAAAGCGCACGGGGGCAAGTCAAAGCCATTAGCGAAGCTAATGACGAAGGTATGACAATGCTAACCGTAAGCCACGAGGCTATTCCCGATTTTATGAAAGCTATGCAAATGGATTTTAAGGCTGAAAGTCAAGATGCACAAGGCTTGAAAGAAGGAGATAAAATCTCTTTTGAAATGGTAAAAACCGAAAACGGATTTCGCATACAAAACATCGAAAAACTGCCCGCCGATACCGATCTTGAGCTTGCAGATATGATGTAATACAATGCTTATATCTATTTTTAGTTTTCGTTAAACTACTATATAAGCCCACTTTACAAAAACAGCCCTGCCTTTACGCTAAAGGTTTGTGCTGTTTTTTGGCTAAAAAGCACAAAAAAAATTGCTATTTAAATATAATTATGCGTTATTGGGGTGAGTATAATGCGTCATTTTATGCTTTAGTACACATAAAAAATATCTGTAAATAATGGTTAGTGATTTTAGAGGCGAACAAGAAAATCCCGATGAGGTAGTTTTACGATTTGAGGGCATGCTTAAGCGTGGTACGGTTGAGTTTTTTGATACCGATAGTTTTGAGTTTTTGGCAGAATATTATTACGATAAAGCCGAGTACGATAAAGCACTATCTGTATGCAATTACGGGCTCGAGCAGCACCCCTACGCTCCTATGCTTATGCTAGAAAAAGCAAGGTTGCTGACTATTCTTGAAGATTACGAAAATGCTATGGATTGCATCGACGAACTCTGTACATTTCAACCTCACGATACAGAAATTCTATTGACAAAAGCATCTATTTTAATGGACGCTGGTGAGCTTTTAGAGGCTATTGAAGTCTATAAATCCTTGATAAACTTAGTCAATAACAAAGATGAAGTCTATTATTATATCGGTTCTGCTTATCAAGAAATGGAACAGTATGCCGCTGCTGCTGAATACTATAAAATGGCTATCGAAGCGAACATTCAACACGAAGACGCTTTGTATGAGCTGGCTTACTGCTTAGAAAAAACGGATAGGCTCGAGCAAAGTATTGCTTTTTATGAACAATTTATAGACAAAGACCCCTACTCTGCTGAGGCTTGGTACAACTTAGGAACAGTCTATGCCAAAATTTATGAATTTGAAAAAGCTGTTGAAGCCTACGACTATGCCGTTACGATAAACGAAGATTTTTCCGCTGCTCATTTCAGCATGGGGCACGCCTATATGAACTTAGAACGATTTGCAGAGGCTAAAAAAGCCTACGAAATGACGCTCACTACCGAAAAGCCTACGGCTACGGTCTATTGTCATTTGGCTGCAAGCCTTGAGCGTCTTGAAAGATTTCCAGAAGCGGTAAGGAATTATCACAAATCTATTGCACTCAATCCAAACCAAGATGACGCCTGGTATGGCATTGGCTCCTGCCTCGAGACCCAAGAAAGGTGGTTCGAAGCGGTGCATTTTTATCAAAAAGCATTGCATATCAATCCTAATAATGAAGCCTATTGGTTTGCCAAAGCAAGATGTGAGTACGAGACTGGAAATATCTTAGCAAGCAACGAAGCCTACGAGCAGGCAGTCCATTGCAACCCCGAGATTCCTATTATTTGGGTTCGTTGGATACTTATGCAATTTCACGAGGATAATATACAAAAAGCCGCTGAAATTGCCATAGAAGCCATAGAAGATAACCCCGAAGCCGAAGATTTATATTATCTGGCTGCCGTTTTCTTGCTTATGGACGGCAAATTTAGTAGCGCAGTTGTATATCTCGAGCAAGCACTCATGCTCAACTACGAACAGCACGAAATGATATACGATTTTTTCCCGCGTTTAGAAACTCAAAAAGCTATTTATAAACTTATCGAGCAGTTTAGATAAAAAATAGCAACTTGGCGAGTGTGCACAAAAGCTGACAAATCTAAATAGCAAAGAGGCTTAAAAATATTATTTATAGCTCCTAAATGCGATAATCTTTTAAGCATACACAAAGCCATTTTTTCATACACAACTCAATTTTATTCGTTAATCATGTCTGTTTCTGCAAAAAAAATCACATTCGAAGTAGAGGGGGGAACACCGCTCAAAGGAACGATTCAGCCACAAGGCGCAAAAAATGAAGTGTTACAAATTCTATGTGCCGTATTGCTCACACCCGAGAAGGTAATTATACACAATATCCCTGATATTATCGATGTACGCAATTTGATTGCACTACTGGGCAGTTTGGGCGTCAAAATCAATCGGCTTTCAGAGGGTAGTTATGAGTTTGAAGCCTCGCAGGTAGATATAGCATATATGGAATCCGAAGATTTTCGCTCTCAAGGCTCGGCATTGCGTGGTTCTGTAATGATTATGGGACCGCTATTAGCCCGTTTTGGTAGGGCAAGGCTTCCGCAGCCCGGCGGTGATAAAATTGGTCGTAGAAGATTAGATACGCATTTTCGGGGTCTTGAAAAACTGGGGGCTAAGTTCAATTATTCAGCAGCGCAGCGTTTTTATGATATTGATGCTTCAGATTTACGCGGTACGTATATCCTACTCGAAGAGGCATCGGTTACAGGTACGGCAAATATTTTGATGGCTGCTGTGATGGCAAAAGGCAAAACCACAATTTATAATGCCGCTTGCGAGCCTTATATCCAGCAACTCTGCCGGTTACTCAACCGTATGGGGGCCAATATTAGTGGTGTAGGTTCAAATCTATTACAAATAGAGGGCGTTGATTATCTCGGTGGCACGACGCATACCGTACTGCCAGATATGATAGAAATCGGTAGTTTTATCGGGCTTGCAGCTATGACGGGGTCCGAACTTCGCATCTCGAATGCGCGCATAGATGAGCTGGGTATGATACCGCAGGTTTTTCAAAAATTAGGTATTCAGCTCGAGTTTGAAAATGATGATATTTTGATACCAGCGCAAGAGCGTTACGAAATTGATAAATTTATCGATGGTTCGGTGCTTACTATTTATGATGCACCTTGGCCCGGCTTCACGCCCGATTTGATTAGCGTTATTTTAGTAACCGCTACACAAGCCTGTGGGACGGTACTCGTACATCAAAAAATGTTCGAGAGCCGCTTATTTTTTGTAGATAAACTCATTGATATGGGAGCGCAGATTATTCTTTGCGACCCTCATCGTGCCACCGTCATTGGTTTGGATAAAAGCTATCCACTCAAAGGCATTCAAATGACCTCCCCTGATATTCGAGCGGGCGTTGCGCTTTTGATAGCCGCGCTCTCTGCACAAGGCAAAAGCACAATTCACAACGTCGAACAAATAGATAGGGGGTATCAAAATATCGATACACGTCTCAATCAAATTGGTGCAAATATCAAAAGAATTGAAGAGTAGCCAAAGGTAATAGCTATATTGTAATTCTATTTGTAAACAGTTTTGATTTCATATAGTTAGTTTTGCATCTTATGTACGGTTAAGTGTAAATTATTTTGATTTGACTTATTTATCATCTCATGGCGCAAAAATCGCTATCTCCGAAAGAGCTATCTAAAAAAAACACTTTGTTTATTGTTTTAGGTAGCTTTTTTCTTACGAATGCTATATTGGCAGAGCTTATCGGTGTAAAAATCTTTTCATTAGAATCAGCCTTAGGGCTTGCACCGGCGCAGTTGGCATTGAGCAAAAACTTTGTTTTAGATTTTAACCTCACTGCTGGGGTTATTATTTGGCCAGTAGTTTTTATTGTATCAGATATTATCAATGAATATTTTGGTGTGCGAGGAGTGCGTAAGATTAGTTATATTACGGCGGGTCTTATTTGTTATGTATTTTTGATTATTGTAATCAGCACGGAGCTTCCACCAGCAGATTTTTGGTTATCGCTTAATGCTACTGCACCATCAGGCGAGGCTTTTGATATTGATTATGCTTTTTCTTTGATATTCAGACAAGGTTTGGGTATCATTATAGGTTCTATTATTGCCTTTTTGATAGGTCAGTTGGTAGATGCTTATACATTTGATTTTATTCGCAGGCTTACACGCAGTCGTATTATTTGGCTTCGCGCTACGGGCTCGACTTTGGTATCACAACTTATTGATAGTTTTGTTGTGCTTTTTGTTGCTTTTTATGTCTTTGGCAACTGGAGTTGGGAGCAAATCATGGCAGTTAGCACTATTAACTATATTTATAAGTTTGCTGTAGCTATTGCACTTACGCCCATTTTATATGCTTTACACCATTATATTGATAGATATTTGGGCAAAGACTTACTCAGCCAAATGGAAGCCGAGGCTGTAAGCAGTAGTAAAAAATAATTTTTTTTGTTATCTTTCGTCTGTATTCATACTACTATACATTTTTCCATAGCGTCGTTATGGAAAAATAGGCTTAGAAACAACACATCTTAAAGAAATGTTATTTCTATATGGAGAAGGTATAGTAGCATGGTCTGTATTACAAACTGCCCTTGAGTTTAGGCTCAGATGGGCGTAAGTAAGCATTGCGAATTAACAAATATTTATTTAATGACAACAAAATAACAAACTTTTTACTCATGCGTATCTCAATTTATTCTGTACCGTTTTTTGTATCAATTTTGTTCTTGTTTTTTGGATTAGTATCTTGTTTTCCTGATCAAAACAGAAATAGAGGTATAGACGAGGATTCTTATCTCATCTTGATTTCTATAGATGGTTATCGCTATGATTATACCGAACTTTTTGAACCGCCCACACTTACACGCATTAAAAAAGAAGGTGCTTGGGCAGATTTAATTCCGATGTTTCCGACCAAGACTTTTCCAAATCATTATTCTATAGTAACGGGATTACACCCTCAAAATCACGGTATAGTAAGTAATAGTTTTTATGACCCAGAGCGCAAAGAAACCTATAGCATAAGCGATCGCAAACAAGTAGAAGATGGCTCTTGGTACGGTGGCGTACCTATATGGACATGGGCGCAACGCAGAGGCATCAAAACCGCAAGCTATTTTTGGGTAGGTAGTGATGCAGCTATTGGTGGCAACTACCCCGATTATTATTACAAATACGACGGCAGTGTACCCAATGAAGAGCGTGTAGATCAGGTTGTAGAATGGCTCAAACTCCCCAAGGAGGAGCGTCCTCGTTTAATTCTGCTTTATTTCTCTGATGTCGATAAGCAAGGACATC
Source organism: Bernardetiaceae bacterium (assembly GCA_020832465.1). Taxonomy (GTDB): domain Bacteria; phylum Bacteroidota; class Bacteroidia; order Cytophagales; family Bernardetiaceae; genus JAFIER01. The sequence continues at coordinate 14,458 of JAFIER010000225.1, forward strand.
AATATGGACCTGAATCAGAACAAACTAAGCAGGCTGTATTAGCTATTGACAGTATGATTCATCGCTTACGTACAAAACTTGCCGAGGAGGTCGATTTGCCCATAAATACCATTATCGTCTCCGACCATGGCATGATTGCACAGCAGGCTTGCGCTAATAGAATAGACACACGTTTGTTTTATGATGCTGATGATTTTGAAGCGGTTATTCATCAAGGTACGCAGGTTCAGTTTTACCTCAAAGATTCGGTACGCAAAGATGATGTAATGAAGAGAATGAGACGCAAAGCCAACGAATCCAAAAATGTCAATTTATATGAACGCGCACAAATTCCAGAGCATTGGCAGTATAACCATAACCCTCGCATTGGCAATATTTTGCTCAAAGCCAACTCTCCCTTCTTTTTTAGCGAAAAGCCTTGCGAAGAAGAGAAAACAATTGGCACGCACGGATACGAAAGTAATATAAAACAAATGCACGGTATTTTTTATGCTACTGGTCCGAATATCCGCCCGCATACACGAACAAAAAATTTTAAAAATATTGATCTTTTTCCACTGTATTGCTCTATTTTGGAAATACCACTACCCGATCGCTTAGATGGACACCGTACAAGGCTCGAGTCTATTTTTATCTCTAATAAAGCCCGTAAAAAGTAGTTACTTATACGCATCAGAAGTTACATCGCCCTGAGAAAAGTAATTTCTGATGCCCATAATTGATAACCTTTGCTTTTTAAGTTTTTTTTTAAATCTATTTGTTAATTATTTCTTGTATGTTGTTGTTTTTAACAAAAAAAACTTTTATTTTGCAATGAATTTGTAATACCATAATAATAATATTACCCCAAAATTACATGGAGCGAAGTACGCTTTTGCAAGAACGGCACGCTACCGTAGAGTACGACAAGGAAAGCAAGGCGATTTGTATTACTTGGCGAGGCTTTATTATGCTCGATGATTTTAAAAATACGATGCTCACCGCCCTCGAAGCATTTCACGAGCATCGTGCCAAACATTGGATTATAGATCAAACAATGCGACAAGCCGTGCAGCCCGCTATAAATGAGTGGGTTATAAACGAATATTATCCTATGATGATTGATGCCAAGCAAGAAGATTCTAAAATAGCAGTTATTGTTTCAAAAGATGTCTTTGCTCGATTTAGCATGCGAAATCAAGCCGATAGCCTTGTCGGCAAATATGAAGGTAGAATGCTACCTTTTGGCTATTTTGAATCCCTAACAGATACAAAAAAATGGTTGCAAAAAAAAGAAAGCTAAAATCATAAAACAGGCTTACTGAGCGCGTATAGCGCATATATTATATGTATTTTATACACACTAAATATTAAAAACAAAATATGATTGAAGACATCACGCCCGCCGAACTCAAAGAACGCTTAGATAAAGGCGAAAATTTGCATATTCTCGATGTTAGAGAGCAGGCAGAATACGATGAAGATAACCTCAACGGAAAACTTATTCCACTTGGAAACCTACAGAACAGCCTCGAGGAAATCGAAAATTGGAAAGCAGAAGAACTTATCGTTCACTGCCGCTCAGGCGCACGTAGCGCAGCAGCTAAAAAATATTTAGAATCGCAAGGGTTTACGAAAGTAAGAAATCTTTTGCAAGGCATTCAAGGATTTAGAAGCCTTGATAGCTAAAATCATCAAATATAATTCCTATTTATATAAAATCAAAAAACTAACAATGCTTTAAAAGCGCTGTTAGTTTTTTGATTTTTTTTGCTTGTTAAGCAATTAAAGTATTAGCTCCCTGGTGGTGGCGGTGGTGGGGGTGGGGGCGGAGTTGCACCAAATACAGGTGTAAGCTCTGGGACTTGCCCTGCGGCTGTCCAGCCTGCCATACCGTCTTTCCATACCAACACGTCTTTGGTAAGCTGCCCACTTTGTGCCATTTGCCTGAGTGCATTCATATCAAAAGGACCTTGTTGCTGTCCGTTGATATAAGTATGAAATTGCAACATAGGCGGCGGTGGTGGGGGTGCCGATTGTTGGTGTTGGTGCTGATGAAACTGCTGCTGCTGTTGTGGTTGCTGTTGTTGCTGTTGTGAGAATTGATTGGCCATAGCAAACCCTAATCCTGCACTCATTGCATCGCTTGCTGTACCACCACTTTCAGCGGCTTTTTCCATGGCACTTCCCATCTTAAACTTTTGATAGTTATCGAGGTTTCCTGCCATATCGCGTCCCATGATTTCCATTTCGTTGCGTTGGTCGAGGATTTTTTGTACGTTCTCGGGTACGGATACATTTTCTACGATAAAGTCCGTAATATTGACTCCGTATCTATCAAAGTCTAAAAGCAATCTTTTCTTGACCTCTTCTGAAAGGAGTTCGTAGTTGGCAGCTAAATCCAAGAATGGAATCTGACTTGAGCCAAGCGCGGTAGTAAACTGCTTTATAACAAGCGAACGCAATTTGCTACTAATCTCATCAGTAGTAAAATGCCCGTCTGTACCGACTACGTCCATCAAAAACTTAGCAGGCTCCGTAATTCTGAATGAATAAGAACCAAAAGCACGTATATTTACCCCCATAGAACCGAGCTCGGGGTCACGTACTCTAACGGGGTTAGGCGTTCCCCATTTGTTATCATAAAAAATGCGTGTATTGATAAAATACACTTCTGCTTTGAAGGGGCTATTAAAACCGTGTTTCCAACTCTTAATTGTAGTTAGAATTGGCATATTTTGGGTTGTAAGTTGATATCTTCCGGGGGAGAATATATCAGCGAGCTGCCCTTCATTGATAAAAACAGCGGTTTGGCTTTCACGCACTGTAAGTTGCGCACCGTATTTAATTTCATTTCCTTGGCGTTCGAAGCGATATACAATAGTATCGTTACTATCGTCTAACCATTCTATTACATCTACGAACTGCCCTTTTACTTTGTTCCAAAATGACATACTTTGGGTTGTTTTGAGGGTGAAAAAAATGTGATTTTGAGTTTTAATATATTTTGCATGACGGATATATATGTGCTACTCAACCCGTTTGTAAACATTATTCGTTTGTAATGTACGATTTTTTTTTGATAAAGTTGTATAAATGCTTATTTTTTTATGATAATTCATACGCGCCTATAGCTAAAAATTTCTAATACAAGGGCATAAATTTTAACACCTTTGAATAAGTTAAAAAAAAATGTAATTGTAAGGCAAAAACACTTTTTATTTACCATTTTTTTTAGTATCTTACGGCTTAATTTAGATTTATCACGCTAAAATTTATAAAAATGTCAGATAAAGCAAAAACTGCTAAACTTATTTATGACGGTAAAGAGTATGAGCTTCCAGTAGTAGAAGGCTCTGAAAATGAACTCGGTATCGATATCAGTAATCTACGTGCTGAGAGCGGTCTTATTACCTTAGACCCAGGATTCAAAAATACAGGTTCTACGACAAGTAGTATCACCTTTTTAGACGGTGAAGAGGGTATATTGCGGTATCGTGGCTATCCTATTGAACAATTGGCAGAGCAGGCATCTTTCTTAGAAGTTTCTTATTTGCTTATTTATGGAGAGCTACCAGACAAAGCAACCTTAGAAAAGTTTGAAAATGATATTACAAGACACACCATGCTGCACGAGGATATGCGCAAAATTTTTGACGGATTCCCCGCTACAGCACACCCTATGGGCGTTTTAGGTTCGCTTATGGCTGCACTTAGTACATTCTACCCACGCGCTTGGGATCCAGACCGCACTGACGAAGAGGTATATCTTACCATTATACGGCTTATTGCCAAAATGCCTACTATAGCAGCTTGGTCATTTAAAAACGAACTCGGACACCCGCTCAATTACCCTGACAATAAGCTCGACTACTGTTCACGCTTCTTGAAAATGATGTTCTCCGTGCCTGCGGAAGAGTATGAAGTAGATCCCGTACTTGTAAGTGCACTAAACAAATTACTTATTTTGCACGCTGATCACGAACAAAACTGCTCGACTTCGACAGTGCGTATCGTAGGGTCTTCACTTGCTAATATTTACTCTGCATTAGCCTCAGCTATCAATGCTTTGGGCGGTCCTTTGCATGGTGGTGCAAATCAAGCAGTTATAGAAATGCTCGAAGAAATTCATGAAAAAGGTATTTCTATGGAAGAGTTTGTTGAACGCGTTAAAAATAAAGAAATGCGCTTGATGGGATTCGGGCACAGAGTGTACAAAAACCACGACCCAAGAGCCACTATACTTCGCAAAAGCTGCGACGAGGTGCTTCAAAAACTCAATCGCAAAGATCCGCTCCTCGATATCGCTAAAAAGCTCGAGCAGGTGGCGCTCAGCGATGAGTATTTTATCGAGAAAAAATTATATCCTAACGTAGATTTCTACTCTGGCATTATCTATCGCGCATTAGAACTACCTACGGATATGTTTACCGTTATGTTTGCTATGGGACGACTCCCCGGCTGGATTGCACAATGGAAAGAAATGCTCGAAATGAAACAACCTATTGGCAGACCCCGCCAAATCTATACAGGCGAAACTGCAAGAGATTATGTACCTTTTGATAAACGATAATATACACCATCATACCACTATACATTACATTTTTCCATAGCGTGGGGGTTGCAAACCCCACGGCCTATGGAAAAATGGAGCTTAGAAATAACATTTCTCTGAAACAGGTTATTTCTGACCCCCGAATGTCTAATAGTATGATACACCATAAACAGGTTACATGATTTAGAAATTTACCTAAAAAGCCTATGAATTACTTTAATCATAGGCTTTTTTATTTGCAATTACTGTTTTTATATTGTATTTTGTTTAGTATGCCATTTTAATTATATCCACAAAAAATGTATGAAGTCCACTAAAATATATTCTACAAAGGCAATGCCTTATCTTTATATGGCTTTTGGCATTATCACAGCATATTTCTTTTTTGTAGGCTGTACGGGCACGGAGGTCAAAGAAAGTACAGCACCAGAGGCTTTTTTACCTCAACCCGAAGTAGCCTCTTCTTATATCGCTGCGCCACTTACCTTCGATTTGAAAGAAATTGAAAAAAAACTCAATCAAGAAATTCCAAATCCTATTTATCAAGATGATAGCTTTGAAAATGATAATATCAAACTCAAAGTAGTACAAGATGGAAAAGTAAAACTGCAATGGAAAAATAACCAACTACATTATGCCGTACCTTTAAAAGTATGGTTTGAAGGAAAATTTGAAAAAAAAATTATTGGAAAAATAAAAGCCCGTAAAAAACAAAAACTTGATTTTGCACTGATACTATTTTTTCGTTCCAAAGTAGATATTGATAAAAACTGGAAACTCATTACCCAAACCGAATTTGTATCTATGGAATGGACAGCTAAACCTACAGTATCGCTCGGTCCTATTAAAATTAGCGTTGCTTCAGTAGCTGAAAAAGTTTTAAATGATAAGCAAAGCGATTTAGAAAATATCATTGACAAAGTAGCCTATAATGCCCTTGATTTAGGTAAAATCGTCGGTGGAATTTGGGAAGATATGCAAAAACCTATTCTTTTGGATAAAAAACACACAGAGCGAGTCTGGCTCAAAATCAATCCCTATGAAGTTGAAGCAAGTAAGATAAGATGCACTGACGGTCGTCATCTTGAGGTCTATGTCGGTATGCACAGCCATTTGCGCACTATTGTAGGCGAAGAACCACAAGATTCTATTATTGCACTGCCCAACCTTATACCTAAACCCAATTTAGCTAAAGATACTTTTGAGTTGCATGCCGTAGGTGAAGTATTCTATGCCACTGTCAATCAGATTTTAGACAAAAAGCTCAAAGGTAAAAAATTTGACATCCCAGAAACAAGCTACAAAATTAGAATTAAAAGATTAAAAGTAAGTGGCAGGGGTGAAAATGTAGTCATCAACCTTACCATAGGTGGCGATATCGAAGCTCATATCAAACTCTTAGGCAAACCACAAATAGATACACTAAAAAAAGAAATCACAATAACATCTTTTGATTATGAATTAGAAACCGAAACAACACTCATATCTATGGCATCTTATGCACTGCGCACAACGATTATAGAAGAGGTTCAAACAGCCCTACATTTTCCTTTTGAGGAACATATAGAGAAAATTCCACAGCTTATTCAAGACGGTCTCTCCAAAGGAAACGTCGGCGAGAAGCTAAACATAAACCTTAGAGCATTCTTGCTTGAGCCACAGCAAGTCCATGTCAGTAAAGATGCACTGCGGGTCTATGCACGTGTAAGAGGTGGTGCAAGTTTTGATGTCCGTAACCTCAATAAATAAGTATTGCCCACGATGAATTGAAACATTTACCATAGCACTATAAATTTTTTCATAGCGTGTGGACTGCAACCCCCACGCTATGGAAAAATGGACTTAAAAATAACATTTCTCAGAGAAGTGTTATTTCTGAGAAAAACGTATTTTCTGGCTTGTGTATCTATAAAAATATATGTATTGCGAATCACGAATCTATTTAAATTGACTATCTGACTAAAAAAACAGCAAAATACAAGACAAATTTCAACTTTATGATGTTTAGTCTTTAGCTGTAATATCAAGGCTATTGCATTAGAAAATATTTCATCACGTAATAACTTATCACGACTCTATATATTTTTGAAGGACGAAAACAAACATAAAGACAAAGAAAAAAAGAAAAAAAGCCCCTTATGGTTACGCTTTTTTAGGTTTAAATACCGCTTAGTACTACTGCTTATAAGTATAGTATTTTTGCTGGCTATTGCGCTATCCACGCCCAAAATTCAAACTTACCTTTTGCAACAAACAGCCATTTGGCTCTCAGGAAAAGGAGATTTTGAGATTACAATAGGTACGGCAGAAATAGACTGGTTTGGCGAGCTTACACTAAGGCAAGTAAGTATTCGCGATAAGCGCACTGGCGATGTCATGATTTATAGCGATAAAACACAGGCTTGGTTTCGCTTCGAGGCGCTTATAGGCGAAAATATACAAATAGATAGCGTCGCACTCTCACGCACCTATTTTAATCTGATTCAAGACTCGAGTAGCTCTAATATCATAGACTTTATTGATTGGATAGATGTACTTACTACACCCAAAAATCCTAAAATAGAAGATACTAATCGCCACCGTCCAGCTTTTATTATCCGAAGGGCACATGTAGAAAAAAGTCTTTTTAGCTTCGACCAAGTAGATAAAGATTCCTTAGAAGCAGGGCTTTTCAATTACAATCATTTTACACTTGAATCCCTCGAGGGCGTAGTCCATGATTTTTGGCAACGCAGGGACACGATCCAACTCCATGCCGAGCAACTTTCAACTATAGACAAGGCTTCTGGATTGCATATCAAAAGATTAGATACGGATTTTCTATACAGCTCGAATGCCATTATTTTGGATAAACTCTACGCCAAAATAAATGAAAGTCTGTTGCGTAATTCTATAGAAATGCACTATGATAGCAAAGCAGATTTTGCTGATTTTAATCATAAAGTGCGCTTAAGTGCTCATTTAGATTCGAGCTTTATACGCATGCGCGAACTCGAAAAATTTTCCGAAGCCTTAGCGCAATACCGTAACGAACAAGGCTGGATAAGCGGACAACTGCAAGGTACTGTATCTGATTTTAAAGTCCAAAAGGCACAACTTATTTTCAGAAATAGCAACATCAAAGGCGATTTTGCATTTAAAAACCTGCCCGATTTAGAAGCCCTTTATATGGACTTAGATGTAGCTGATGCAAAAACAAGTGCAGATGACTTACGCGCCTTTCTACCCCCTAATATTTATCCAGAGCTTCGCAAACTCGGAAATTTAAGATTTGTAGGCAACTTCAAAGGGGGTACTTATAATTTTAATACCAATGGCAACTTCCGAACCGTGCTTGGTAATTTTCAAACAAATATACGTCTCAATACACGAACAGAAGACTATATTGGAAGCGTAAATTTATATGATTTCAACTTTGGTGCACTTATAGAAAGTACAAGCCTTAAACGCATCAATATGAGTGGACGCATTCAAGGAAGAGGTTTCAATACACTTTATGCAAAATTCAATACGCAAGCTACCATAAAAAATGTAGAAATTGGTGGTTATACTTATCAAAATATTACGCTCAACGGAGACCTATCAGAACAGTCTTTTAAAGGTGAAGTGCGCATAGAAGACCCCAATTTAGAATTTGATTTAACGGGCGATATTAACCTCAAAGATAGCCTAATACAAGCTAAAGGTGGAATTTTTAAAGCCGATTTAAAAGCCTTAGGCTGGACATCTTACGAATCAGATTTCAGAACTTACATAGATTTTGATATTCAAGGATTTGATATCGATGAAATGCAGGGGCAGGCACATCTTTTTGATGGTTATTTTACATTTAAAGGAAGGGGAATAGATTTAGATTCCTTGAATATTAAGTTGGAAAAAGAGCAAGAGCATCGAGCGCTATCCTTAGCTTCGAATATCATAGATGCAAAAGTCAATGGCGACTTTATTTTTTCTAAACTCATTACAGATATACCCACTTTTATCAATGAGTATTTGCTATATTTCAATAATGATAGCTTACAAATGAGTAAGTACTACACCAAAAAAAATCAAGACAAAACCGATACAGCTACTTATAGCCTTAGCTACTCGCTTAAGTTTCATGACATCAATGAGTTAAGTCAGGTTTTTATACCTGATTTGTATTTAGCTACAGCACAAGAAATAGGTGGATACGACGTAAGGGGATATTTAGTGCGCACACCCGATCAGATGAGTGTTAATTTTAGTGCTTTTATTGATACACTAAGCTACAAAAATTTTAATGCCTATAATACCGATATTTGGGCTTACACACAAAAAAGATTAGACTCTTTGGAGGTATATGCTAATGTTGCAGTACTTTCCGAATCGCAAAAAGTGGGTGAACATATCAACACCGAAGACTTTATATTCAACCTCGATTGGGATAAGCAAGAACTCAAATATGACTTATTTTTTAAAGACTATGACTCCCTCGTTGCGATTACCCTTCGCGGGAATATAGACATCGCCGATAGCTTAATGCACCTTAGCGTAGAAGCCCCCAAACTATTGATTGCTGGGCAAAAGTGGAGTAGCCACGCAGATATTGATATAGATATTGAAGGTAAAAATATCTATTTTATCAATGGTATAGATATGGCTGGCGATAAAGGAAGGGTCAAGGTCGCGGGTGAAATCTCCGACCGCAAAGGAAAATCTTTGTTTTTAGATATAGATAGTTTGGATATTGCTTTTGAAAGTGGAACTTTTGATGTGAGTTTACAGCTCGATGCTGAAGTCGAAATGAGCGGTGTATATGATACCATGCTTATTGATGGAGATTTGGATATGATGAATATTGTAGTGAATGAAGTAAGCATTGGCGATTTTCACCTCGAATCTGGTTGGGATAACCAATCCTCAGAATTACGCATATCAGGATACCTCAACGAAATCATAAACGAAGAGGATCGTCGCCGTACCTTAGACCTTGAAGGGGCTTACCACCCCGAGCAAGAAGACTCACCCTTAGATTTAACAGCCGATATCAAAGGCTTACATTTGCGCACACTTGAGCCACTGCTTTCAGCAATTACTTCCGATTTTGAAGGGCGTGCTTATGGTAAAATTCAAATCAAAGGAAAACCAGATGCACCGCTACTGCGTGGAAGAGCTAAAGTCGAAGGCGGTAGGTTCAAAGTAGATTATCTCAATACCATTTATCACTTTGATGACCAAATTATCTTTGAAGAAAATCTTATCGGTTTGCGCAAATTCGAACTTAAAGATGATAGAGAAAATATTGCCGTGCTCAAAGGCGGGTTGTACCACGATGGTTTTAAAGATTTTCTTATTGACATCAAAGGAGACGCAAAAAATTTTAAAGTATTAGACCTCCCTCGTGCGCCACAAGCTCTATATTACGGTACGGCAATTGCCACTGGAAACTTTTCTATATTCGGTACTTTTAGCGATATTGGCATACAAGTCAATGCAAAAAGTGAGCAAAATACACAAATTTATATCCCGCTTGATGGATATGAAGACATCAGCGATAAGCCTTATATCTACTTCCTGACACCCGAAGATACTATGAGTAGTGAAAGCCTTAGTGCACTCGAGCGAGAGCAAGAGTTGAAAAAAGAGGAAGTAAGAGTCCGTATCAACTTAGAATTAGAAATTACACCCGATGCTTATGCCGAAATTATCTTTGACAAAACCGTAGGAGATATTATCAGAGGAAATGGAAGGGGAAAACTAAAAATGAATATCGATACACAAGATGATTTTACCATGTTTGGAGATATCGAACTCGTAAAAGGTTCTTATAATTTTACATTTTTGAACCTCATCAACAAGGAGTTTAGGGTCGTACCAGGCGGGCGAATACGATGGAAAGGCAATCCTTATGAAGCTGAATTAGATATGAAGGCACAGTACGAGCAAGTCGCATCGCTTGCCCCACTTGTGCAGGGCTTAGATTCCGCTACAATGCAAAGTGCTGAACTGCGCCGTCGCTATCCTGTTATGGTTATTCTCGATTTGCAAGGCAACTTAATGACACCCGATATTAGTTTTGATATTCAAATACCAGAATATCCTGCCGTTGTTGTGGCTGCAGGCAATGCTATATCCTTAGAAACACAAGTAGAAGCCTTCAAAACCCGTATTCAAAATGATGACCAAGAACTCAATAGGCAAGTATTTAGCCTTATTGTTTTGCAACGCCTCTCTGCCGAAAATACTTTTCAGGGCATAGAGCAGTCCGCTGGTGGAAGTGTAAGCGAACTTTTAAGCAACCAATTGAGCTATTGGGTTTCGCAAGTTGATGAAAACCTCGAGATTAACCTCGATCTCAGCGGTCTTGATGCCAACGCATTGAGCAACGTACAGCTACGCCTTTCCTATTCCTTTCTCAACGGAAGGATAAGAGTAACCCGAGAAGGTGGTTTTACAAACGTACAAAACAACGCTGATATCTCCAGCATCGCTGGCGACTGGACAGTAGAATATCTACTAAACCGAGACGGAACGCTACGCATCAAAGCCTATCACAAAAATACAATTAACGCTTTCAATACCGCACTCGAGAATAACTCCACAGCAGGCGTAGGATTACTCAAAGTTTTTAATTTTGATAATATCGGTGAGCTATTTTCATTCCTCGAGAAAAATAACAACAACAAAGAAATTATCTTAGATAATGAAATTTTGTTGGAAGGCGATTAAAAAAAATAAATGACTCCTTTGCCTTTACACTTTTTTGGTCTAAGATTTCTCAATGAAATGCCTTATAGTCTAATAAAAATTATTATTTTGCGGTAGCATCGTTTAGCAAATACCAATGTACTACTTATACATTTTCAATAAGGCGGAATTTGCAAGCCCCAAGCGAATAGAACGAACAGTTTTCAAAAAACTGTTCGCTCTGAAATTACCTAAGGCGATTGATCAACTTGGCGTACACACAAGTGTATAGTGGTATGAGCAGTATCAAAAAAATATAATTTAATCATAGCATCACTCAAAACAAGATAGTTTTATGGATAAAATAGAAAAAGATGTCATCATCATTGGTGGCGGTTTGGCGGGGATTTCAGCAGCGCGTCAATTGCGTATGCGCGGTTATGATTGTGCAATTTTGGAGGCCTCCGATCGCCTTGGTGGTAGGCTCAAAACCGATGTACATGAAGAAGGGTTTCGTTTGGATAGGGGGTTTCAAATTCTTTTAGATGCCTATCCCGAGTGCCGTGCGGAGCTTGATTATGAGGCTTTAAATCTAAAAAAATTCTTACCAGGTGCACTTATCCACGATTATGATAAAGAAAAAATATATACCATAGGCGACCCCTTTCGGCAAATTAACAGCCTGATACCCACACTTACAGCACCTACGGGACGCTTTACGGATAAAATTCGTATGCTTTTAGTAAAAACAATTATTGAGGGCAAGGATATAGGTGAAATTTTTGAGCAACAGCCCGAGCTTAATACTTATCAAGCCCTGCGCAAAGATTATAAGTTTGATAAAAAAATTATCAATTTCTTTTTCAAACCCTTCTTTTCAGGAATTTTTTTAGAAAATGATTTGAGTAGCTCACGCCGTATGTTTGATTTTGTGTTTAAAATGCTCTCTAAAGGCAATGCTACACTCCCCGCTTTAGGCATCGAAGAGATTCCAAAGCAACTCGCTGCTTTCCTGCCACCCGCTTGGATTCATACCCAAAACGCCGCTACAAGCATAAGAGGAAATACCGTATCTACCAAAAATAAACAAAAGTTTGTAGGCAAACGCATACTTATTGCTACAGAGCCTAATTCATTCTTAGAAAAATATTACCCAAAAGCCCCCCAAAAGGGTAATGGTACATTTTGTTTTTATTTTGCCACCAGGGAAGTGCCTTTTGCTACAGCAAATATTGGGCTACTCCCCAGTAGCCGTTCGCTCATTACCAATTTTACCGTCTTGAGTAATATCTCTGCTGATTATGCACCGCAAGGGCAACACCTCATTGCTGTATCTATCAATGATGATACTAAGGGAAGCAAGGATACAAAAAAAATGATTGCAGCCATCAAAACTGACTTAGGGCGTTGGTATAATACCAAAGAATGGAGATGGATCAAAACCTATCATATACCCTATGCACTGCCTATACAAAAAACAGTTCGCAATACCTATGACCCTTTATACAAAGTTTCGGATAAAATATTTTTGGCGGGCGACTACCTGCTCCATGGCTCTATCGAAGGGGCAATGCGCAGTGGAAGACTTGCAGCCGAAGCAATTGTACAATCGGGGTTGTAGGCTAATAAGCATCAAGCACTAATAGTTTTCGCAAAACTCTTAGTGCTCAAACTATTTAATGAAAGCCTTTTTTTATCTCTATATCTTAGCAAAAAATATGTATCAAACTTTTTCATACACCTTACTTTTTTTCTTTATGGCTACAATTTTTGCCTCGGCACAAGACCGCCCTGCTTATGTGCTTTATAGCAAAGGTGGGCAGCCCGCGGAATACAAAAAACTTTTGAAAGAAGCCCAAAAAGCCGATATTATACTCTTTGGAGAGTTACACGATAATCCAATATGCCATTGGTTGCAGCTCGAGCTTACACACGATTTGCACAGTGAGAAAGCAGCAGATTTAGTACTCGCTGCCGAGATGTTTGAGCGAGACAATCAGTTGCTCATCGATGAGCTTTTAGCAGGTACAATAGAACTCCGGCATTTTGAAGCCGAAGCTAAACTTTGGAATAATTATAAAACAGATTACTACCCCCTTTTAGCTTTCGCACAAGCCAATAATTTAAAATTTATAGCTTCAAATATCCCACGCCGATACGCCAGCCTTGTAGCAAGACAAGGCTTAGACTCACTCAATACGCTGCCTGATGAAGCCAAACAGTTTATCGCAGAGCTACCCATAGAAGTTGATTTGGAAATGCCTGCCTACAAAAAAATGCTTAGCATGATGGGAAATGCGCATGGCACAAGCGATAAAGCAGCAAACTTTGCCAAAGCACAAGCCGTTAAAGATGCTACTATGGCTGAATCAATAGCCAAAGCACGCGGAAGAAATCAAACTGTATTACACTTTAATGGCTCATATCACTCTGATAACCACGAAAGTATTGTCTGGTATCTCAAAAAGTTAGACCCTAAACTCAAAATACTTACCATATCATCTGTTTTGGCTGAAGACCCCAAAAAACTTGATGATAAAGATAAAGATGTTGCGGACTTTATTATAGCCATTCCACAACGAATGACACGTACTTATTAAACAACCCCATTCACACTACTATACATTCGGCGGACAGAAATAACATGTCTCTGATACACGGTATTTCTAAGCTCATTTTTCCATAGCCTCTGGGAGGTGCACCCCCCACGCTATGGAAAAATGTATTATGGTATGAACCCCATTGAAAAACAAAAACAATACGGCTAAAAAAACAGTACAAACGATAAATTGTACTGTTTTTTGTTTTTTGTTTTTGGCAATGATTTTGTTTTAGTCTATAGGTGTGGATATTATATCTTGTACTACAAAATACAATTTTATATCCCACTTTCTGTTATCTGTTTATATCCTACACTAACAAAATCTCAAATTCAAATGAAAAAAATAAATAAATTGCTATCCTTATCGCTTGTTATATTTTTGATGTTTGCTTTTACGCAAACGACACCACTCAAAACATTTAGAGTAGCTGAGGGCGTGAAAATCTCATTACCCAAAGATTTTCAACCCATGAAAGATGCGGATATTGCTAAAAAATATTTTACAGACCGCAAGCCTATTGCTATGTACACCGATCCCGAAGGCAAAGCGGATTTTGGTTTTAACCTTACCGAAACAGAATGGACTAAAGACGACTTAGCCGTATTACAACGCTTTTATGAAGCTACAATTAGGCGTACATTCGACGAAGTACAATTCATGCAAAAAGAAAAAAAGCATATCAATGGAAGAGAGTATATACTCTTTGAGTTTATCGGATTCATAAACTCGGACCCCAATGCCATTATTCAAAGAGGTAAAAAAGCCCGATACAACTACATGATATATACCGTTTGGCAAAAACGTGTAGCACTTTTTCAGTTTAATTGCCCTGGTGGACTTTACAGAAAGTGGCAACCCATAGCCCACGAAATTATGAACACACCAGAACTACGAGAAACAAAAGAAGAAAAAGAAGCCAAAGAAGCACAAGCTGAAAATAAATAAGTGCTTCTAAAACATTAGAAATTAATTTTAGAAATAACATTTCTGGCAGAAATGTTATTTCTAAAATTCGGTAATTTCTATCTTCGCAGTGTGGTAGTAGTACGGCGCAGGATTGCAATGCGAAATGCTAAATATGAGTGCTAAATCATAGCATTCAAACTTCTTAGGATTAAAAATGCAAGCAATAGCATACATTTTTTTCTATGCTTTTTTCATACATTTACAGAATATTATCGCAATTTTAATAAAAAAACAAAATCAAATATTTGTTTTTGTTCTAATTTGTTATTCTTAAAGGTCTGTTTTTCAGTGTATTGTCTAAAAAAAAATCTGTTTTTTGCTTGTAAAGAAAAGAGTTTTTTGCATATTGCGTGTGTATTACAACACACTGTGTACGTAGTGCAATACCATAACCCAAACAACACATATTTTTCTTACCTGATTTTTTTATAAGCACATGACTGATACAATCGCAAAAACAAGGACGCAAACAACTTTTTCAATTTTTGATAAAATTGAACAAATGGGGCACGAGCAGATTACCTTCTGCCACGATGCTAAAACAGGCTTAAAAGCCATTGTAGGCGTACATAATACCGTACTCGGACCAGCCTTAGGCGGTACACGTATGTGGACTTACGCCTCCGATGAGGAAGCTTTGCAAGATGCATTACGCCTCTCAAGAGGGATGACATTTAAAAATGCCGTAGCTGGGCTCAATCTCGGCGGTGGAAAAGCCGTTATTATAGGTGACGCCCGTACACAAAAAAATGAACCCCTTTTGCGCCGATACGGTAAGTTTATAGAAAGCCTTAACGGCAAATACATAACCGCAGAAGATGTCGGTATGAGCGAAGCTGATATGGAATATATCGCTATGGAAACAAAACACGTTACAGGACTAAACGAAAAAATGGGAGGCGCAGGCGACCCCTCTCCTTACACCGCACTCGGTACATACATGGGAATCAAAGCCGCTGCACAGCAAGTTTTTGGTAATGATAGCTTGGCAGGCAAAAGAGTCCTTGTGCAAGGTACTGGAAATGTAGCCTCTCACATGATAGATATGCTTGCTAAAGAAAATGCAGAAATTATTATTTGTGATATTTTTGAAGACCGTCTAAAAGCCATTACAGACCGCCATAAGGTGCAAGTAGTAGGCACAGACGAAATTTATGACATTGAAGCTGATGTTTATGCACCCTGTGCACTCGGGGCTACTGTAAACGACGAAACATTAGCGCGACTGCGCACCCCTATTATCGCTGGTTGTGCTAATAACCAACTCAAAGACGAAAAAATACATGGAGATGCCTGCCTACAAAGAGGAATCGTATATGTACCTGATTTCCTTATCAATGCTGGTGGCGTAATCAATGTATATTCTGAATATGCAAAAATGCCAAAAGAATGGGTCGTACGCAAAACCGAAGCCCTTTACGATACTTGCTTAGAAGTCATTCAACGCTCTGCTAATGAGCAACGAAATGCACAAGAAGTAGCCATAGAAATTGCACTCGAGCGCATCGATGCCATTGCCCATATCAAAACCGTAAGGTAATTAAAGACTATTATCTTTGCTACAATCTAACTCTGGCAAAGTCCAAAACTTTGTCAGAGTTAAATTTTGATTTTGGAAATAGATTTCCCCGCCCCGCGCTTAAATCCTTAGTTTTTTATTCAAATGGATTTTCAATATTGAGTTTTTGGGCTACCTCTTGTAAATCTTTAACTACGGGCTCGAGCAGTGGTATTCCTTCTTTTTCGCGCAAAGCCTCTTGCGCTCGTTCTGGATCGCCAGGAATAAGTACGGCCTCTTGCCCTTCAATAGTCTCCGCACTTCTAAATCTGCGAATCCAAGTATCCATGTGATTTTTAAAATCCTGCGCAGGCTGAAAACCATCAACACGCATAGCACCCAAAAAGTGTCCTAAACCCTGACCAGGTGGATTTTCGGGTAGTGGTAGAAAATTTACAAAAGGCGGTGCCCAAGGTCCGTAGCCCGCAGCAGGTAGCACAGCAGAAAAAATATCTACCCACGCACCTAAACAATAACCTTTATAACTACTTCGTTGAAAATCAGAACCTAAGGGAAGCAATGCACCACCACTTTTAAGCGCAGAGGGGTCGGTGCTAATATTACCTTTCATATCTTGAACCCAACCTTCGGGTGCATCTTGTTGTTTGCGTTGCAAAATCTCGAGCTTACCATTAGCTACGGTTGTAGTTGCAAAATCGGCTACAAAAGGTGGTTCATGATGAGCTGGAATGGCTACTGCAATAGGATTAGTGCCGAGAAGTCGTTCTTTTGAAAAGGTCGGCGCTACAAGCGGACTTGCATTAGTCATAGCCATACCTATCATATCCTTGGGCAAAGCAAGCATAGCATGATAACCCGCAATACCAAAATGATTAGAATTGCGCACAGCTACCCAGCCCGTGCCGACCGACTCTGCTTTTTGCATGGCTATTTCCATGGCTTTTACAGCTACAATAAGTCCAAGCCCCGCATCAGCATCAAGCGTAGCCGTACTAGGAGTCTCATGTACAATGCGTATATCAGGCGTAGGATTGATACGACCAGCCTCCCAGAGCCGTACATAGCCAATAAGGCGTGCAACACCATGCGAATCAATACCCCGCAAATCAGCAGAAAGCAATACATCGGCAGCTTGCTTTGCATCGTTTGCTGAAAATTTCATACGTAAAAAAACCTCTTCTGTAAAAGTGCGTAATGCGTGAGATGTTATAATCATTGATTTAAAGTTTCTGTTATTAAAGTACAAATAGGGTAAAAGCCCCCCAATTTACAAAAATTATAGTACGAAAATAAAAAAATCTAAGCCAAATTGGCAAACCAAATTAGGTAGTTTCAGCAATAACAGTTTGGCTAGTGCTAATACTTGACAATTTAATATTTCCGCGCCTGTAATAACAAGACTACAGCTTATTAAAAGCCTGCTGACTGCACTGCGAAAACTATTAGCACTTGATACTTATTTTAGTAATGGCTATACTACTATACATTTTTGCATACGTGGGGTTTGCCAACCCCGCGCTATGCAAAAATGGGCTTAGCAATAACGGGTCTCAAAGAAATGTTATCTCTGGCTAGCGAATGTATAGTAGTATGAGCAGCAATATGTAATTAGACTCTAATTATCGGTGTTTGTGCTTCAAAGCACTCAAGAGTTATATGCTGTCCGTCAAAGGTAGCATAACAGCATTGACTCATCCATTCACCCAAATTGATATAACGACCGCCACTACTGACAGGCAAATTTAAAGGCAGATGTCTATGCCCAAAAATATAGTAATCATGTGGCTGACTTTGCGCTATGCTTTCGCAATATGCCCAAATCCATTCCTGTGTTTTGTCCTTAAAACTCGGCGCAGGGCTTTTTTTCTTACGGCGTGCAGACCACGTATGCGCAAACCATAAGCCCCAATCAGGGTGCAACTGGCGAAAGCAAAACTGTAGAAAACGATTATCAAATATCAGTTTTTTCATAAGTTTATATGCCTTATCGCCCGGTCCGAGTCCGTCGCCATGACCGATAAGCAGTTTAGTTTGATTCCACAATACGGATTGGGGCTCGTGATAAATCATTACACCCAGTTCTTCGATAAAATAATCCCGCATCCATAGGTCGTGATTTCCTGTAAAAAAACTTATAGGCAGCCCACCATCAGTGAGCTCGGCTATTTTACCTTGAAAGCGCACAAAACCCTTCGGTATTACACGAGAAAACTCATACCAAAAATCAAAAATATCGCCCACAAGTACAATATGTGCTGCATCGTCTTGTACCTGCTCGAGCCAACGCAAAATTTTATATTCACGCTCACGGCTCGCACGTCCTGCGGGCGCACCCAAATGAAAATCAGAGGCTAAATAAATTTTTTTACCGCGCTCTATTTTAATATTTTGTATCAAACCTTACTTATTTCGTTTTATAGTACTTTGTCTTCTATCAATCGCATCAAACGGCTTAAATGTTCGACATCTACCTCGTCAAAATCATTGAGTTTATCGCTATCTATATCCAAAACTAAAGCCACTTCACCTTCTTTCAAAGCTGGAAGCACGATTTCTGATAGCGAAGCCGCACTGCAAGCAATATGACCTTCAAAGGCATTTACATCAGGCACTAAAACAGGAACTTTATCCCGATACGCTTTGCCACATACACCTTTGTTAAAAGCAATACGAGTACAGGCAATATCCCCTTGAAAAGGTCCTAAAACCAACTCACTGCCATTATTGATATAAAATCCTACCCAAAAAAAACCAAAGGACTGGCGCAAGGCCGCACAAATATTGGCTAAGTTTGCAATCATATCAGACTCCTGCGATACAAGTGATTTGATTTGAGGAAGTAGAATTTCATACCGCTCACGGCGACTCAAATCTTTGTTTATTTCTAAAGTTTCTGCCATTTTATTCCCAAAAATATGATTTATAATTAAATTTTGTAACTACTCAGGTACTCAATAGTGTGTATCATAGGTATTTAAAAGCTATTTAATTTTAGAAATAACATTTCTGGCAGAAATGTTATTTCTGGATAGATAATGTCTCGTAGTATTATCGTAGGTAATAAGCCAGCGATGCAAACATTTTTTCATCACTGCGGCAAATCTTTTATGGTCAAAACCTGTATGCAATTTACCATTTTTTCCGTAAAGTGCAGGTTTTATAGCCAAATAATAGGGTGGGTCTAAGAATAAAAATACATCTACGCACAATAGTTAGTTGCTTGTGGGCAGTGCAGTCAGCAGAAGTTTAATAACTCAAGCGTAAATTTTTAGAAATAATATTTCTGGCGGGAAAAAGCCAATGGCACAAAAGAAGACCTCCCTGACAAAATAGCAAGGGGTAGCAAATCAGACGGCACAGCAATTATTTACGGTTAGGATGCCTCTACGCCGTTGTCGGTGTCCACACAGCCAATCGAGAGATATGATGCCTCCCTCTTTGTCAGAATCAAGATTCACAGGATTGCTTTAATCCTGAAAATCCTTGAATCCTGCGAATCCTGATTCAGATAATAAGAAATTGTTTACAACGCTTGCAAGCGATTTTCAAGCCATTGTTTTTTTGAAATTTATACGCCGTTAGGCGTTATATATCCGTAAAAAGCCTAACGCACATTTTGTATAGGGGTATATGTAGGATATTCCATTTAGCTATCAATATATAGTGCCTAAAGGCAAAAAGCACGCTCTTTGTCAGAATCAAGATTTTCAAGATTTTGGGATTTACTTGATTGCTTTAATCCTGCAAATCCTTTAATCCTGCGAATCCTGATTCAGACAATAAGAAATTATTTACAACGCTTGCAAGAGATTTTCAAGCCATTGTTTTTTGAAATTTATACGCCGTTAGGCGTTGTATATGGGTAGCAACGAAGGGGAAAACCACATAAAATACGCCGTTAGGCGTTATATATTCGTAAAAAGCCTAACGAACATTTTGTATAAGGTAGGATATTCCATTTAGCTATCAATATATAGTGCCTAAAGGCACAAAAGCACGCTCTTTGTCAGAATCAAGATTTTCAAGATTTTGGGATTTACTTGATTGCTTTAATCCTGCAAATCTTTGAATCCCAAAAAAAGCGTCCCACTCCCCCCCACCTCTTTGACAGTCGCAGACCTCAAAGACGGCTGAAGAGAATCCTGCAAATCTTTGAATCCTCAAAAATTCTAATTCAGACAAAAAAGATTTGTGTATTTAGCCCGTGAGGTTGCTTGTGAGATACAAGTAGCGGCGCAGAATCATTGCAGTTCTTTTTTTACACCTAAACTTATCCCCTAAAAATAGCATGAATAATCAACCCCATAAAATTCCTCGTTTCAAAGTACTCGATACTTTTGCAGGTGCTGGGGTTGTCCTACACTCTGGGACGCTATTTCTGACATGCCTGATATAGAAGCCAGAGAAGGCGCAGAAGAAATGGCAATGGGGAAATATTCAAAAAGGTATATGACCAAAATAATCGTAGAATGCACCCTGATAGACCCTGCCATACAATAGCAACATCTTTTTATGTAAACTTCGTACACCCCTTTAAAAATAGAAATTTTACTGCTTTTAATTTTTTCAAAATAATGCTAATTCTGATTTTAGACAAAGAAAAAATGCTTATCTTTGTTTTACACAAAAAACAGGAAAAACTATGCGTCGCTATTTCAATACATCAGGTCCGAATATTCCAGAAGAACACTACACCATCAGTAGAAAAAAACTCATCGAGCAGGGTTTAGACCTTGTACG
>JAFIER010000230.1 GCA_020832465.1 Bernardetiaceae bacterium
CATTTCTCAAAGAAATGTTATTTCTAAGCCCGTTTTTCCATAACGCTATGGAAAAATATTAGTAGTATAACTATTGGTTATCAACGGCTTGATAAGCACTTATTGAAGCGAAAAAAATAACTTCTAGATGCTTTATATACACAAAAGATAGCAGTAAAGTTTCTTTTTAGACATTAAAATCTATCCTATTTCGGCATTACAAAGAGGATTTCTCCAGCTTAATTCTTCAAAAAGCTAGCAGTGTCATACCGATGTGAAAACTTTGTATGGCACAATTACAATCAAGACGTTCGGTTTCGAATAAAGGGTTAAGTCTGTAGTAAGCAAAAAGTGCAATATTTCCATAGCCTACCCTTGCCTGAATGCCATAGCGAAAGGCTTGGGTATAAAAGTCATCTCTGACTCGCACTTTGGGTGCACCTTTGTATTTGATTTTGCTACGTGCACCTATTTGGTAGCCCAATTTTGCGCCTAAGCCTACTCTAAATTCTCGCCCTTTGATGGGTGTGTGATAATGCAATTCAATAGGTACTTCAATAAAATCTAACGCTAATTTGGTTTTGCTTATATCAAAAATATCTTCAATTTCGGGAAAAACAAGTTGCTCGCCTGCCTTTTCAATAGTGCGCAGCCTATCGAAGCGATAATTTTCAAACGAAAAACCTACACCAGGTAGCAGTTCAAAATGCTCCGAGACCTTGACCTGCCCCAAATAAGCTAATGAAAATCCTACAGAAGGCATCTGAATGCGCACCTGCTCTGTATCCTGCCCGCGCCAACCATTGATACCAAAATCAAAAATTAAATAACCAGGCAGAATTTCTTCATAACTATGCTGACGCATAGATTGCGCCTCGGCAGCGTGGAGGCAAAGCAAGTGCGTTATTCCAACTATGCAGAGCAATCTGAAAATATAAGCGTTCAATATTTTTGATAGGTATATAGAAATCATCATAATTTGTTTTTTGTAGGTGATAAAAATCAGAATGCTCGTTAAAAAGTTATGATCAAGACTCCACTCCCTACTTCTTAATTATGCTATGCGCGCGCAGTAGGGAGCAGGAGTAAAAAGTAAACTAAATATCAAAAATGCAAAAAAGCCTCTTTGCTATTGGCATAAAGTTTAGCATTGATAGCCGCAAACTTATCAGCTGCACTGCGTCTAAAAAAGGCGTTGCTCGAGTAGCGTCCTGAGGATAAGAAATACATCTGCTCGTTTTCCGTGAGCATTTCAAAGTAATCATTTTCTGCATCTTTACCAATAAAGAAATTATCATAATTGATAATCACATTAAACTTTTTACCAATTTCATCAAAAATCATACGCACTTGTTGCTTAAAATGTTTTACATCGGCAGCCGTATAAAGGTCTATACCTTCTAAGTTCATAAAAAGCAAATTTTTATCCGCCTCATAATGGCATCGCGATTTCATATCGAGCACTTCTTCCCTTCTCAGGCCAAGTAATGCAGGCTCAAATATGCGTGCGTCCATGAGTTTTAAATTATCAGAAATAATGGGTACAAACCCCATTTTATCTAAAATATCTTTTTGCAAATCTATACCTGGTGCAATTTCTATGAGTTCCATACCCTTTTCAGTCAATTTAAAAACAGCTCTTTCTGTAATGTAATACACTGTTTGTGCCCTTTCCGTGGCATACTTACCGCTGTATGTAATTTGTGAAACTTTAGATAAAAATTTACAATTTTCAGTATCCTTGATAATATGCAATTTACCATCTCTGACTTCAAATTGAGCTTTTGTAGTAAAAGTTCCCAAGAAATATACTGATTTTGCATTTTGACTGATATTGATAAAGCCTCCAGCGCCCGCAAGTCTATCGTGAAAACGACTTACATTGACATTGCCCTCACCGTCGGCTTCTGCCATACCGAGAAAGGCTTGGTCTAAGCCCCCTCCGTCATAAAAATCAAATTGTGATGGTTGTGGAATAATTGCATCGGCATTGGCTACGGCCCCAAAACTAAGCCCGGCTGCGGGTATCCCACCAATGCCACCAGGCTCTACAGTAAGTGTGATATAATCTAAAATATTCTCTTCTTTTGCTACCGAAGCTACCCCTTCGGGCATACCAATACCGAGGTTTACAATGGCATTGATTTTAAGAAACATAGCCGCTCTGCGGGCAATAATTTTACGCTCATCGAGGGCTATATTGGGTATAGATGAATCGGGAATGCGAATATCTCCAGTATAAGCTGGATTGTAAGGCTCTGCAAAGGTTTGGTCGTGGTGCTCGGGCGGTGCAACTACAATTGCATCGACAAGAATCCCCGGAATGACTACCATTTGTGGATTCTGACGCTGCCTTGTTGTTATACGCTCTACCTGCACAATAACTACCCCACCAGAGTTCTTTACGGCTTGCGCCGCTGCAAGCGAATCCAGAATAAGAGCCTCTTTTTCCATTGTAATATTTCCTTCGGGATCAGCCGTTGTACCACGTAACAAGGCAATTTGTATTGGAAAAGTTTTATAAAAAAGATAGGTATCGCCTTCAATATCAATACGTTTTACAAGGTCTTCTGTTGTTTTTGTATTGATTTTTCCACCCTCAAGGGCTGGATCTACAAAAGTATGCAATCCGACTTTGCTAATCAGCCCGGGTTTGCCTGCTGCAATATCCCTAAAAAGTTGGCTAATAATTCCTTGTGGGAGATTATAGGCTTCAATTTTATTTTGAAGGGCTAGTTTACCAATTTTGGGCGCAAGCCCAAAATGCCCTCCAATCACACGGCGCAGCAAGCCTTCGTGCGCAAAATGATTCAAACCACGCATTTTGCCATCGCCTTGCCCGGCAGCATACACCAAACTTAACTGCTTGGGGGCGGCCGTCTGAACAAATCGCTCCTCGAGCGCAACTGCTAAATGCTCGGCAAAACCCGCACCAATAAAACCGCCTACAAGGACGGTATCGCCATCTTTTATCAATTCTACGGCATCTTGAGCCGATACTATTTTGTTGCGTAACATAATTTACTCGCTGTATTTAAGGGTGTTTGTTTTCTGTAGAATAAACCTACTTTAAAACTACTGATTTTTTTTCTAAATACAGTGTAGTGGTGCATAAATTAAGAGTTTTTGAGTTATTCATCATAAAGTTCAAAGGCTGTAAATTGTTTTAAGTCAGTTAGCTTGGAAATTTACACCAAAAAGTTAAAATTTGTTTTGAAATAAAAAAATAACTTTGTACCTTGATCTTACGTTTTGATTTATAACGCCATAACTCGAATATTTAACCATTCATTAGCAACGTGCAAAAAGCGGTGTTGATATCATATCAAAAAACTAAGTATCTTAACTAACTAAACCCCATGCCCGTACCAGATTATATTTTGGATAACATCATAGATAGCATTACCCATGGGAGCTGTATCCTTATATTGGGTTCGGAGTTTCAGCAGCCACTCAAAGCGGAGCTGCTTACTTATTTGGGCTATCCCGAGAATAAAAATATTGAGTACCACGATGGTGATTTTTTTTATTTCCAAGATAAGGCAAAGCTCACTGTAAAGAATCGCATAGGCAAGCGCATTCAGGGTTTTTATAACGAACATGAAATTCCTGATTTGTATAAAAAATTAGCGCGCATTCCCTTTGCGAGCTATGTATCACTCAACCCCGATATTTTACTTAATCGGGCTTTTGATGCCTTAGCTTTTGATTATGAGTTTGCATATTACTGCAAAGGCGTAGCTATGAACGTCCCCGTAGAGCAACTTTTACCCGATAAGCCTTTGATTTACAACCTTATGGGGAGTATCAATAACTATGGTTCTATGATACTCACGCAGGAGGATTCTTACGACTATTTGATGTCTGTTTTAGATGAGTATAAATTTGATGACGGCTTAAAACAAAATCTTAGAAATATGGAAAATATTGTATTTTTAGGGGTTTCTTTTGACCGCTGGTATTTTAAGTTTTTAATCAAACTTTTGGGCATACAAGGCATAGAGCAGTTTGCTTTTGGCAAATACGAAAACCTCGATAACGCCTCCAAACTTTTTTGCGAAAGCCACTTAGATATTACTTTTATCGATGACAATGTCGAGGAGTTTGTAGATGTGCTTCTCGAGCGTTGTGCAGAAGACGAAGTAGAACTAAGAAAACCCCTGCGCTTAGAAGAAATGATAGAAAAACTCAACTTTTTAAGGGAAGAGGAAGCTATTACCTCAGACCTAACTAAAAAATTTGAGCTCAAACAGCGCATTCCTGAGTTGGAGAGACAAATAGACGATCTTCGTACCCAAATAAATAGTTAAAATTTATGAAATCTCGTTACCCTGGCGCAAACTCTTTTCAAGAGGACGATAGTCCGCTTTTCTTTGGGCGCGATAAAGATATTCGAACGCTCTCAAGCCGCATTCTAAGTAATACGATTACCGTTTTGCATAGCAAATCTGGGCTAGGCAAAACATCTCTTTTACAAGCTGGCGTGCTCCCGCGCATTACAAAACAAAAGGATTTTCTAATTATCAAAATTCGCTTAGGTGCAGCAGATTCAAGTGGCTCGCTGCCGCCTTTGCAAACCTTACAGCAAGCCATACCCAAAGAATCTACCTGGGCTGACGAAATGCTCGATGACTCCCTCTGGAGTAGCATTAAAAAGCTCGAGCTTATGGGCAAACACAAAATTATTGTTGTTATAGATCAATTTGAAGAGCTTTTTAGCTATCAAGAACAGGATATTATACATTTTAAAAATGGTATTGCTGAAATGATTAGCGAAAATATCCCAATCCGATTGCAAGAACCTATCAATGCTGCCTTAGATGCCGATGAAGAAAATGAAGATGAAAACGAAGACCTCGAGCTGCTTTTTATGCCCGCTGATATCAAGATAGTTTTTGCTATTCGTTCAGATAAATTTAGCCTTTTGGGTAGAATCGCTGATAAAATTCCGACACTATTACGAAATCAATACGAATTGCAAGCCTTAGACAAAAAGGGCGCAAAAGATGCTATACTCAAACCCGCTAATGCAGAAGGTGATTTTTACTCCGCACCTTTTGTTTATACAGAGGACGCTGTAAGTAAAATTTTGAAATACCTCACAGATAGCGATACACAACCCATAGAATCTACGCAGCTACAAATTCTTTGCGATAAAATCGAAAAACTACAACTCAAAGAAGTAAAAGTAGAAGACATTCCTGATTTTGAAGACATATTTTCAGATTTTTACTACGATACGCTCGAGCTTATAGAAGAGAGCGAACGCCTCGCTGTAAAGCGTTTTGTAGAAAACGAACTGGTAAAAAAAGGACAGCGCATCTCACTAGATCGCAACGTATGTGAAGAGTTCGTAACGGATAAGCATCTTAGTATCCTTGTCAATGCACACCTTGTAAGAGAAGAACGCAATAATTTAGGAGGTACAAACTACGAACTAGCCCACGATACGCTACTTAGCCCTATTATCAAATCTAAAGAAATTCAAAAAGCTGAAGACGATAGACGTGCGCAAGCACAAAAACTCAAAGAAGCGGAAGCACTAGCCGAAAAAGAACGTGCGGAGTTGGCAAAAGCCCAAAAGCAAGTGCGAACCGTAAGACGTGCCCTAATTTTTGCCGTAGTCATGCTTGTGCTCGCTTTTGCAGGATTAGGCTATGCCCTTATCAAAGAAAAAGAAGCACGTTTGGCAAATAAAGATGCCAAAGAACAACGCGATTTTGCTAAATCAAAAGAAAAAGAAGCACTTGAAGCACTTGCAAAATTTCAAGAAGAGCAAGCCGCAAAAGAAAAATTTACCTTTGATGCACTTAAAAAACGAGCTAGTACTATTATCGACGCAGGAGGTTGCCCCGATGACCTCCTCCGAGAAATGAAAGAAATAACCGAAAACCACCCCGAAAAAAAACAATTAGAAAAAGAAACTTATGAACTTAAAACACGCTCAAAATGTCCGTAAAAAATGTAATCAAAAGTATATTGCTACTACTCATTATATGCAACTCAAGCTTTTATCAAGCGCAGGCGCAGAGTAGCTACCAAGAAGCAATACAGCAAGGCGATGATGCCTTCAAAAAAGGAGAGTTCAAAAAAGCGATGCAAAAATACTTCGCCGCCGAAGCCTTCGAGCCTTCTAAAAGAAGTATAGTGCAAAGCAAAATTACGAGGGTCTTTGATAAGGTCGATGGTTTGCGAGAGCAAGCCCTACAAGCTGAAAAGCGAGCACGAGACTCCGAAGCCGATGCAATCAAAAACCTTGAACGTGCCTTGAAAGTGAGTTACGGTACGTATTTTTATGAAAATAGGTTTGCACCCGCTTATAACTCAATAAATTTTCCTACAAATGGCTACCTCGGAAAATGCTATTTTATGGATAAATACGGCGACTTTGTGCCTAAACTCAAACTTTGGGAAGCTATTATCAAAAGTTTTGGTAATGTGAATGGTAATGATTTTTTTATCGCTGATTATGCTATTGTCAAGAAAGAAAATGAACTTGTGTATTTATTGGATACGCTCGGAAATACGTTTTTTTATTATAACAATGAACCAAATAGCGAAAATAAACAACTTGCAGAAGTGCTTATCTTGAAGGGAAATGAAAATATAGAAGCGTTTAATAATCAAATAGATGCAAATAAAGCACTTAAAGCACTCTTTTTAACGCCTAATGGTTTCGAAAATATCAATATAAATTTGTCAGAACGCATCGAGACACTTACTGATTTGACAGATTTTATATCCCTTAATATAAATCTTGGCGCACTGCCCGAGAGTTTTACCAAACTCAAAAATCTTCGCAAAATCGATATTTATGCTTCAGATTTAAGCCATTTGCCCACAGGGTTTGATGCCTTAGAAAATATAATGGTTCTGAGCCTTACCGAGAACAAATTTCAAACTTTTCCAGAGGATTTGTACCGTCTTAACAAACTCGAAGCACTGGACATTTCATATAACCAAATTGAGCACATCAACTGGTCGAATCTTGATTTGCCCAATTTGCATGAACTTAATTTGAGTTTTAATCGCCTCAATACGATTGCACCCGAAATAGGCAAATTGACAACACTGCGAAGCCTAGACCTCAGTAATAATCGTTTCGAAAAACTCCCTCAAAGCATACAAAAACTCACAAAACTCAAAGCATTTTATAACAACTTCCATAATTTTGAGCAAATACCACAATCTCTATTTGCGCTATCTAATTTAGAAACACTTGGACTCTCGAGAGGAAAAATTCAGGCTATACCTAACGAAATCAGCAAACTCAAAAATCTGAAAAACCTCAACCTATCTATGAATACCATTGAAAAAATATCGCCGAATATCCAAACACTCAAATCGCTCATCGCTTTGAATCTGGCATTCAATAAAATAGAAAAACTACCAAACGAAATAGGAAAATTAGAAAGCCTGCGCATCTTAGAACTCGATGGCAATAAGCTCACCACAATACCCAAAGGTCTCTCACAACTCAAAAACCTTAAAGTACTTAGCCTTACGGATAATCCAATCCCCTACGAAGAGCAAGAAAAAATTCGTAAGATGCTACCCAATACTGAAATTAAATTTTGATAAATGACTGATACCTTCAAAACTCACAGTTTTCCAAAAAAACTGTGAGTTATAACCTGCCAACCCCGTTGAAAAATGTAGTATATTTTGAAGCGGTTATGCTACGAAACTAAATTTTCACCCTAGCTCCTGCTGATGCGCATCGAGAATAAAAGAGAAGACTCTTATGTTTGAATCTACAAATTTTGAAATAGAAAAGGACAGAAATACAATTTTAATTAAGCGTCAGTGGTTTAGAGTAGAGCATATACTCATCGCATTGGTAGCTTTAGCTTGGAATGGATTTATGTTTTTTTGGATTTTTATGTTTTTTAAAAGCAATGCTGAAACAAAAATAATAGTTTTTATGACTGTTGCCGCTACTATGCACATATTGATTGGTTGGTTCATGGCTTACTACTCGCTCTGTGCTTTTTTTAATAAGACTTATATACGGCTTACAAAGCACAAACTAAGTATAAAACACGAACCACTACCCTCTTGGCAAAAAAATATCGATATCGATGTATCAAAAATCAAGTATTTCTGGGTAAAAAGCGGTATTTCAAAAAATATAGAACAAAGCAGTTCTCAAAAACCCGTTTATTATCTGTACAATTTGTGGTGTATGGATACAAATCAAAAAACTTACAAACTTATAAGCTATATTCACACAAAAAAATCGCCTGAACCCTTAGAAAAAATAAAACAAGAAATGGAGCAGTTTTTAGCATGTCATAAAACACAAAAATTAGACTGATGATATTCCAAAGCAAAGAAAGAAAAAAATTATAGCTTTTTTTGGGGGGGAGGGGGCTGCATTATCTTATCAAATCTTCCAAAAGAATAATCGCATAAATTTGCTTTTTTTGAGGGGAGTTTGTATTATTGATTTTGTTTGGAACGGTGCGTGGAGATGAGTGCCATTTTAGAAAAAATAACCTATAATGAATTATTGGACTGAACGGGTGTACGTCAAGTTGGTAAATCAACTTAGATAGTTTAAGCCTTCACAGTTTTTTAAGCTGTAGCCCGAAGCTCCAGCTTCGGAAGTGGCTTATAACGAAGCTGGAGCTTCGTACTACAGGCAGTAAAAATTTAGCAAAATTGTCGTACACCCGACTGAACTGAGCATAGAATAAGATATTCGTGGCAACAATAAAATGTATCGAGACATCACGACCAAGTACAAAGATTATAACATCATGAGTGCGTTGGTTTTGAGAGAATTTTTGTATCAGGTTTAAAAATATCAATAATGAAATACTATCTACATAGATTTATTCAAGAAAAACTGCAAAGCGTTACCGATAATAACGCTTACTTATTTACTGAAGTTACGCAGAAAGACTTCTTATAAATATATTTAAATCTATTTATGTATTTTATGCGGCTAATGCTTCGCCTATGGGTGTAGCTACTTGCAGACGCATATCGGAAACCTCGCGCCAAGCATTTTTTAGCGCATTTATGTATATTTTACGTTTGAGTGCATAATGATTATGACCTAATCGCTTAGACAAACACTCCCAGTCAAATGTAGCGTAAAGTACTGCAAAACAATGATTTATCTGTGTTCTTATACTATGAGCAGGTGATTTACCATAGTTAAAGTTGGTTTTAATACTGCGATGATGTTCCTCTACTTTCCACCGTTTTTGATAGATTGTAGTCATTGCCTCGTAAGAAAGGGATAGTTCGTTACTCACAAGATAGATAATGCCCTGACTTGAGTCCTTGTTTGTAAAGACTTGTTGGCAAAGACGTAGCGGAAAAGCTACCCCCTTTACATACACATCATAGACACTTCCCTCTTCTAACGGTAACGAATCTACCCTTTCATATCTTCCAGCTTTTTTGTCCTCTAAACTTAAAGCAACCCCATGATTGTCGTTAAGAGGCAGAACAAACTTTAAATTTAAATCATTCAAATGCAGCATGTTAGCCTTCCCATTATACCAACTATCAGCAAGTACAAAGTCAATGGCAAGTTGATTGCTTACGCTTTGCGATACAATACGTCTAAATTTGTCATTTTTTGTTTCGCTACTTTTTCGCTTCTGCTTACCTGTTTTTTTATCCTTAATAATCTGGTCTTTGATAACAAAATCAAAAGATACAGGAATGCTATAATCAGACACATAATAAAGTGCGCTAACCTGATTAATGCCCTTAAGACAACGTCTTTTACTGTGATCAAAGTGCCAAGCTATTAAACCATTGACCTTTGAATGGGCTTTTTCTTGAATATGATCATCAATAATCAGTAATTTTAAATCCGTAGTCTGTGCACTTAGCCGGCGTACCGTAGGCTTAACCAGCTGCCATAAGTCTTTACCTGTGTAATCACGGGCAGATAAAAAACGTGTGCACTTATCATGTGATATTTCATTATCGGTAAGAGCCGATAAGTTCGTTGCAGTCGCCTGATTAAAAGCAACTTGCAAAAATTGCGAATAAATAGCCAACATTTTTTTGTCCATAATCACAAATTTACGTAAATTGCACCTATATAGCAAAAAAAAAATGCGTAGTGCGTAACTTCAGTTATTTATTCTTTGGATTTGTAACCAAGAAATTGATAATCAAGGGAAATTGAGTAAAAATATTAAAGATAAGTTGGAAAAATCTTTTGATATAAGTTTCTTAAATTTTAATAAAATCGCTTACAGATTATTGATTTCTACTGCATCTGTGTCTTTCGAAAATACGAGTATTAATTTTGATAATTTAAAGCTAAATTCTGTTCAAATCAAAAACTTTAAAGGTTTTAAGGAGTGTGGAGCAGATGATAGAGGTTGTAAAATTGATATTCACAAAAATAAAACTATCATTTTTGCACCCAATGGAGGAGGTAAAACTTCTTTTTGTGAGGCTTTAGAATATAAATTAACAGGAGAAATAAAAGAGGCGAAAAGACGTGGATATGGCAAAAATCTAAACTCTTACTTTGAGAACTCTGATAACAACGAAGTTATAAATCTGTTTAATGACAGTTTTGATAATCTTTCAGAGTCTGACAAAGAATATTTTAAAACTTGTTTTATTGAGAAAAACCGTATTCAAGAATTTGCTCTTTTAGGCTCAAAAGATACTGATACCAAAGAAAAAGATGTAATTGCTATTCTTTTTGGTTTGGAAGATTTACTTGAATTGACAACAAGATTTGTGCAGCCCACAAGTTTTAAAATTGAACAAAAGAATACAGCCCAAGAAAAGTTAAAAAATTTGGAAAACACAAATACTAAGAACCTTACAAAGCAAAAAACAAGAACAAGCGACATTTCAAGCAAGAAAAAAGAAGTCTGTACCCTTTTTTCTTTACAAGAAATAGACTATGGAACAGAACTTTACAACCAAAAAAAACAAGATTTACAAAGTACCATCAGTGAATTAGAAAAATTAGTAAAACCTGATTCTAACAAACCTTTACAATATCATTCCAAAAATGATATTATGCAATCTTGTACTGATGTTCAAACTTTGTTTCGTGAATATCAAACCTTACAATCAGAACTAAATCAACAAAAGCAGAATGTAGATTTTAAAAATTTGTATAACGCAATCAATGAATTTTCAAATCGCAATCTAAGTGCTTGCCCTGCTTGTGATACACCATTGAACAAAGTAGTTCGTAATCCTTTTGAAAAAGCATCAAAAGAGTTAGAAAATTTGAAAGAAATCAGTGAGAAGAGTACAAAACTCGAACAACAACTAAATAATATTTTATCAAAATATAACGACATCATAAAACTATTTCTAAATACCTGTCACTCTAATCTCAAGGATAATAAAATGTCAAATGTAGATATGAGTAACAAAATCACGAGTTTGAGCGATATATTAGGAAACGATAAAAACAATCCTGAAAAACAACTTGAACTTACTATTCAAGTTTGCGAATATGTTTTATCAAACCCTATTCCTTCTGAACTTGAATCTTATTTTACTCAATTAGAAAAAATCCAAAAAGAACAAGTTGAAAAACAAAGTAGT
This sequence comes from Bernardetiaceae bacterium, assembly GCA_020832465.1. Lineage (GTDB taxonomy): Bacteria > Bacteroidota > Bacteroidia > Cytophagales > Bernardetiaceae > JAFIER01. Next base: position 11,533 of record JAFIER010000230.1, read on the forward strand.
ATTCAAAGCAATCAACAAAAATTAGATCAAGCAAAAGGAAAAAGTAAAGAAGTAGATTTGCTAGAAAGACAGTTAAAGGAGTTTGAAGATGAGTTAATTCAAATTAACGATGCTCTTACTCATTATCAATCTCAAAAGTCTGCTTTGCAAATTGAAGTTAAAAAAGAGAATCAGTTTAATACTTTTCTAAATCAAGTTCAAAGTGCATACAAAAATTTTTATAAAGACTTGCTAAACTTTAAATCAAAGGTAGAAGAACAAAATTTTGACGGTATTCAAGATACTGCAACAAAATATTATCAGGCTATCAACAAACACGATACTGATGCAGAGCAAATAAAAAAAATTAAGTTTGTGAAAGAAGGAGATAACTACCGAATTAAACTCATACTAAAAAATAACACCCAAGAACAAGATGCTTTTGCTTGTTTGAGTGAAGGACATACTCGTGCATTAGGGCTTTCTTTGATGTTAGCCGTAGCCAAAGATAAACCATTTTTTATTTTTGATGACGTGGTAAATGCGATTGATACAGAACATAGGGCGAATATTATTGAAATGATTTTTAATGATAAAACTCTTAAAAAAAAGCAGATGATTATAACTACTCATGATAGACTTTTCTGGGAAAGGTTTTGTAACGAGTCGTCAAAACGGAACACCAACAATTATTCAAGTTATCTATTTACCACTTCTAAAAATTGTGGTGTATCGCATAAGTCTTATAATGTTGCTTTTGAAGCTAAGATTCAACAAGCCTTAAACGATTTTGATATTAGGCAAGCATTGGTTTATTGCCGTATATGGTTCGAAACTATGGCTAAAGATTTCTGTATTAAAGAAAAAAAGAAAGCTGAAGGATATGTTTCAGAAAAAGGGGGAACTAAATATATAAATATAAGTATTGAAAGTATTTATAAAATACTTGAAAATCATTTTAGTACAAACCCTAATCAGAATTTAACGAACTTACGAAGTAAATTTTCTTTTACGGCTCAAAATCAAGAAGCCCACGCGTTTTCAGAACACAACTACAATTTTATTCATTCTCAAACAAGTATAGAAGTCCAAGAAATTTTCAACTGGTTGAAAGAATTGAATTTTGATTTATTTGCAACCCCAAATGAAAAGAAAATTAGAGAAATTCAAGTTGACATTAAAAAAATTGAAGAAAAATTAGAAAAGTGTAACAGTCGTCTGTTATATACCAAAGAGGAAACAGAAAGACAAAGTAAAACAGAGGAAAAAGCGAATCTTGAAACGCAACTTCAAGAAAAACAAACAGAACTAAATCAATTAAATCAATGACAATACCCCACCTCCACAAAAAATCCGAAACCGAAATCTACGCTCAAATAAACGCATGCAAGATATTTGGGTAATGAAAGACCCACAATATCCGTCGTATCCAACAGAAAAAAATGCCGATGTATTGGATTTAATTATCAAAACCTCTTCAAATCCAAATAGTTATGTATTAGACTGCTTTTGCGGTTCGGGAACAACTTTGAAATCTGCACAACTTTTAGGCAGAAATTGGATAGGCATAGACCAATCCGAACAGGCAATTAAAGTAAGTGCAAAAAAATTAGACAGCATTTCAAGAGACATATTTACGCCTAAGCCCATTTATGAAAAAATAACGCTATTTTAGAAGTGATGTGGGGAATGATCGTGAATATCAAAAAATATCCACAAAATTTACATCAATGCTCACATTCCCCACCAAACACTAAAAACAACTCTTCATCAACACTCCAAAACCAAGTTATAAATAGGTTTTAAAGATTCGCCTCTCCGATTTTACGCACTTTTAAGCGGTCTTGAATCTCGTCGAGAATAGCTGGATCGTCAATCGTCGAGGGGGTTTGAAAGTCTTCACCATCGGCAATATGTCGCATAACTTTACGCAATATTTTTCCCGAACGGGTTTTGGGAAGTCGCTCCACGATGCTGATGCGCTTGAAGCAGGCTACAGCTCCGATTTTTTCTCTTATCAAATGGACTAAATCCTTCTCAAGTGCTTCTTCGCTCATATCCTTACTTTCGTTTTTGAGTACGATAAGCCCGACGGGCACCTGCCCCTTAAGGCTGTCTGCAATTCCGATAACAGCACATTCGGCGACAGCCTTATGCCCTGCCACGATTTCTTCCATCTCGCCCGTAGAAAGCCTATGCCCCGAGACATTGATTACATCATCTATACGCCCCATGATGTAAAAATAATTATCCTCATCGCGATAGCCCCCATCACCAGCCAAGTAATAGCCTTCGTATCGCTTGAGATAAGCATCTACGAAGCGTTCGTTGTTTTGCCAAAGCGTGCAAAGCGTACCAGGCGGGAGCGGGAGTTTGATAGCGATGGCGCCCTCCTCGTTCGGACCGAGTACATTGCCCATAGGATCTAACACCTCGACTTGATAGCCCGGCACGGGCAAAGCCGAAGAGCCTATTTTGATTTCTTTGAGCTCAATACCGGCAGGATTAGCAAGCATAGCCCAACCCGATTCGGTTTGCCACCAATGGTCTATAACAGGAATTTTGAGTTTTTCTAAACTCCACTCGAGCGTAGCAGGGTCGCAGCGTTCTCCAGCTACAAAAAGCGTACGCAATGAAGATATATCGTACTTTTTGATAAGCTCGCCTTCGGCATCTTCTTTTCGTATGGCACGAATCGCCGTCGGTGCTGTAAACATCACACTCACTTTATGCTCTTCTATCATACGCCAAAATGTGCCCGCATCAGGTGTGCGTATCGGCTTGCCTTCGAAAAGTACGGTCGTACAACCCGAAATCAAAGGAGAATATACAATATAAGAATGCCCCACAACCCAGCCGACATCAGAAGCTGCCCAAAAAACTTCGCCGGGCTTAGCACCATAAATTTTATCCATACTAAATCGCATCGCCACAGCATGACCGCCATTATCACGGACAATACCTTTGGGCTTACCCGTCGTACCTGATGTATAAATGATATAAAGTGGGTGAGTGCTCTCGACGGGCACAGGATCAACGGGCTGCGCCTGCGCTACTGCACTTGCCCAATCTTTATACAAATCCTCGCCCTCGATAGACTGCGGGTAAGTCTCTCGTTCAAAAAACAAAATTGCCGTAGGCTTGTGCTCTGCTTGTGCGACAGCTTTATCTAAAAGCGGTTTGTAGGGAATGACTTTATCAAACTCAATACCACAAGAAGCAGAGAGCAACACCTTAGGTTGTGCATCATCAATCCTCACGGCTAACTCATGCGGCGCAAAGCCCCCAAAAACTACAGAGTGAATAGCTCCAAGCCGTGCGCAGGCCAGCATAGCCATAGCAGCCTGTGGCATCATAGGCATATAAATTACGACCCTATCCCCTTTTTCAACGCCCATACTTTTCAGTACGCCCGCAAGGCGTGCTACTTCATCTCGAAGTTCACGAAAAGTATATTGCATTTTTACGCCTGAGGCGGGCGAATCATAAATCAAGGCTAACTGCTCAGCACGCCCATTTTCTATATGATAATCCAAGGCTAAATAAGAAGTATTGAGCATACCACCCTCATACCATTGCGCATAGCCGTGTGTGTTCTGACTTAAAATTTGCTTGGGAAATTCATACCAAGCTATTTTTTCGGCTTCATTACGCCAAAAATCTTCTGGATTTTGAATGCTTTGCTGATAAACCTCCTGATAGGTAGCGGTTACCTCTGTGTTTGATGTACTCATTTGTGAAAATATGTTTTATTGTAATTTAATTTGCAGATTGGTTATTTTTTAAGCGAAATCTATGGAAAATGATTACTTTCATAAAATTACAAATATATTTGCATATATGCTAAATCTTTTTAAATTTTTATCGTTTTTTTTTGCTTTGGGTTTGCTAAAAGCCCCCCTAAGGTACTAAAAACAAAATAAGTATCACAATCAAAATACACTTCAAACAAAACCCCTTTAAATCATGCCACTTCTTATGCGCTTTATTACAAAATTATCGCTGACCTTGATTTTTATTTTGAGTAGCCAGCTGCTCACACTCATGGCACAGCCTGCAACTTATGCACTGACTCGCCCCTTCGCTCAAACAGACCTCGTAGAAGCCTATGAAGGACTCGAGAAACCCTTTAATATCTCCGTAAATATTCAGTTTACAGTCTGGCAACTCAAAGGAGATACAAGAGCAAAAAACCTCGCAAATGAAAAACAAAAAGAAGATAGCCTATTAGCTACTTTTCCAAAAGAGAGTTATGAAGTCCGATATTTTAACTTAACGCAAGATAAAAATGTAGATATAGAAACCCGAAAAGCATTTCTCTATGACTGGATAAATCAAACCGCAGAAGCCGAACAAACAGCACAATGGCTCACACAAATGGCAGATTATTTATATCAAAATGCTGATATTGAACGTGCAAAACGACTAAATACCAAAGCATTGCAAAAAAATAATCAGTATATCCCAGCCCTAAGACTTCAAATACAATTAGATTTTGAAAGCCAGTATATCAGTAGCGTATTAGAAAATGCCGAAAAAATACTCAATATCGCTCCTGGCGATAAAGATGCCTTGCTATTCCAGCTACAAATACAAACTCTCATGAAATTCATGATGGAAGGCGAAGCCACCTATACAATAAACGAAAGTTACATCAAACAAGCCATTGAAAAATACCCAAAAGAACCCTATTACAAAAACTTGCAAAATGCCATTCAAACTTTTGCTTTATTTTACGAAGTCATAGCAGAAGTCTTTGGAAATGATGACAAAAATGAAAATGATGATGATTTTAATATCAAACAACTCAAAAAAGTGAGCAGCAAGCATCAAACACAACTCGATGAGTTGAAAAGCTATTTCCAAAAACGCAACAAAAAAGAACTCGCTGAAAATGGAGTAGGGGATAATATACTCGGATTTCTTAGCTTTTTAGAAGGAAACGCCAAGCAAGCCACTAAACACTACCAAAAAGCACTAAAAAAAGACCCCGAAATTATAGATGCCTATAACAGCCTCGCTTTTATTGCATACAGCGAATCCCAATACCCCCAAGCCATTCAATACATTGAAGATAAAATAAAAGCAACTCAAAACGCTAACGAAGATGATTACTTACTCTTAATAGGTTTGGCTTACGAAATGCAAAACCAAAAACAAATGTTTGAGTATATCCAAAAAGCCCAAAAAGCATATCCGCAATCGCTCGAGTTGCTTACCGTATTTGCTCAAATGGAAGCCGAATTTGCAGACTTAGATAAGGCTCTGACCTACATCAAAAATGCCGAAGAAATAAGTACCCAAAATAGCAGGCTACAACACCTCAAAGGCATTTTGTATCTCCGAAAGGGCAATGCCGAAGAGGCACATTTTGCGCTCCAAAGTGCTATGCTTATGGACAATGAAGCAGCACACGAACTACTCAAAAAATGGATTGTAAAAAAATGAGAACTAACATTTCTCAAAGAAATGTTAGTTCTGTTACGTGGTGTCAGATACTTATATTTTACAGCACTTTTTAGGTGTGTTTGGTGAGGACTCCAAACAGGGCGAGAGCACACCCCAAAGAATAAAAGATGATTGCATAGCACCGAGTAACGACGTAGATTTATTATACAGGCTAAAAATTTGGAAATCTACATAAAAATTTGCTTTTTTGCTGTAGCAATGCTTTTATGGGTGTAGGACAATTTTGCTAAATAAACCCAGAACTAACAGTTTTCGAAAAACTGTTAGTTCTGAAACTATTTAAGCCGATTTAACAACCTGACGTACACCCCCGTTTTTATTTCTATTCAATCCATTACAAAATAAAATCCATGAACCTACAACAAAAATGCTTTACTTTGGGCTTTATCCTGCTCACAAGTCTGATGCTATGGGGTTGCGCACAAGAGCGTAAAGAAGTAGCCCAAGAAGAAACTTCGGAAAGTGCGGAGACCCAGAGTGAAGCAAAAAAAACAAACTTTCCAAACAAAAAAAGTGAACTCTCGCTCCTGATGCGAAGCATGTGGGATTCGCTCGATAACATGCGTGAAGATATTCAAAACGAAAGAAAAATATCTGATTTGCGTGCAATGTTCAAAGGCATTCATACCGCCACACCTACTGACGAGCATACAAAAACAGAGGTTTACGAACCCCTTGCGGTAGCTTTTAATCAAAATTTGGAAAAATTATACGAAGCCGAAGGCAAAGATATGCAACTCAAAGCCTATAATCTTCTCGTCGAAAGTTGTATGACTTGCCACGAGCAACAGTGCCCAGGTCCGATGAGCAAAATTCGAAAACTTTATGTAAAAAACGAGGACTAAACACTGATTTATTTGATTGAGTGTTAAACTTTCTTAGTTTCAAACTTTAAGCCCCTTTTAAGGGTTCGTAAGATAGGTAAAATTGGGCGAACCTCAAGTTGGTAAATCGATTAAATTATCGAGATAACATTTCTAAACCAAGTTAGCAAAGTTATCGTACGCCCGTAAGATGGCACAATTCCGATAAATACAAAAATTATCCATATTATGATAGAACTCAAATCTGCTTCCTTCATTATCATTGCGCTGACGGCTGTGGTCAGTATTTGGTGCTTTTCGCGCCCCGAGTTGAAAGCGAAATTGCTTATGAATCCGTACCGTACGGTGCACAATAAGCAGTGGTATCGCAGTATCAGTTCGGCATTTGTGCACGGCGATTATATGCACCTCTTTTTCAATCTTTTTACCTTCTTTTTCTTTGGCTATCAAGTGGAGCGGGTCTTTCAATACGCTTTTGGTGGCGAGCTTGTGGGTTCGCTGGTTTTTGCATTTATGTATTTGATGGCTGTCATCGTATCGGATTTGCCTACGGTTATCAAGCACAAAGACCAGATTTATTATAACTCTTTGGGTGCATCGGGTGGCGTTTCGGCAGTGGTTTTTGCTTTTATCGTATTTGCGCCTACGCAGCCGATTTGTCTTTTTGCTGTGCTTTGCCTCCCCGGCTTTGTGCTCGGCGGTTTGTACTTGATTTATTCCTATTATCAAAGCAAAGGCTCATCGGATAATATCAACCACTCGGCACACCTTTGGGGTGCGCTTTTTGGATTTTTATTTGCGGGTATTTTCGTACCCAACGGATTTGCCATGTTTTTTGATGCCCTTATAAATTGGGATTTTCAGATTTTTTAATCGCCGTAGTTTTTTTCTCTTTGTCTGAATCAGGATTTACAGGATTTTGGGATTGGCAGGATTGAAAACCCTTCCCCTGTGTGATTTTGTCTGAATCAGGATTTACAAGATTTTGGGATTGGTAGGATTGAAAACCCTTCCCCCGTGTGATTTTGTCTGAATCAGGATTTACAGGATTTTGGGATTGGCAGGATTGAAGAAGGGAACGATTGGCAGGGGCAGAGACCACTGCCAATCGTGAATGTAAAAAAATACCACACTTGCAGTTATTTTATGTAGCACTATCAATTGAGCCTATATCTATAATTTTGGTGCTCTCCTCTCCAAACTGACTCACAATCCGAATCGCAATTTTTTGATTAGGACTTTTGACTTCAATAGGATGAGATTGATAACCGTACAGACGGTCAAAAGCCTCTTCATCAATTTCTATTTTTAACGTAGCTTCGAGCTTTTTCTTTGTACTTTCTTTGGCTAAGTTATCTAAGCCTCTACGCCAGTTTTTGAATGCGTCTTTATCGCCACCGCAAAAGAATATCTGCCTAACGATAAAGCTGCTGCCATCATAATCATCATCGACCATCCAATAAGCAATATCGTGTAAGTCTCGCGCTTTAACTTCATCTCTGATAGGGTCGTAAATATCTAAACCCTTGACTTCTACAAAAACACCTGTCTCGTCTTTTTTCAGGTCAATATCTGGCTCACCAATCGTTACAAAACTTGCAGCTGACTTAGCAGGTTTCTTTTTCAAACCTTCTTGTAATAAATCATCGTGTATGCGGACTTTTGTAACTTCAAAAGTACCTACACTTTTCGTGTACTGACCGCTTTCAATATCGCTTTCAAAGCTAAAACCTAAAATAATCAACCAATTCGCATCACCACGTTGGCGACACTCTTTAATTGAATCGTTTACTAACTTCCTACTCACCGTACCAAACTTAGGTCCGATATGAAAATAGGCTTTCTCTTCACCTTTATCTGTAATGTAGAAACCCTCTGCATGTAAGGCTTCGCCAGATAAAACCTCCACAGAACGAAAAACAACTTGCTCGTTTTTTCTGCCATTTTTGATGCCCGCACTTAGCAAATGTTCTTTGATAACCGCCTCGAAATTTTCATTGGTTTCTAACTTCAAACGGTCATTATCTAACTCATCAGGGCTTGTAGGTTCAAAGTTTTGTAAAGTTTCTACTGTAAAAGGACCACTTACGCGAAGCACCTTTTTGTCTATCTCGGGCTGATCGTAAAGCGTCTCCGTAGCAGGTGGCTCGTCGTTTGCCAATGCTTTAAGCGTGATATGCGGTACGGTTTTGTACACAAAACCATGACGTATGTCCTCGTTTTGAGTATCGTAAAGCTTATAATAAGGATATACTGCCGTCATCAAACGCTGCTTGGCTATGTTCAAAGCTATCCGACTCGTATCGATAGTGATCCAACGCCTACCCCACTGCTCCGCAACATAAGCCGTCGTACCACTCCCACAAGTAGGATCTAAAACCAAATCGCCCGGATCAGAAGTCATGAGTAAACATTTCATTATAGCTTTCTCATTTGTTTGGACTACATAAACTTTTGAGCTACTAAAACTCTGCTTTGTGTCTGACCAATGATTTGTTATTTCTGTAACAGGAAAATCATCTAAATATCTTTTATACATAATTGAACGCCCTGTTTTTAGTATTCTATCTTTTTCAGCCAGATTATCCATGCCCTCTTTTGTTGTTGACCAGTGCCTATTTGATGATGGTCTATAAACTTGACCATCAAACTTAAATTCAAAAGAACCTTTTTGAGACCATCCTGAACTTCTTAAATCTCCTATGGCAAATACTTTTGCTCCATCAGGTATAAGTCGTTTGTCTAAAAACTCCTCTTTGGTTACATTGCGTACAGTACCATTAGGAAGCTCAAGCCACTTGTAATTACTACCTATCTCCTTATCCATAAATAGTTTTCTCGATTTTAAGTCATCAACAGACTTAGCATACCAGATAATATAGTCTGATGTTGAAGATAAAGTTTTAGTTGAAAAACTTGTGGTTGTCTCAAAACTTATCAAACTCACAAAATTTCCACTTCCAAATACTTCGTCCATTATATTTCTCACCAGATGCACATTTTCGTCAGAAATTTGTACGAAGCAGGAGCCCGTTTTGTTGAGTAGTTCTTTGGCGATGAGCAGTCGGTCTCTCAGGTAGGATAGGTATGAGTGGATACCGAGTTCCCAAGTGTCTCTGAATGCTTTGATTTGTTCGGGTTCTGCGGTGAGTGCATCGTCTTTTCCGTCGGCGACATTTCTGTCACCCATTTTGACTTGCCAGTTTCCGCCATATTTTATGCCATAAGGAGGGTCTATGTATATGGTTTGAACTTGCCCTGCCATACCTTCTCTTTCGAGTAGGCTTGCCATGACGAGGTGGCTATCTCCTTGAATGAGTCTGTTTGTCCAGCCGTTTTTGTGTTGGTAATACTCTGATATTTTATCGAGTTCGTCTTTCTCGAGGGCATTTCCAAAAAGTTCATTGGTATCAAAGAGTTCTTTTTGGTCGCTTTCTTTTATTTTATATAGGTTTTGTATCAGGGTTTCGGGTGCAACATGTTCGTGTCGGTATAGGCTTCTTATATCTATACTGAGCGCGTCCTCTCGGTCGTCGTTTCCGTATTTGTTGAGCCAAAAGAGTTCTGGGTCTTTTCCTCGGTGCACAATAGGATTTTTGGGGATTTCGATTTTGTTGCTTCCGTTTTGCACTTTGTCATTCGCATCTTCATATCCAGCTTCTTCTTTGCTTGGGATATGTGAGCGTTGGCTATTTGTATGCTTTGTGGATTGTACTTTCATTGTTATATACTTTGAATTTTTTCGGTTAATTGATTTCTGATATTTCTGATGTCATTTGCAATTTCGATAAAATGCCATTCGTGGTATTGGTATTTATCTTTGAGTGCATTGGCGGCGGGCAGCCATCGGTTTTCGACAAACCATTTTTTTTCGTCTTTATCTTGACTAAAACCACTAATTTCGATAATAAGGTTTTTGAAGATTTTGGGATTTTGTTTAGATTTTACTTTGACGATAAAATCTGGGAAATATTTTTTGTCCTCTCCATCTTTTTTGTAAGGGATTGCAAAATCTAAGAAATCATTTTTTACATAAGCGATTACATTATCGAGTTCTTCTAAGGTTTTGGCACAAACTCCTTCCCATGTACTATCCATAACGACATAATTAACGTGGCTTTTTTGTGTGGCATAGACTTCCCGTGTTGTGTTTCCGTTTACATATCTCGTACTGCCAAATGGATTGTAGTTGTTGAATACGGGTTTGATAAACTCGATGGTATTTCGTTGAGTATTTATACCTCTTATAATGTGATCTACGGCTTTTTTGTGCTCATGAAAATAGAGTGTTTTTTTGAAATAAGGTTCACGATTAAGCACTGTAATTTTATGGTTGTACCATTCGGTTACTATACCTTTTAGTGTAGCAAATTTTTGAAATTCGGGTTCTCCTTCGTCATTACTAAAATGATATTTCATAAGCTCCACCGTAAGTTTGAAGATAATTTCTTGGTCTCGCTTTTCTAAGACATCGGCGAGTTGTATTGTTTCTTGTTTTGCAGAGACTGCGCTTTGCATTGTAGTTACTTTGGGTACTTTTGAGCCGTCGATTTCATAATTTTCTAAATTCGCAAAGTCGTGCGTGAGCGGTGCTTCTAAGTTTTCGGTTCTGTATGCAATAATATTTGGGAATGTAATTTCCATTTCCTGCTCTCTTTCCACAAGTGCATTGATATGGTGCATGTTTACGGGCTTTACAACAGTATTCGTTTGTCCTGCTTTAAACATATTGAAAGGTACGCCTATAATGTGTGCATACTCTGGGGGGAATTTTTGAATGACAATTTTTCTTTTGTCATCTGTGGGGTTTCCGTCTTTATCATATCCTTGCAAAAAGTAATTGACTCTTCTTAATGCTCTTCCTGCTACTTGCTCGCAAAGTAGCTGTGAGCCAAAGGCACGCAGCCCCATGATGTGTGTAACGGTATTGGCGTCCCAGCCTTCGGTAAGCATAGATACAGAAACGACGCATCTTATATGTGCGCCTAATTTATTTGTCTGCCCTACTGTATTTACGACTTCACGCAATATTTCAGCATCGGATATTTTTTCTGTGCTTCCTTGCCCGTGCATGCGTGCATAGTCTTTTTTAAACTCTTCGATTTCTTTAGCAAAGATTTTTTTAAACTCTTTATTGATTTGTTCACCGTTTTCTAGTGCATCGCTATCAATAAGCAATGTAGGCGGTTTTTTTCGGGGTTTTGTTGTATCGGGGTCATAATTAGAAAATAAATCTTTTGCACCTACTTGAATATGCGTACCTCCCTCTCTATCAGTATATTCATATCCAGCGATGTATTTATATACTTCTTTGGATACGCTGGTATTATTACAGACTACAATAAATACAGGCGGTGTAGAAAATAAGGACACCCCGTCTTCTTGTATACTTCTTACTCCTTTGTCGTATTTTACGTAATGTGAGTAAAACTGCTCTAAGGCATTTTTTACAAGTGCGGGTATTTTAGGTGCTTCTTCTCTAAACCTATCTCCTTTTGCTTTTGCTTCTGCTTTTCGTTTGCTTACACCTTTTTTGGGAAGTTCTTTTTTGACATGTTCATACAGGTTTTTGAGCACCGGCTTATCTATACTCTGAGTATCGTCAGTCTCTGGCATAAATGGAATTTTGACAAGTCCACTTTCTATTGCCTCCACTAAACCAAAGTCTGATACTACCCATGGAAACAAACTATAAGCCGTATAGCCCGAGCCATTTAGGTAATAGGGGGTAGCGGAGAGGTCATAGACCGCCTGCATTTTGAATTTTTGCGCAATATTGCGCAAACCGCTGAACCAGACGGCTGCTTTAGCATTTTCATCACCTTCATTATCGGTAGTTTTACTTTTAGACTTAGGTAGGTAGCAATGATGTGCCTCGTCGTTTAGTACTAAAAGTCGGCTTCCTGTTTTAAATTTTCCCAAGACACGCTTTACTACTTGCGAAAAACCTTCTTTATTATCTGTATCTATTTTTTCTCCTTTGATATTTGTTTTTCCGTCAAATGGAGTTTTTTTATTGCCTTGAAGTATTTTAGGTTCAAAGCTATGATAATTCGTAATGATTAGCCTTGCATTGAGATTTTGCAAGCGAGAAGTCATATTTGAAGGTACTAATCCTCGTATATAATAGTAATCTTCTCTATTATGTGTATGATTTTGATTATCAACAAATAGTACATTCAACCTGCTTTTGATAGTGATACCGGGAGCTACCACTAAAAAGTAATCTGCAAAGCGAGTATCATTTCTGTATTCTTGTCTGTTGAAATAGTGGTAACAAATTAAACAAGCCATAACAACAGTTTTACCACTTCCTGTAGCCATTTTGAAAGCTATTCTAGGCAGTTGGTCTTCTGTATTTTTACTTACTGTTTGCTGTCCTTTACGTAAAAGGTTTAGAATATGTTGCCCTGGATTTGATTTCTCTGCTACTTCGTTAAACCATATCGCAGTTTCTATAGCCTCACGTTGTGCAAAAAACAGCTTTTTTACGGCATGCCTTTCAGGATTATTAAACCAAAAGTTCAAAAGTTGCTTTGAAATTCTTGTTGTGTTGGGATAGCTACTAGCTCGCCACGCTCCTACCTCTTTTCTACACAGATTTACGATATGTTCTTCTTGACTACCAGCACTTTCATTCCATTCAAATATTTCTTTGCCTCCTTTTCGCTTAGTTGGCGCAACAGGAGTACTTTCTTTGAATATTCGTCGTCCTTTTCTGATTTCCGTATAGTCTAAGCTACCGTCACTATCAGTGCTATAATATAAAAGAGGTTCATCGTACGGACTATTTAATATCGGATTATCTTTGTTTGCAGTTTCTACTAAATTCATATAGTCAATGTTATTAAATTATGATTTCACTGTGCAAGATAAAAAATATTGATATTAAAAACTATTTTAAGTCATACTTTTTATCGCAAACAATATTTATTCGTATACACACAAATAAGAACATAAATATATTTCTATACGTTTCTCTGCAATTTTCCAGAAAGCGTCTGGAAAATTGGGTATTCACCTGAAAAGTTCCTGTCTGAATTTGCCAGAAAGCGTCTGGCAATTTGGGTATTTGAGAAACAACAAACGCATATTTTGCAGATTACTACAAGGGCATCGTTCACCAAGCGTACTGCTTGTGTACGCGCCTGCGTGTGGATAGCTACAATGTCGCTTATAAGCGTTTCTAAGTGATTTTCTATTGTCATTGTACGCACTTTTGATTTTAAATAGTGCTGCGTGGCAATATAAGGATTTTTTGTTTTTTTACGTAAAATTTAAGTGCTTTTTGTCTGTCTGAATCAGGATTTACGGGATTTTGGGATTGGCAGGATTAGAAATTCACTCACAGGGTCTTCGACTACTGGTAGGGATTTCTCCTCACCGACGACTGTGTGGTTGCTTGTGGCGATACCGTAGTGTTTGTTCTATAACTTCATCGCTTCCGAAGTTCTTTCAAAATAAAATTCTGCAATTCCTCTTCCGTAGGCAGTTGGATTTTGTATTTCGAGATAAACATTTCGTTGCCTTGTGTGGGTAGGGTGTAGCGTGCCAAAGCCTCGTTTTTATCTGTAACCAACAAAATCCCAATAGGCGGATTGTCGGTTTCTTCTTTGATTTCGGCTTGGTAGTAGTTGAGATAGGTTTGCAGTTGGGCAATGTGTCCCGCTTGCATTTTATCTACTTTGAGTTCTATTAAGATGTGGCATTTGAGCAAACGATGGTAAAAAACCAAATCTATAAAAAAATATTCTTCGCCTATCAAAATGCGCTTCTGCCTTGCCTCAAAACAAAAACCATTGCCGAGTTCCAAAATAAAGTCTTGTAAGTGGGCAAGCAAGGCACTTTCCAAATCATTTTCATCAAAGGCTTGCTGTGGGCTTAGTCCCAAAAACTCAAAAACATACATATCCTTAATGGCATCTTGTGGCGTTTGTACGGCGATGGTTTGTTTTATTTTCTCAAAACTCAAGTCTTTATCCGCAGATAACCCCAAACGCTGATAAGAAAGTGTATTGATTTGTCTTTGCAACTCCCGCACCGAAGGTGTAGTTTTGAGGGTAAGCATTTCGTAGTAACGGCGTTCTTTGGGATTTTCTATCGTCATCAAAATGGAAAGATGCGTAAATGAAATCCGTTGCAACAATAGCCTCGTATAATCAATTTCTTGATTTTCAGTATTTTGTAATTCGACCATCACTGATGGTCGAATTGAGATAGGCAATAAAAATTGCTCTTGGACAAGTACCTGCCCTAAAAGTGGATAGGTTTGATAAAACTTTCTAAACCTTTTCAAATGCGTAGCACTATTCAAACCCTTGATGGTTTTGAGTTCCTTGGCTAAGGTCGTAAAAAGTTTTGCGCCATACTTGGCTCTATCTTGCCCGTTTTGTTCATACTCAACAATATACGCTCCGACGCACCAATTCCGAATCGTGAGCGACTGATTGATGCTTTGAGCGGCTCGGGCTTGCAGCTCGGCGTGAGTTTGAGTGATGCTTTGTAGTAGATCGGCGAATTGCATAGACATCATTACACCCTAAGCAGCTTGAAGATACTTAGGGTGTGAGATTTATAGATTTTAAAAATTAGTTTTCTACAAAATTTCCTTCAATTTTTGTACGCTATCATCTTGCACAAAATAGTTCATGTGATGGCAAGGAATATCGTAAATGACGGGTTTGTTTTTGCCACAATCTTTGATGTCATCTACCAAAACAGCAATATCATTGGGCTTATTAGAGCTGACTAAATTGCCCATGCCCGCCATGACTTTCTCTACAATTTTTTCCATTGCCGTAGGATTTTCAGGCACAAAATCTTGTACATTGCCCGCCAAAATCAAATAAGGAATACCGCCCTCGCTGCCTTCGTCCTTGTTCAAACGGCGCAAAAACTCGGACTCTTTGCCCATTTGTTCGAGCGTAACAAAAAGCGCCTTGCTCTGCTTGAGCGCACCTATAAGCCCCGCTGCCGAAAGCACTATGCCAAAGGGCGCAAGCAAATTCGCACCCAAGCCCATTGCCAAAATGGCAAACTTGCGGTACTGCTCAATTTTACCAAAAACAGAACCCGCATTCGGCGTGCCACACATAATCAAACGATTCACAAAAGCACTACCCCCGCGCTGCTCAATCATATAACGAGAAACCAATCCGCCCATAGAATGTGCCACAATATCAACTTTTTTATCCGCCGAAATGCCGATGCTTTCATATTGCAAACCGTCTTTATACACCTCCGAATCGCCCACCAAAAGCCGCTTAAACTGATAAGCAATTTCGTTGATTTCGGTGTTCAGATTTTCATAATCAAAAGTCATAATCAAATCGTATCTGCCTGCTTTGACAAACTCATGACCCAAAACTGCCATCTCGGACGTATTGCCGATAATGCCGTGAACAAAAAGCAAAATCTTTTCGGCTTTAGCCACTCGCGCAGCCACTTCTTTGCGGTCTTCCACGTAAATGGGTTTGCCTGCTTCGTCATAATCAATGGCGCAGAGTTTGAAAAAGCCCGTCGGTGGCATTTTCGTGAGCTTCGAGCTGACTTTATACAAACAAAACTTCAATGCCCTACCGAGGCTACGGCTCGAAGAAGATGTTTCAGGGAGATTTTGAATTTCCACAACTGAAGGGTCTTCTTCATTTGAGATGCCGATAGGAATGAGCGTATCACCATCGAGCGCCATCGGAAGCATTATTTCATCTTCATTTAAAAGCCCTTGATTCATTTTGAGACGAAGCGGATTTGTTTCACTTACGTCGCCTTGAATATTAGTGAGGCTAATCACTTCTTTGGCTTGAGTGCTTCGGCTCGAGCCGCTACTCAAAGATTGGAGCTGTAGCGAGTCATCGGCAATCCAATTTTTCCAACGTTTAGTACTCTTATCATTTAAACCCCGACCGCTGCTGCTTACGCTGCCAAAGGCTACTTGCGCCTCCACGCTATCGTGCGCCAGCACTTCAAAACCTTCAAACTTTGTGTTTTGAGTTTTTGAGATTTTGTCTTCATTTTTCAAAAGTTTTACGCCTACGTTGCGCACTGTCCAATCCTCAATTTTGAACGGAGAAGCGGCATTGTTTGCCTGCTGTCCGAAGCGACTGCCGACGGATTTGTAGCGTACGTTCAAGCTAAAATTATCTTGCGTCAGCACGTCGGGGTTGGTGCGTGTCGTGCTTATCAAAAACTTAAATAACAAATCCGATTCGCTATCCTGCTCCTGCCCTTGCATAAAATTCAGTCCGTTTTTATCATCATAAATCAAAACTTCTTCATTTTTAGGCACAGGTACATTATTGAGTTTGTAGATGCCGTAAAGCGGCGAAACTGCCAGTAGCGCAATATGCAACTCTGCCTCGTGTAGGTTTTTTACGTGGATTTTGCAAGGCAAGCCCAAGAAATTACCACGGCGGTCTTTGTCCAACAAAAACTCGAGGTCTTCGGAGCTATTGATATTATAGGACTCCCACTCACGATTGCGATAAAACTCGAAGCGCATCGGTAGGTCGCTGTCGCGAATTTCGGTATGCGGGTTTTTAATATCACGGAGGCGTTCCCAGCGTTGAATTTTGGCGAGGAGTTCGTTCCAATAGGGGGCGGGTTCGCGCCCAGCGGCGATGATTTTGTTCGAGAGGCGATGCACGAGTTCGTACACACCATCAGCATTTCGCACCAAAAAATAATCGGCTTCGGCTTGGCTTCGCGCTATGGCTACGGATAGCCCCGCCGTGAGTGCTTCGGGCTTAGCCATATCAGTATAAAACGAAAACACCGCCTGTGGAATGAAGGCATTGAGCGTAGCGGTATAGGTTTTTTCGGGGTCTAATTTATCTTCATTTTCTACCTTCATCAAAAAGGTATTGTCTATGAAAGTTTCATCGATTTGCGCTTCGGCAACTTTGTTTTTTCCCGAAAGGATGTCGACTTTTACGGTTCGGTCGTTCGCCTCTCTATCTACCAGTGGCATGCCGTGCAAAGCACCAGCTTTGATTTGCCATTTCTTTTCAGAAAAATAGACTTCCCATTCATCTTTGCGGTCGTCATTGGCAGTGCCTCTGAGGAAAGTTTTATAGACGGATTCGTTTCCGTAGGCATCGACTTGTGGGGTCTGGCTGTTATCGATTTGTTTGATACGGGTTTGAATGCGCTCGAAAAGTCTGCCATAGCTCAAATTTGAAGATTCATTTTCTAAAATATCGAGCAGTACGGTCGAGAAAAGCCCACGGTTTTCTTTGGTTTCCCAAGCTACCTGGGTATTGCTGCACGCCGAAAGTGTGATGTGGGGGGCAGCAGGGATTTCGATTTTGCCCGTATTTTTGAGCTGTTGAGCGTAGTATCCATCGGCATAATCCTCGATTTTACGGTTGTTGCCGTCTTTTTCGGCTTGGCGTTTTTTGCCGAGTTTGGCATTGCGTGTGCCCGAGCCAGAGTGGCAGCAGTCCAAAGAAACGGCAATATGAGGCTGATTTTGAGCGACTTCTTGAATCAGCACCGCCAATTCTTTGTCGGCTAAATCCATACCGCCCGGCTCTCGGCTATCGTAGCAAACGAGGGTTTCGTTTTTCTTTTCGGGAAAAAATTGATGAAATTCTACGGGCGAACTCTCCCGTGAGCCGTGTCCACTAAAATGAAAAAAGGCGGTATCGCCCTGCTTGGCTCGGGCGAGGTGTTTTCTGAATCCTGCAATAATGGCAGCACGTGTAGCCTCTGCGTTGATAAGCACTTGGAGTTCTAACTCTTCGCTACTAAAGCGTTTTTGGAGTAGGGCTTGCATAGCTTGGGCATCAGCAGCGCAACCATTGAGCGGACTGACGGATTTGTAGTTGTCAATTCCGACGATAAAGGCAAAAATTTTAGCCATAATTTCTAAGGGGGTAAGAATTAAGTTAAGTTTTTGTGTACAATAGTTTTTTGTACGTAAAAAGAGGGGTTGGCGTTGTGTTTTTTTTGGATTGATTGCAACCGTCAAGAGGCTACCAATATGTAGTCCCTAACGGGGCAAAAATGAACCTTTGCATCTGTAGCTACCAAGGTATACACCACCCCTCCCTCTTGGAACGTAGATACTCGATTTTCTCGAATAGTAAGTGCTTAGATTTGCTCATGATTCAACATAATTTTAAAGGTTATTAAGATTCCGAATTTACGAAACTTATGTGGATAAAGCAAAATTTATATAATTCTCATCTGAGCCAGAACCTTCTGCTTCAAGCTGCTGTAACTAAATACTCCTGCCTCAGTATTTAGCAACAGATATTACTTAAAAATTTTGATTACGCTAAAAAAACATAGAAAAAATTAGTAAAATTCGCAAAATTAGATTATATTTACACGGTGAAATGCGTTTTTTCAGATCGCAAATACCGTTTATTTACACTCGTTCAAAAACAACTAATTGACTATTATATGATTACGGAAGTTGATAACAAATACTGGACTATTCAATACGACGAAGCCAATCAAATCATTCTTTGTGAATGGAAGGCAGAAGCGGAAGAATTAAATGATGAGTTATTTAAATCTGAAATGCGTGGGTATGCAGACATCGTAGAGAAATATCGTGCGCCTAAATTATTGCTCAATACACGCATTGGTTCTTATGCTCTCGCCCCAGATATACAAGAATGGGTAGCCACTGAAATAGCACCTCGCACCATGGGCGCAGGGCAGCGCAAAATGGCAATTATTCTTTCTGATAATTTGTTTGCACAAGTTTCAGTAGAGCAAATGTTGGAAGAAGGCGATATGCCGACCCTTATGCAACAGTATTTTGATGATAAGGAAGAAGCATTTGCTTGGCTGTGCGAAGACTAAAAGCATCGCTTTTTTACATATTCTAACAAGCAGAGACCTTAGTAAAATCATTGCTAAGGTCTCTCTTTGCTTATAACAAGAATTATCATAGCTTCAACTTTTATGATCTTAGGTAGCAAATCAAATGAGCTAATGTTTGTTAATAGGTTGTGAAAAAGCCGTGCATTTTATATTGATGCGGTAGCGTACTCTCATACCCCAAAACGTGTCCTCTCGCCGTGTTTGTTATCTTCAGCAAATACCAAAGTATGTAGTTTTGAAATGTAGCCGAAAAAAGTTATTTTGAAAGTTACTATAAAAGTGTGTAAAACTCCGAGCTAAAGTGTTATAAAAAGTCAATTTTTTTGATTAGCTTTGCATTTTAGAAATACTCACGCCTTTCTGAAGGCTTTATTGCATATTATCAGATTTAGGCATAATAATTTTATTAGTTTTGCTAAGGCTCGAGTTTGAATTTTAATAAAACAAAAGTATTGTATTGTATATGATTTACCCAATAGTAGCTTACGGCTATCCCGTATTGCGCAAAAGAGCGGAGGATATTCCCAATGATGGTTCTGTAGATGTCAAAACTTTGAGTGAAAATATGTTTGAAACAATGTACGCCGCGCATGGGGTTGGGCTGGCTGGTCCTCAGATCGGATTAGCTAAGCGCATTTTTGTCGTAGATGGCGCAGCTATGGATCCTGATTTAAAGGATTTTAAACAGGTTTTTATCAATGCAGAGTTGCTCGAAGAGGAGGGTGAAGCCTGGGGTTTTGAAGAGGGTTGCTTGAGCATTCCACATATTAGAGAAGAGGTTTTTCGTCAGCCTAAGATTAAGATTCGTTTTTTTGATGAAAATTGGAAAGCACACGAAAAAGTTTATGAAGGTATAGCCGCCCGCATCGTACAACATGAGTACGACCATATAGAGGGTATTCTTTTCACCGATCACGTAGGGGGCTTGCGTAAGCAATTGCTCAAGACTAAGTTGGATAAAATTAGCAAAGGCAAAATTACAGTGGACTACCGTATGGCTTTTCCAAAGAAAAAATAAAACTATGATAAGCACAAAAAAAATTATCATTTTAGGGCTATTAGTCATTGTTTTGAGTTTTTTTCATTTTGTAGAAGCACAGCGTATCGGTACAGGATTTTTGTTTCGTCCAGGTGTACATGCAGGGGCTGAATTTCTGCCCCCGACGCGCCTATCTGACAGTACAAATTTTGCTATGAGCCGTTATTATGCCAATTTTGTTGTGCCTATAGGGGGTAAAGTAGGTTTGGATATCAAAAACTTGAGCCTTACGGCAACCCAGTCCTTTCTGACTATCAATGCAGGAGTACGCCGTCCGCAGGTAGATTATTTATTAGATGATGCCTTACTTTATAACCTCTCTTTGGGTATTACAGGTGTGAAAGCAGGGCTTTTTAAAGGTGTTTGGTTTTATACTGCCAATGTAGGCTTTGTTCAAGAAAGTAGTAGCCTAAGCGAACTTCACCCTTTTGGTATTGCTGCCTTAGCCAAGGTAAAAGTACGTGGCATACACAAACACGATATTTATGGTGCTGCGGTGCTTTATCAGTATCGCCGTTTTTTGCCCGTTCCGATTTTTGGCCTTAATCGCAAGCTATCTAAAAAGGTTTTTATGCAATTACTACTTCCCGTTTCGACGAATTTTACATATAAATTCAACAAAAAATTTAGCGTAGATTGGCTCACTGCTATTGCCAATTTCCGCACGGGCGTACGCACTAATCCCGCTTTTGCACTGCCGCCCGAAGCTGTAATGAATCCATTAAATATGAACTACACACAAATCAAATCCGCACTGATAGCGAATATAGATTTGAGCAAAAGAGTAGTTTTGCAAGTAGAGGGTGGTTTGTCCTTTTTTCGTAACCTCTACCTGCTCGAAGGCAATAACGAGTATGTGCGTAGTACATTACCGGCAACGCCTTATTTAGGTGCATCATTTCGTATAGATATGGGCAAATCCCTAATTGGCTCTCAACTTTTTGGTAATGATTTTTAGTGCGTTTGCAGAAAAGTTCTAAAGAACTCACAGTGCTGGCAGCACTATGAGTTCTTTAAAATTCTTTAAAACTTTTTACTTTCGCTACAGCTACTCTGGCAGGTAGAAAAGTCTGCTCATTTTTTCGGGTATCAAAATTTCTTGTGCAATATCCATCAAGATTTTGGTTTCTATTTGCTCGATGCGTTCGAAAATATCTTGCATAGATAAATAAGGCTCCCCCGTAACAAGAGTTTTGCCAATGCCGAGCATTGTAGAGGAGTTGCTCTCTGCCCCCATAGCAATTTGTCCCATGAGTTGCTGTTTGGCAGTATGAAGTTGAATACTACCCAGCGGCACTTCACATAATTTTTTCAATTCTTTCTCAATGAGTTGTAGGCTTTTACCTAAATTTTTACTCTCTGTGGCGAAGTTGATAGTTGTGTATCCTACATCGCTAAAAGCGACATAAGAGGCATCGACCCCATAAACAAGTCCGTGCCGTTCTCTTAAAATCATATTCAAGCGGGAGTTAAGCCCACTACCGCCAAGTAGATTGACAAGCATCATAAAAGGAATGAGTTTGTCTGTATCTGCAATAGAATAAGAAGGCAAACCAAGTACGGCATGCGATTGAGAAACAGGGCGATACACAATATGCTCTTGAGGCTGGTACTCGGCTGGGGGTAAACGCAACCTGCAACAAGTGCGAGGCGGGACATCTTTGATGTATTTTTCTACAATTTTTTTTACTGTTTTAAAATCCTGTGGAGAGACTACGGAGAGCACAAGCCTTTCTGTATCGAGGTGTTTCTCTATAAAATGTATAAAATCTTGCTTTTGAAACCGCTTTACGCTTTCTACCGTACCTAATATTTGCCTACCGAGTGGGTGCTTGCCAAAAAATACTTCATCAAATTCATCATCAATGGCATCAGAGGGGTTGTCTCTATACATAGCCATTTCTTCTAAAATAACGCTTCTTTCCTTTTCTATTTCGCGCTCTGGAAAAATAGATTCGAACGTAATATCGCAAATAATATCTATTGCACGCTCTAAGTGTCGCTCGAGGACGGAGGCATAAAAGCAGATATGCTCTTTAGTTGTAAAGGCATTGAGATCACCACCGACGGCATCTATTCTATTTGAAATATGAAAAGCACGACGTTTTTTTGTACCTTTAAAAGCCATGTGTTCCCAAAAATGAGCCAAGCCTACTTCTTCTTCCTCTTCATCACGGCTACCGATATCCAAAACAATACCACAATGCGCTATTTGCGTATGCAATGCTTGCTTATGGATTAAGCGAATACCATTCGCAAACTCATAAATAGAAAAATCTTCGTTCATAATATTATTTGAGTAGATGTACTGCTGTTTTTTATCGTATAATCAACACAAAAAAAAGATTAATGTTGTATTTTTCATAGCAAAGATTTTTAAAAATTTTTGCTATGAAAAATAAAGCTGTAGATTAGCAGGCCAAGCAATCTTTACGTGCCAATATATTTTAAAAATTACTTTGCTTATTTTGTATCGATAAGTCCTCTTCCACTTTTCTTAATTTCTCCTGTGCTAAGTAGTTGTTCGGACATTTTATTAAGTACGCCATTAATAAATTCTCGGCTTTTGGGTGTGCTTAGGCTTTTAGCCAAATCTATATATTCATTGATAGTTACTTTGATAGGAATACTTGGAAAATATACCATTTCTGTAACAGCCATGAGTAGAATAATTTTATCTATAAAAGCTACCCTTGATATATCCCAATTTACAAGCGAATCTGCAATAATAGCAGAATATCTCAGTCTATTGGCTATAGTATTTGTAAAAAGTTCGTCGAAAAATATTCTATCTTCGTCCCAGTTTCGCGAGAGTTCAAAAATTTCTACGGGTTGTGGTTTTTCGAGGTCGAGGGCTTTGATTGTTTTGAGGGCAAGGGTTCTCAAAATGCTACGATTTTCTTGCCAGTTTAGGTCATGCTCTTCGAAATAGTCTTGTACAAACTCATTTCTAAACAAAAAGTCCCTTACAAGTTCTACGAGGAACTCTTGTTCCTCTTCAGGAGTATCTTCTGTAGGCTTTGTGATATATTTTTGATAAAACTCTTCTTGTTCGAGTTTTCGGAATGCACGCCTTACGAAATCTTTATCCCAATCAGAAACGAGTTTATCGAGAGTAGGGTTTTCGCTCAGTTTTTTAACGAGTTTGTTTTCTACAAACTTGAGTTCTTTTTTGAACGTAACACTTTCTAAAAGTTGTTTTTTATGGCGTTTTTCGTATAGACTATGCTCGTGAAAATCAGCCATTTCTCTTATAAGCCTTAGTATTTGCAAGTATCTATCATGTAGCTCATCTGCTTCTTCGAGCATATATTTTCTATAATTATCCTTATCTTTTTGGCATAGATTGCGATAATATATGATAGCTTCTTTTGCAATAGTAAGGTCTTTGGGTTTGGCTTCTGCAATATTTTCACCTTGTTGTTGCGCCTCGTTGAGGTAATTGAGTTTGAATACCGTTTGTGCGGCTTTCTCACCAGCGATTAGCTCTTCGGCGGGTATGGGTGTCATCGCATTGAGGTCGGGTTGATAGGCTTCTGCAATATACTCTAAGGCTAATTGATAATTAGCTTCTAAGGCTTGCTCATAAGCATATACAGCTTTTAAGGTCTTGAGTCGTAGGATTCTGCGATTTAGCATAAGCGCAATGGTATAGAACGTTTTTTTCTTGTCAAATTTGTAAAGAACTGCAAAACTACATTTTTTTTTTGAATCGTAAAAATATAGATTGCGATTTTTTGTGTTTTATATCTAAAAAACTCTGACAAAGCCTGAGCGTATTCCTTAGTATTTCAATATGAAGAAATACTTATATACTTTGTTTTTGTACGTTTAC
The DNA here is from genome assembly GCA_020832465.1 of Bernardetiaceae bacterium. Taxonomy (GTDB): domain Bacteria; phylum Bacteroidota; class Bacteroidia; order Cytophagales; family Bernardetiaceae; genus JAFIER01. The sequence goes on from JAFIER010000230.1 coordinate 35,516, forward strand.
AACCACTAAATGCACTAATTACTGTCTTGACAAAACTTATCATAAGCGTCTGTTTTCATTATATCAATTTTATAATTCTCACTATCTGTTTTTATAATCATTACGCTATCAAAACCAAGTTTATCTAATTTTTCAATCGTCGCCAGCTCGCCTTCTGAGAGCTGTAGAACTCTCCGTAAAAGCCAATCAGAAAGTGCTTTATTGGGGTTTGTCATTAATGCCTACCCATTTTCGATATAATCAAAAATAAAATCGCTTAACTGTTCAAATTCTTCATCATGTTTCAGTATTATTCTTGAAGAAAGTTTACTTACCCAAGCTTGAATTTCTGCCTTTGAGCTAAGATTGGATAAAAACTTAAAATTTGGATTTTCTATCTCAAAGTTTCCTAAATAATTTAAAATATCGCCTTTGAAAGTGTCTGCATAACTTTCTATATCTCGGTCTAAATACTCTTCTAAATACGATATTTTTTCAGCCAAGCTTAACATATATCCGAAATTAAATGATACTCTTTTTTTTGTTTTGGTTTAATAATTTTCTCGATAAACTTCAAATTTTTAATAGGATTCTCAATTAGCAAAAAAGTTGGCAAGTCATTTAGATTTAGAACCACAGAAACGACATAATTTTGCTTATATTTAGAAGCCATTTTAAACTCTTTTTCAGTTAATCTGAACTTGCCTTTTTTCTCACGAATGCCTTTGACTTCCGCCAAATAGGTGCTATCATTTACATTGATTTGAAAATCATACCCATCTCCAAACAATCTGGCATCTTCTAAAGTGCCATTTTTAAATATCTCGAGAGAGTCAAAATTATTCATAAAATACAATTCAGCTTCTAATCCTGTTTTTTGTAATTTTTTAAATCTTGATTTTACAATAGGCGTTACATCAGCAGAAATACTTTTTATCTTATAATTTTTTCTCAAATAGAGTTTTACAATATTAGCATAGCTTTTTGCCGACTCTTTTCCAAAAAGATTATCTATTAAATGCTTTCTATGAATATAGGCATCTCCCTTCTGCCACCAACCTTTTCTTCCGTTATTTGGAAAAAAAGGATCGAATAAATCCATTCTATTCTTGACCACACTACCCGTTTTGACAATTCCAATTTCAACAAAATAGTTAAAAAAGTCAGTTTTTGTAGTAAAGCCAAATTCTTGAATAAATTCAATATCAAACTTAGATAATCCATAACCAAGCAAATTCAAAATTTCATAGTTTTGATGTTTGCTGCTTTCTTGTTTCATAGAGTACAATTAAGTGTGGATTTTTTACTTCTGATTCACTTACAGACTAAGCAAATATACATACAAAAATCAAAAATGCAAAGCAATGACAAAAAAAACTCTGACAAAATTTTAAAATCTTGTCAGAGTTTTGAGTGAATAGTTTTTAACTTTTGCTTGGTGCATTGCCAAGGGCTGAGGTTTGAATAGCAGACTCGAGGGCTGTGCCTTTGAGCATATTGGCAAATACATCGGCGACGCTTTTGCCACCTAAGATAGAGAGCGGTGCCATGCTTTCAGCCATTTTAGCCGCTAAGGCACGGTCGCTGAAGTTTTGAAGGGCAGCTACTAAATCCGGAGATATAGCCTCTGCTTTGCTCACTACTGCCTGCACTTCACCTTTGAGCTCTTCTAAGCGCAATTGCATCTGTTGCTCTGCAATAGCTATATCGATATCACTAACCGCTTTACGGCTCTCAAGGCGAGCGCTATTGATTTGAATCTGTAAATCCGCTTCTTTTTGTTCGCCCTCCAATTCTTTTTGGCGACTTTCAATCGTCGAAGTAATGCGTGTCAGACTTAACTCAAGCTCTTTTTTCAACATCTCAATTTGCAAATCACGCTCCTCTTGCTTAGTTTTGGCACGCTCCTCAGCGATTTTTCTATCAATATCTTCGCTCTCTTTGATAAAAGAAAACTCCTGTCGCTTTGCTTGTAATGCTAATTTACGCCTTACTTCATTGTGCTGCGCTTCAGAAAGTATCGTGGAAATATCGTGATTCATAATATCTACACCGATGACCTCCACATCGTACACAAACATATTATTCTCTTCAAAAAAACGACCTTTTCTTTTACCATCTTCTGCCGACTGCTCGCCGAGTATGATATTGCGAATAATCGCAATGGCATCGCCATAAAAATCCGCTACATTATATTTTTTGCTCGAGTTGCGCAACACAGAACGCAGGTGGTCTGTCAAAAACTTGACGTAATTCTCCACATTAAACCACTTTTCGGGCTCTTTGATAAAATCTACCCGATAAGATAAACGAACATCTATAGGGCAAAAATCCGCCGTCTCGATAGATACAATATCCGAAATTTGATTGTGCAAAGAACGCAAATATACGGTTTGAAGTACGTTTACATCAGATTTCGGTGTGCCCGTAGAGAGGTCGACGACCCCCAAAATCTCATCGTACTCAAGGTTATACGTCTGCGGTCCGACAATCACTTTGCGTTCACCTGTTTTGTTTACGACCAGCACCGCATAGCCCGTCCATACCTCAACCGTAACTGCCCCTTCATATTTTGTATCGAGAGTAACAGTGCGCGGTTTTGTAAAATTATTATCCCTTACAAAGTCATCACCACCAATGCCCTCGGCTACATTTTGCGACCTTGAGGGCGAAGCTATTTTTTTGGTACGTACAACCTCCTTATCTTCTATAAAAAGGTCATCTTTGCCCTCCTCCAAAGCCGCGCGGCGCAACTGCCGATTGAAAGCCAATACTTCTTCGTTGCCAGGATACCATAACTTGGCTTGCTTTTCGGTCAGAATACGGCGCACAATGACCGCCTCTCGAGGGTCAGGTAAAAACATACAAGGACCTTTTTGCAATGCAATTTGCCCTGTGTTACGATTTAGAAAATAACGACCTTCGCCTTTGGGAATCGCTACGGCGTAATAAATCTCTTGCTTTCCATAGCGAATCAGTGCATGCTCAGGGCGTGGAAAATAAATTCGCTGCTCTTTGCCCGTTATAAAAAGCTCATCACCAATGTTGTATGCTTTATCGCCTTCTTGGTAAGCCGTAATTACTTTTACATAAATACCGCTAATTTCATTGAGCTCAATCGCTTTAAACTTGCGAAAACCATCTTTGACTACAAAAGTCTCCGTAGGCTCAGGAAAAACAACCGCCGGCCCCTCGATAAATCTTTTGTTGCCATTCTCATCTAACAAAATGCAATACTCCAACCGCTCGAGCGTAACGGCATCGCGCACATAATTGCCATTTTTATCGGGCACGACCTCCATACCTGTCGGAGGAATATAAAACGAAATATGAGTGCCTTTGATAATAAGCTGCTGACCCGTAGTAAAAGTAGGACTATCGCTTTCGCCGACAAGACTTGTATCTTTACCCCCTTCACTCGCCACATTAGACTGCTTCTTGACTACGGCATTTTCCCAGTTTTTGCGTGCCTGCTCCTCGTCATAAATCCGCACCACCAAATATTGATTAGAGCGCAACTGATGACCCGGAATAATGCGTACCATCTGACCAGGCCAAAGCGCAAAAAAGGTCGGACCTGGTAGATTCACTTTCCGTCCAATATCGAGCTGTGAAATGCTATTAGATGTAGCTTCTTTCGGTTGCTTGGCATCATGGGCAGGATTTTTCAATACAATGTACCAGCCCTCGGGAGCTGTAGCAAAGGTTTGTATAGACTCTTCTAAAGAGCAAATACAAAACTGCTTTTTGTGGGAATCAAAATATACGGGTTTGTCCGTATTTGCCAAACTTGTTTTGTAAGGACCTACATAAGTGTTGATATGTCCTTTCGTTTGGTCAGAAATAAAAGCAAATTCGTTGGGGGCGAGTACTAAATCTCGCTCGCGGCTTGAGTCTGACATATTGTTTTGTGTTTAAGCGTGTGATAATACGAAAAAATAAGAAATTGTAAATCTTACACTAAGTGTATATCTTGAATACGCAAAAAGTAAACCCTGGGTTGCTATATTTTTATTTTTTTTGTCTGAATCAGGATTTACAAGATTTTAGGATTTACAGGATTAAATTATAAAAGCCCATTTATCCCATCCTTGAAAAGGTGGGGAGCTTTGGAAATCCTTTTTTTGTCTGAATCAGGATTTACAGGATTTTAGGATTTACAGGATTTGATTATAACCGCCCCTTTATCAACTCCTTGAAAAGGTGGGGAGATTTAGAAAGCCTTTTTTTGTCTGAATCATGATTTGCAGGATTAAATTATAACCGCCCCTTTTATCCCCTCCTTGAAAAGGTGG
>JAFIER010000232.1 GCA_020832465.1 Bernardetiaceae bacterium
AATTTCTATAATTGTTTCACCCCTTTGGGGTTGGAAAACCGTTTAATGCTAATTTCTATAATTGTTTCACCCCTTTGGGGTTGGAAAACCGTTTAATGCTAATTTCTATAATCATAACACCCCTTTGGGGTTAAAACAATAAAAGTATGGCAGGTACATTTTCACAAATTTATATCCAATATGTTTTTGCTGTAAAAGGACGTAAAAACCTATTGCAAAAACCTTGGCGAGATGAGGTGTTTAAGTATATGGCAGGCATTATCAAAGGTAAAAACCAAAAGCCTATTATCGTAAATGGAGTAGCAGACCACGTTCACGTTTTTGTAGGATTAAAGCCTGCAATGAGCATTTCGGATTTGGTTCGAGACATCAAAAACAATTCTTCTAATTTCATAAACGAACAGAAATTTATCAAAGAAAAATTCTCTTGGCAAGAAGGGTATGGTGCTTTTTCTTATGCTCATTCGCAAATTGAAAATGTATATCAATACATTGCTAATCAGGAAGAACATCACAAGAAGAAAACATTCAAAGAAGAATATCTTGATTTTCTTCAAAAATTTGAAATTGAATACAACGAAAAATATTTATTTGAATGGATGGATTAAGAATATCACCCCTTCGGGGTTTGTTGGCATTGTGGATTTCATCAGGCTATAATCTTTTCATTCCTTCGGGATTGAAATACAGAATGGTTATTCTATTGAGCATAATTTGCAAGAAAATCAATAAATGCTCAATAGAAATGAAGAAAATATGCTAACTATATAGTATTTTGTGCTTAAAAACTTATTTGATGGTTATTTGATAACCGCCAAATTCTTATGTGATGGTTGTGTGATAGGTGGCTTCATACATCGATTTAAGCTATTGATATTCAATACTTTTTTATGTGCTGGTTATGTGCTTGATAGCCCGATTTTATTTGATAGTCATTTGATAAAAGAGAAAAAATGAACGAAGCAGAAACAAGAGCGGAACTCATAGACCCGCAGCTAAAGGCTTGCGGTTGGGGCGTAGTAGAAGGGTCTAAAGTCCTTCGAGAATATCACATTACCGCAGGTAAAATACAAACGGGTAGAGGTAGAGAAAAGCGAGAAATTGCAGATTACATACTTGTTTACAAAGGAGTCAAACTTGCCGTTATAGAGGCAAAGAGTGCTATACAGGAAGTAGGCGAAGGTGTAATGCAAGCCAAAAAATACGCAGCCAAACTCCAATTAGAAATCACCTATAGCACGAATGGAAAGGTACTCTACCAAATCTGTATGAAAACAGGTAGAGAAGAATTGGTAGATAAATATCTAAGTCCTGAAGAGCTTTGGAACAAAACCTATTCTGGCTCATCAAGCACAGCAGTCGTAGTCTATCAACCATCACGAGAGTGGTTTATAAAATTTACTGAAGTCCCTTTTGAAGATAAAAGTGGAAGTTGGCAGTTAAGATATTATCAGGAAATAGCCGTTCAGAGAACCGTTGAAGTCATTGCACAAAGCAAAGACAGAATTTTGCTGACCCTTGCCACAGGCACAGGAAAAACTGCAATTGCTTTTCAAATCGCTTGGAAACTGTTTCAAACTCGTTGGAATTTAAAACGAGACGGCAGCCGCAGACCCAGAATTTTATTTTTAGCAGATAGAAATATTTTGGCAGACCAAGCTTTCAATTCATTTTCAGCATTTCCTGAAGATGCTTTGGTGCGGATAAAGCCAAGTGCGATAAAGAAAAGCGGGAAAGTGCCGACTAACGGCAGTATTTTCTTTACTATTTTTCAAACCTTTATGAGTGGCACGGATGCAGAAGGAAAACCTGCACCCTACTTTGGAGAATATCCAGCCGACTATTTTGATTTCATCATCATTGACGAGTGCCACCGTGGCGGTGCTAATGACGAAAGCAATTGGCGGGGAATTTTAGAATATTTCAGTCCAGCAGTTCAGTTGGGTTTAACAGCAACACCCAAGCGAAAAGACAATATTGACACCTATAAATATTTTGGTGAGCCAGTTTATATCTATTCGTTGAAAGAAGGAATCAATGATGGTTTCTTAACGCCATTCAAAGTGAAACGCATCAAAACTACTTTAGACGATTATCGCTATACTTCGGACGACACAATCGTAGAAGGAGAGATTGAAGAAGGAAAGTTGTATGAAGAAAAAGACTTTAACCGCAAAATTGAAATTGTAGAAAGAGAAGCCACAAGGGTAAAGATATTTTTAGAAGAAGCCAACCAAAACGAAAAGGCAATAATTTTCTGTGCCAATCAAGCACACGCAGCATTGATACGGGATTTGGTAAACCAAAAAGCTAAGAGTAAAGACCCATTTTATTGTGTTCGTGTAACAGCAAATGATGGTGAAGAGGGCGAAAGAATGTTACGAGAGTTTCAGGATAACGAAAAGACCTTGCCAACGATTTTGACTACTTCGCAAAAACTCTCCACAGGAGTTGATGCACGGAACATTCGAAACATAGTTTTGATTCGTCCAGTCAATTCTATGATTGAGTTTAAACAAATCGTTGGTCGTGGCACAAGATTATTTGACGGGAAAGAGTTTTTTACCATTTATGATTTTGTAGATGCTTACAAACACTTTTCAGACCCTGAATGGGACGGAGAACCACTTGGAGAAGAACCAAAAGAACCTAAACCATATCCAACACCTGAGCCGACTGACCCACCCATTATTTCAGAACTAGGTGAGCCAACTCCAAAGAAGCCGAAAATAAAAGTCAAACTTCGCAACGGAAAAGAAAGAGAAATCCAATATATGATTTCAACTTCTTTTTGGAGTGCAGACGGCAAACCGATTTCAGCAGAGGAGTTTTTGAATAATTTATTTGGGGAGTTACCAAAACATTTCAAAGACGAAGAAGAATTACGGAAAATTTGGAGCAGTCCCGTTACCCGAAAAGTTTTAATGGAAAATTTAGACGCAGCAGGTTTTCCAAAGGGCGATTTACTGACGTTACAAAAGTTGGTAGATATGGAAAAAAGTGACTTGTATGATGTGTTGGAATACGTTTTCAATGGCGACTATATCGCAATGACAAGAGAAGCCAGAGCCAAAGCAGCCGAAGCGACAATCTTTGCCTTACTCAATGACAAACAAAAAGAGTTTATCGCCTTCGTTTTGAGCAAATACGTTGAAACAGGAGTGGACGAACTTGACCAAGAGAAACTACCAATCTTGCTGACAAACAAGTATCAATCATTGGAAGACGCAAAAGAAATTTTGGGTAACGTGGCAAACATCAGCAGACTCTTTATAGAATTTCAACAGCATTTGTATAAACGAAAAGTAGCGTAATGACGGAATAACAAACACGTGCATCTAATGCACAGCAGTTCTATAGTCCAAGCCTTATCCAAAAGAAAACCACCTAAGCCTAGACAATCCTAAAATTAGCCCTAACAGTTTGCAAAGAGCTGTTAGGGCTGTTTTTCTATCTATTTTATTTTCGAATCACTGCCTCGAGTTCTTGTTCAAAAGTACGCATGAGCTTTTGCATCGTTTTGTCAATGGTCTTGTCGTTGAGTGTTTTTTGTTTGTCTTGCAATACCATACGGAAAGCATAAGCCTTTTTGCCCGCTTCGATTTTATCGCCTTCATAGACATCAAAAACATCAATACTTTGTAAGAGTTTGCGCTCCGTTTTTTGTGCCAGCTCTTCGATGCGTGCAAACGGAACATTTTTATCCACAACCAAAGACAAATCCCTACGCACAGGTGGGAAACGCGAAGGCTCTTCGAAAGTAAGCTCCAAACTGCTCGCTTCGAGCAGGGCTTCCCAGTCTAAATCGGCATAAAAAACAGGCTGTTGGATTTCGTTTAAAGCTAAAAGCTGGCGGCGCACTTTGCCTACTTTTGCCAATAGCGTTTTGCCTGCATAAAATGCCAATCCATAATCAAAAATAGGATCTTCTTGAAGCGTCGTTTTGCTTACTTCGGTGAGATTGAGGTGCGTAAAAATGCGCTGCACGAGTCCCATCAAATCATAAAAATCTTGCTCACGGGCAGGGGCATGCCAAGAGGCTGCGTGTGTTAATCCCGTAACGAATAGTGCCAAATGCGAATTTTGTTGGTAGTCGGCATCAATTTTATGATAGGTATAGCCAAATTCAAAAAAGCGCAAATTGGTTTCTTTGCGATTGATATTCCGTGCAATACTTTCTAAGCCTGAGAAAAGCATATACTGACGCATCACCTTGAGCTCTTCGCTCAAAGGCTGCAACATCTCGACATCTTGCGCAGAAGCATCTAAGGCCGCTGCATAACGTGGCGAGGTGAGTGAGTTGTTCATCATCTCAAAAAATCCTAAACCACTAAGCGTTTGTGCCAAGCGATTTTTGATAAAATAAGGGTCTTTTTGAGGAAAATCTGCCAAATAGCTCGTTTGCAAATACGTGCCAATCTCGATTTGATTGAAGCCATAAATACGCAAAACCTCCTCCACAATATCAGCAGGCTGTTGTACATCGACCCGATAAGGAGGCACAGAAACCTTCACAGCCTCACCTTCACTTTGCGCGCCAATTTCTAAACGAGAGAGAATCGTATGTACGGTTTGGCGCGGAATAGGCTGCCCTACGAGGCGGTCGATATAATCGTATTTGACCGAAAACTCAAAGTTTTCAATAGGCTGCGGATAAATATCAATGACATCGGAGCTAATCGTACCGCCAGCAAGCGATTTTATCATAATAGCTGCGTATTTGAGCGCATAGACTGTAGCGTTAGGGTCAGTGCCGCGTGCAAAGCGATAAGCAGCATCGGTGTGCAACTCGTGCCGTGAGCCTGTGCGGCGAATATATTCGGGCGAGAAGTAAGCGCTCTCGAGGAATATATTTTGCGTATTTTCGCTGATGCCTGAGTGCAATCCACCAAAAACTCCTGCCATACAAAGCGGTTTGTCATTGCCATCGCAAATCATTAAATCATCTTCGGCAAGGTTTCGCTCTTTTTCGTCTAAGGTCGTGAATTTTGTGCCTTTCGGCAAAGTCTTAACCCGAATGGTGTGGTCTGCAATTTTATCGGCATCGAAAGCATGGAGCGGTTGGCCGAAGCTATGCAAAACGTAGTTTGTAATATCGACAATATTATTGATAGGCTCGAGTCCGATGCTTCGCAAGCGGTTTTGCAACCAAGTGGGCGAAGGGGCGACCTTCACACCTGAGAGGCTTAAGCCCGAATAGCGTGGCGCAGCTTCTGTATTTTCGACCTGAATGCGAATAGGGAGTTTCATATTATCGACTTCAAACTCCGAAACATCGGGTTTTTGTAATGCCTCACCCGTAAGGGCGTGCAAATCGCGGGCGACCCCAAAATGGGAGGCGGCATCTACACGGTTGGGCGTAAGCCCAATCTCGATAATATGGTCGTGCTCAACGCTAAAATACTCAGCAGCGGGTGTGCCGTTTGGCAAATTTGTGTCGAGCACTAAGATACCATCGTGCGAAGTACCCAAACCGATTTCGTCCTCAGCGCAAATCATACCCATGGAAACCTGCCCTCTAATTTTTCCTTTTTTAATTTTCAAAGGCTCGCCCTCTTTTGGATACAGCGTTGTGCCTACGGTAGCGACTATGACTTTCTGCCCTGCGGCGACATTGGGCGCACCGCAAACAATTTGCAGGGGTTCGCCCGCGCCTATATCGACAGTCGTAAGGCTTAGTTTATCGGCATCAGGGTGCTTACCGCAAGTGAGTACTTCGCCAATGCAAAGCCCTTCGAGTCCGCCTTCTATGCTTTCAAAAGGCTCGATACCTTCGACCTCTAAACCCGTAGCGGTGAGCTTTTCGGCAATCTTTTCGGGAGTTTCTTGTAAGCGTATAAATTCGTTGAGCCAACGATATGCGATTTTCATATCAAAAATATATAGGGTGTCAAAATTTTAATTTCTATGTAATAACATAACTTTTATGCTTACAAATAACATTTCTGTGAGAAATGTTATTTGTAAGCATAAAACAGCCTAAAGTCCGTTTTATAGTTTTGCAAAAATACATTTTTTTGGGCTTTTTTCAAGGAATTTAATGGATTAAATTTGCAATAAGGAGTTAGTATCCGCCTTTTACTAAGTACAAAACTCAAAAATTATCGGCATCAGGATTTTCCGTATTGAAGCACTTTTTACTTATTTTTGAGGGGCTTGTAAATGGTGTTTGATTAGGATACCGCATGTATCTTTAGGAGAGGTAAAACCAGAAATAACATTTGTTTTAGGCATGTTATTTCTGGTTTATAACACTTTACATATGAATAACTTCGCCGTAAGCATCGGCAGTAGCTTCCATAATTGCTTCTGACATGGTGGGGTGTGGGTGTACGGATTTGAGTACCTCTTCGCCTGTGGTTTCGAGCTTACGCGCGACTACAACTTCGGCAATCATTTCTGTTACATTAGCACCAATCATGTGCGCGCCGAGCCATTCGCCATATTTAGCATCATAAATTACTTTGACGAATCCGTTTTTTACGCCTGCGGCCGAGGCTTTTCCTGATGCTGAGAATGGAAATTTACCGACTTTCACTTCATAGCCTGCTTCCTTAGCCTGCTTTTCGGTATAGCCTACAGATGCAATTTCGGGAGAGCAGTACGTACAGCCTGGGATATTGCCATAGTTGAGCGGCTCTGGGTGATGGCCAGCAAGTTTTTCTACGCAGATAATACCTTCGGCAGAGGCTACGTGCGCCAATGCTGGTCCGTGTACGATGTCTCCAATAGCATATACATTAGGTACGTTTGTAGCATAAAAATCATCGACTAAGATTTTACCTTTTTCAGTTTTTACGCCCACCTGCTCAAGCCCTATGCCCTCTAAGTTGGTAGCAATACCTACTGCGGAGAGTACGACATCGGCTTCGAGCACTTCTTCTCCTTTTTTTGTTTTGACTTTGACTTTTACCCCTGTGCCTGCTGTATCTACGGCTGTTACTTCTGCTGAGGTCATAATTTTCATACCGAGTTTTTTGTAATGACGTTCGAGTTCTTTTGAAACGTCCTCGTCTTCGTTCGGTACGATGCGAGGTAGGTATTCTACAATGGTAACCTCCGTGCCCATAGTTTGATAAAAATAGGCAAATTCAACACCGATTGCGCCCGAGCCCATAACAATCATTTTCTTAGGCTGTTTTTCTAATGACATGGCTTTTCGGTACTCTATGACTTTCTTTCCGTCGACCTTTACGTGTGGTAGCTCACGTGCGCGTCCGCCTGTGGCTATAATGATATTTTTTGCTGTGTATGTTTGTTTGCTACCATCTTGCGCCGTTACTTCGAGGCTTGTATTTGTTTTGAGTTTTCCAAATCCAAAAATTTTATCAATTTTATTTTTTTTGAATAAAAACTCAATGCCTTTGCTCATGCCATTGGCAACGCCCCTGCTTCTTTTGACTACGGCATCAAAATCTGCTTCCGCGCCTTTTACTTGAATGCCGTAATCTTGGGCATGCTGTATGTATTCGAAGACCTGCGCACTTTTTAGAAGTGCCTTTGTCGGAATGCAACCCCAGTTGAGGCAAATGCCACCTAAGGCTTCTTTTTCTATCACACCGACTTTCATGCCGAGTTGTGAAGCGCGAATCGCTGCGACGTAACCGCCAGGTCCTGCGCCCAAAACGAGCAAATCATAATGTGTTGCAGACATAATTTTTTGGTTATTGTATGTGTATGTAAGGGATTGTGAATAATCAAATATGTATAGTAGCAAAACTACTCAAATAGAAGCTATTTTCAAAATTTAAGCAATTTTTTCTTAGCGACTAAAAGGTTTATGATGCTTTTTATTGATTAAAAATCTAAGCAAGGGCGATGCTTATAGGCTTTGATAAAGATTTAAATTTTTGCCAAAGTCAGAATAAAATAAAAATTTATCATAAAAGTTTACGTGTTTTCTCGTAAAATTTTAAATTTTAGATAAAAAATGATAAATTTGTTAGATTTTGATTTAAACTCAAATTATACATTATTTCATAGCATACATAACAATTATGAGCGAACAAAAAATAACCCTGACTGACGGGAAACTTCACGTACCCGACCAACCCACAGTACCATTTATAGAAGGCGATGGCATAGGTCCTGATATCTGGAAAGCCGCAAGCCACGTATTAGACGCTGCTGTTGAAAAAGCATACAATGGCAAGCGTAAACTTGTTTGGAAAGAAGTACTCGCAGGCGAAAAAGCCTTTAATGAGACAGGAAGCTGGCTACCAGATGCCACCCTTGAGGCTTTTAAAACCTATTTAGTAGGACTTAAAGGACCGCTCACAACGCCCGTAGGCGGTGGCATACGTTCTCTTAATGTAGCCTTGCGCCAGAATCTTGACCTTTATGCTTGCGTACGCCCCGTGCGTTATTTTAATGGTGTGCCCTCACCTGTAAAGCAACCCGAGCTTACAGATATGGTTATATTTAGAGAAAATACTGAGGATATTTATGCCGGTATTGAGTATATGAATGGCACGCCAGAAGCCGATAAAGTAAAAAAATTCTTGATAGAAGAGATGGGTACAAGCAATATTCGTTTCCCTGAAAGCTCTTCTATCGGTATTAAACCCGTTTCGCAAGAAGGTACTGAGCGATTAGTTCGCGCTTCTATAGAATATGCCATTGAGCATAAACGCCCTTCTGTTACCTTAGTACACAAAGGTAACATTATGAAATTTACAGAAGGCGCATTCAAAACTTGGGGTTACGAACTCGCCGAGCGTGAGTTTGGTGATAAAACATTCACTTGGCTACAATATGACCGCATCAAAGAAGCTAGCGGACAAGAAGCTGCTGATAAAGCGCAAAAAGAAGCCCTTGATGCTGGAAAAATTCTTGTAAAAGATTCTATTGCTGATGCCTTTTTGCAGCAAATCCTACTCCGCCCTTCAGAGTATTCCGTAGTCGCAACCCTCAACCTCAACGGCGATTATGTCTCTGATGCACTCGCTGCTATTGTGGGCGGTATCGGTATTGCACCTGGTGCAAATATAAACTATACTACGGGCTGCGCTATTTTTGAAGCTACACACGGGACTGCACCTAAGTATGCGGGCTTAGATAAAGTAAACCCTTCTTCTGTTATTCTTTCAGGCGTAATGATGCTCGAGTATATGGGCTGGCAAGAAGCGGCTGATTTAGTTACAAAAGGGCTTGAGCAGGCTATTGCTTCTAAGAAAGTTACTTACGACTTCGAACGCCAAATGGAAGGTGCAACGAAAGTAAAATGTTCGGAGTTTGGTGAGGTTATCGTATCTAATATGTAAACTCACGCCCATACTATTATACATTTTTCCATAGCTGCGTAGGGGCGCAAACCCCACCACAGGCTATGGGATAATGAGCTTAGAAATAACATTGCTCTGAGAAATGTTATTTCTCGCCGCCGAATGTATATGTGGTATGAACTCACGCATACAAACCCAATATTTTTTTATAGCATAGCAATCCTAAACTATAAAAAAACAAGGCTTAGAAATGACATTTCTTTTAGGAATGTCATTTCTATACCTATTTCAAAAACAATTCTTGTTTAGAATGGTTAAAAGTAGAAAGAAGGCATGCGTACTTTTGAAATTTTTCAGTGTGCGCAACTACTTCTGTACATAGTCAGCAAAAGATTGTGTATCATTTTTTACCTATTTAAAACCTTAAAATACCTAATACAATTATGGCTTTTGAACTTCCAAAACTCCCCTACGATTACAACGCTTTAGAACCGCATATCGATGAAAGAACCATGGAAATCCACCACGGTAAGCACCATCAAGGATATACTAACAACTTAAATGCCGCTCTTGAGGAGAAAGGCGTAAGCGGCGTAGCTATTGAAGATATTTTAGCTAAAGCAGGCGAACATGGCAATGCTGTGCGCAACAATGGCGGTGGCTATTACAACCACTGCTTATTTTGGGAAGTCATGTCTCCTACCGGTGGTGGCAACCCCTCTGGCGATTTAGCAGCAGCGATAGATAAAGCTTTTGGCTCTTTTGATGCTTTCAAATCAGAGTTTGAAGCAGCAGCAAAAACTCGCTTTGGCTCAGGCTGGGCGTGGCTTTGCAAAGCCGCTGATGGCTCTCTTTTCGTAACCTCTTCTGCTAACCAAGATAATCCTTTGATGGACGTAGCCGAGAAAAAAGGTACACCTATTTTAGGATTAGATGTATGGGAGCACGCTTATTATTTGAATTATCAAAACCGCCGTCCTGACTACGTTTCTGCTTTCTGGAATGTTGTAAATTGGGACGCAGTAGCTAAGCGATTCGCAAAGTAAACAAACAAGCAGGAATGTCTTATATACTTGTTTGATGTATCTCATCTGTAGATACATACCCAAAAAGCCTAACTATTTGTTGTAAAATAGTTAGGCTTTTTTTGTATTCTATCCATTTAATTGGTCATGGCTTAGTAGGTACACCTACTGTACTGTTGTTTGTTATTTTGCCATTCCCCTATTTGTAAGGTATTAGCAATAATATTCCGCATTGAAATATTATTGCTACAGCCTTAGCACGCTAAATGCTAAAATCATTCGAGTGCTAGTTAATAATAATCATTCATTAACTGATTCTGAAACTTTTTGAGCAGTCTTTTGTGCGTTCTTATTTTGTTTAGAAGATTCATATACTCAAATCTTCTTTTATCTGTTCTGTCGAACATAGGTCTGCCGTAGTCGTCAGTAGGTGCCTGATCGGCAAGGTTTTGCAATGCGGGTTCGTCTTCTTTGATGGTATCTTTAGTAATTTTGATTTTGATTTTGAGTTGTTCAAAATTAGTTTTGTCATCAAATCCTTCAAACTCGGTTTGTGCGGCGCGGAGCAGGAAGCTATAGTTAAAAAGTTCGCTACAAGCCATGTGAAATCGGTTGTTGTACTCTCTATCTACGGGATCATTTTTAATAATTCCGAGTTGCTTCCACTCGCCTTGCATCGCTTTGACTTCGTTTAGACTTCCACCTGCGAGCTCATCTGCCATTTTTTCTACTGTTTCGCAGATTTGCTTTTTCTTCATAACGACTTCTGCGGGTGTGAGTGATACGGGGTCAAAAGCGGGTTTTCGTGGCTGAAAACCGCTACTTCTGCTATCACGTCTGAATCCTGAGTCAGAACCAGCGTCCCTACTGCTACTTGCATAGCGTTGGCTTTGTGGCTTATCATAGGGAGGATTACCAAAGAAACGGTCGATTTCTTTTTTGTATTTCTTCCATACTTTGAGGTATTTCCATTTAACGATTTGCCCTATTTCTTTCCATTCTTTTTGTAAGGCAATTACTTTGCCGCGCAGCAGGTGTATTTCTTCCTCGCTGAGTTCGTTTCTTTCTTTCTCATTGCTAATGCGTCGCAATTCTCTCACGATTCGGTTATACTTATCGAGGCGTTCTTTGGTAAGTATTTTTTCCTCTTCAAAATGCGCTTTACGACGTGCAAAAAACTCATCGAGGATAGCATCAAACTCTTGTGAGATATCGTCTTCGTCGTCGCCGACGCTTCCTGTACGTATCCACTGCATTTTAAGCTCTTTGAGTGCCTCTGCGGCTTCGTCCCAGTCCGTACTGTCCTTATATGCACGAGCCTGCTCGAAGAGGTCTTGCTTAATTTCAGTATTTTTGACTCGGTTTTCAGCTACATAACCCTTGATTTCGTCCTCAAGAACTTTGAGTCTGTCATAAAGTGATGGAAAATCTCCGATGCCGTTATAAGTTTTGAGGTACTCATAAAGGTGGATAATTTTCATCAAAAATGAACCTTTGTTTTGGGCGGTAGCGACAGCCTCTTCGACTTCTTTGACCTTTTCTTCGACGCGCGCAAAGCGGTCTATGAAGTACTGTAAGCTCGCCTCTTCGCTTTCTTTTACTACGCCGATTTTTCTATCGGGTAAGTCAAAGTAGCCTTTTAAATAGACATCGCCGTCTTTTACGTAACCGTACTCGGTGTTTTCTTTTGTCATTTTTTAGTAGTTTAGTTTTTGGCTGTTTTTGCAAAAATAAACAAAAGGACTTTGCCTTTTATCTATCTATCTTGAATATATAAATTTCTCTGCAAAAAGCAGGGAAAAAAATTATTTTCTTATCTGTATAAATTCTAAATATACGAAAAAAACGAAAATTTTTCAATATTTTTTCGTATATTTCACGGCTTTTTAGATGACTTAGCTTTTTTGATGTACAGCCTTAAAGCAAGTGTTTTGATGCTTGAAGTCTTACAAAGATACTACTTTTGCCTTTAAAAA
Source organism: Bernardetiaceae bacterium (assembly GCA_020832465.1). Taxonomy (GTDB): domain Bacteria; phylum Bacteroidota; class Bacteroidia; order Cytophagales; family Bernardetiaceae; genus JAFIER01. The sequence goes on from JAFIER010000232.1 coordinate 12,226, forward strand.
AAGCCAAATCTAATATAAATTGTAAGTTTTGCATAGTATCAAACTCAAAAATACGGTATTTAAACAAAAAAACATACTTTATTGATTTTTTTTATTCAAAAAAAATGCCGTTCCTCTTTTGCATAAGCTAAAATACTACCAAAAATCATGAATGTTTCGCCAAACGAACCTTTTCAAATCGTATATGCAGCCTATAAACACGAATATTTAGGTGTGCTTTTTGATTCTTTTGTCGTACAGCTCGATGCGCATAATTATCTTACGCTCAAGTATCAGAATATCTCGTCGCGCAATGCCAAGGAGTTTGACAGTAGGCTAACTCATATAGACTATGAGCTTATAAAACTCATGGACGAGATTCAGCAGGAAGCTGTTGTCAAAAAGTTCTCTCCCAAAAAGCCAGCCATTACAGCTTTTTTTCTCAAAATTTATAACGAAACAAAGGGTGATAAAGCCGTACAAAACGCCATTAGTCATTATATAGATACACGAAAAGCTAAAATTTTGCCATTGCTCAAAGATAAGCTACTTTTTATTATGGGAAAAGATGGCACTCCTACTTATAAGCGAATTTATTACGAAAAAGAACCCGCAGATATCTTGTTTCAGTTTTTTAAAAACGAAAATAATACGCATTATTTCCCCACGATAAAGCATCAAGGCAAAAAGTTAGAGTTTCGAGGTAAGCACGGACTTATACTATGCGAAACACCCGCTTGGATAGTAGTAGATGACCATATTTACCATTTCAAAAAATATGTAGATGGCAATAAACTTAAGCCTTTTATCAAAAAAAAGTTTATTGTTGTGCCCAAAAATATTGAAGAGCAATATTTTAAAAAATTTGTAGCCCCACTTATAGAGGCATATCCTGTAAGTACGAACGGCTTTGAGGTCATAGAACATAGGCACAATCCGCAGCCTATTTTGTGTTTTCAAACCTTAAAAGAAAAGGGAGAGAGTCTTTTTGGCGTGGAGGCAGAAGCCTCCCAGCCCGATTTGCGCATTACTTTTGATTTGATGTTTGAGTATGCGACAGGTGAGCGATACCACAGCAAAGATAAGCAGGTCAAGCAGGCTAAATTTGTTAAAGATGGGGATAATTACGTCCTGCACCGCACCTACAGAGCTATAGCCTTTGAGCAAGAAATTGCTGAGACTATCACAGCCTTTGGATTAACATTACAGCAGGGGCGTGCTGTAATCGAAACAGGACGTGCGCTGCAATGGATTGGGCAGCAGGCAGATAGACTTGAGCAATGGGGCGTGTATATCGAGCAGACTGAGCAGAGCGACGAGAAGCAGTATTTTATAGGTAAAAGTTCTATCAATTTGCAACTCGAGGAAGCAAAAGATTGGTTTGATATTCAAGTTGTAGTGTATTTTGGAGCTTATAGAATTCCATTTCTCGAAATTCGCAAGTACATTGTCCAAAATCAACGTAGTTTTGAGTTGCCTAATGGAAAAATAGCAGTCATTCCACAAGAGTGGTTTACGAATTATGCTGATTTTTTTGGATTTACAGAAGCAGATAAAAACGGTTCGTTAAAACTCAAAAAGTATTACATCGGATTAGTACAGGATTTGGAAAGCCATTCCCTTGCACAGGTTAGATATAGCGAAAAATTTGATAAGCTACGCAAAGTAGATACCGAAAAAGATTATGTCATACCCGAAGGGTTCAAAGGCGATTTGCGCCCGTATCAAAAAGCGGGATACAACTGGATGAGATTTTTGCAAGAAGCAAGCTTTAGCGGTTGCCTTGCTGATGACATGGGATTGGGAAAAACCGTACAAACCCTTGCGCTTTTGCAGGCGCAAAAAGAGCAAAAAGATAACAAAAAAACCTCCTTGCTTGTATTGCCAACCTCTTTGCTATACAATTGGCAACTCGAGGCGCAGAAATTTGCACCCCTGCTAAACATCAAACTATACACAGGCACGGATAGAAATCGTAAAATTAGCTACTTCAAACATTATGATTTGGTGCTTACATCTTATGGTATTGCCCGTATTGATGTGGATATTTTGAAGCAATTTGAGTTTAATTATATTATTCTTGACGAATCGCAAGCTATCAAAAATCCTAATTCGAGTACGGCAAAAGCCCTCAAGCAATTAAATGCTGATTACCGCCTTGCCCTGACAGGTACACCTGTTGAAAATAGTTCTTTAGACCTCTGGTCGCAAATGAGTTTTCTGAATCCAGGACTCCTCGGCGGGCAAACTTTTTTTAAGAAGCATTTTCAAGTACCTATTGAAAAAAAGCAAGATAGCAGCAAAAAACAGCAACTTTTACGCCTTATTAAGCCTTTTATCCTGCGCCGAACGAAGTCGCAAGTCGCCAGTGATTTACCACCTAAGGTTGAGCAAATTCAGTATTGCACCATGAGTGAAGCGCAAGAAAAGTATTACGAAAAGGCAAAATCTTACTACCGAAATCAAATTCTTGAAGCCATTGAAATGCACGGTAGAAATAAATCTCAGATTATTCTTTTGCAAGGACTCAGCAAGCTACGTCAAATTGCAAACCACCCCGCTATGGTCGACGAGACCTACGAAGAGGACTCTGGAAAAATGAACGAACTCCTCGAAATGCTCGATGCTATACTGACCGAAAATCATAAAATTTTGATCTTTAGCCAATTTGTAAAACACCTTAAAATTGTAAAAAAAGCATTAAAACAGCGAAATATCAAGTTTGCCTACTTAGATGGTAGCACTACGGATAGACAAGCAGAGGTCAAACAATTTCAAGAAAATCCCGAAATAACCGTATTTTTACTCTCTATAAAAGCCGGTGGCGTCGGGCTAAATCTTACTGCTGCTGACTATGTATTTGTCTTAGACCCTTGGTGGAATCCTGCCGTAGAAGCGCAAGCTATAGATAGAGCACACCGTATCGGGCAGGATAAAAAAGTGTTTATATACAAGTTTATTACACAAAATACGGTGGAGGAGAAAATCTTAAAACTACAAGTACAAAAAAAGCAACTTGCAGAGGAGCTTATTACTGTTGAGGAGAGTTTTGTCAAGTCTTTAAGCAGTCAAGATATTGACGAACTTTTTAAATAAAAATCCTTATTTATGCCCACAGTAATCTTTATTTGGATTTGATAATAGGATTAAGGCTTTGCTTTTTTTGATTTTAAATAAAAATGTTTATCTTGCTAAAAGCTATTGGCTTTTGTAAGAACTTGAATACAAGCATCTAAAAATTATTATAAAACGAGAAGGTAAAACACATGAATATACTTATACTTGGCTCAGGCGGGCGAGAGCACGCCTTAGCGTGGAAAGTTTCCCAAAGCAAACTAACAGGCGAAATATACATAGCACCCGGCAATGCGGGTACGGCAACGCTAGGTACAAATATTGAGCTTTCGCCTAATGACTTTAAAGCTGTAGCCGATTTTGCTATAGCCAAAAGTGTGGAGCTTATTATTGTCGGTCCTGAGGAGCCACTTGTGCGCGGTATTGTAGATTATTTTCGCAGTACGCCTTCGCTTGCTCACATACGTCTTATCGGACCTTCGCAAGAAGCTGCCCAGTTAGAGGGCAGTAAGGATTTTGCTAAGCAGTTTATGGAAAAATATAATATTCCTACGGCAGCGTCCCAAACTTTTGAAAAAGAAGACATTGCATCGGCTAAAGCCTTTTTGAAAACGCTCAAGCCGCCTTATGTTTTGAAAGCCGATGGACTAGCTGCTGGTAAAGGCGTTTTGATTATAGATAACATAGCCGAAGCTGAGGCGCAGCTCGAGGACATGCTCGTAGGCGAGTCTTTTGGTGAAGCAAGCCGTAAAGTAGTAGTAGAAGCCTTTTTGGAGGGGATAGAAATTTCAATTTTTGTACTTACTGACGGTAAAAATTATGTACTTTTACCATCTGCAAAAGATTATAAACGCATCGGAGAAGGTGATAGCGGGCTCAATACTGGAGGCATGGGGGCAGTATCGCCTGTACCTTTTGCTGACGAGACTTTGCTTGCCAAAATAGAAGCGCAGGTAGTCAAGCCTACAATTAAAGGCATCGAGACCGAGGGCTTAGATTATTGCGGTTTTGTGTTTATAGGCCTTATGATTGTCGATGGAGAGCCTGTTGTACTCGAGTATAATGTACGTATGGGAGACCCCGAGACGCAAGTGGTTATGAAACGCCTTGAGTCTGATTTTGTAGCTTTACTCACACAATGTGCTGATAAAAAGCTCAATGAAGCCCCTCCTATTGTAATGCGCGATACGACAGCAATAACACTGGTAATGGTCTCTGGCGGTTATCCTGAAAAATATGAAAAGCACAAACTTATTCATAATATGCAAAACATAGCTAAGGATATTACTGTTTTTCAAGCAGGAACTTATGCTAAAGGTACAGATGTCTATACTAACGGGGGGCGAGTGCTTGCCGTTACTGCACAAGATTCGGATTTAGAGCAAGCAAGGCAAAAGGCATTAGCCGCTGCGCATAAGATTGATTTTGAAGGAAAGTATTTTAGAACCGACATCGGCTTAGACTTAACCCGGGAAAGGAGTGCATACACATGGAACTAACAACAAATCGCTTACGCATCATACCGCTTAATTTGCACCAGCTCATGCTTTTGAAAGAAGATAGGGAGCTACTCGAGCATTGCTTGGGCTTAGAGCCAATAAATCTACGTCTTCCAGAATTTATGGAAAAAGAGCATGAAGATTTTATCGAAGATTGTATCGAACTCAATCGCGAAAGCGAGCAACTTTACCCTTTGCATACGCACTGGGAGGTAATCTTAGATGATGAAAATCATTCTATTGGGGGCGTAGATTTGCTTTTAAAAGATGACGGACATTTGGTTTTGAGTTATTTTATAGACTCTGCTTATCGCAATAGGGGATATGCTAAGGAGCTTGTAGCCGCTATTTGCGAATGGATATTTCAGCACCCACAGGTAAAAAGCATTACGGCTTATACCCCCCCTGGTAATGTTGCACCACAAGCTGTTTTGAAACGCAATGGTTTTATCAATATCTGGGAGCGAAGTGGCAATATTTGCTGGCGGCTCAAAAAAAATGAAGATAATTTTGAAAAAGTATAGTCTGAAAGTCCTATATATGGCTTCAGGCTTTTGCTTTTTATAGGATTGTCTGTATATTTTAGATTGTTGTGCAATAAAGTTTGTAATTTATAAGTTTTAGTTCATGAGGCTTCCCACGCTTGGCGAGTTAGGTTATTTGCTACCGGAGTTTTTTTTGGCAATGCTGTTGCTTTGCGTTATTTTACTCGATGCTACATTGAGCGGCAGGCGCAAGCCCTGGCTTGTAGGCTTTGGGCGCATGGGGCTCTTTGGTTATATTTATTTGCTATACAAGCTTGAGATTCCCGCTAAGGGATTTCTTGATGAGCAGTTTTCATTTCTACCCGAGACGGTTTACTTAAAATTGCTTATTGCTTTTGTAACCGTACTTTGGCTGGGTTATGAACCTATTTCAGAGGGTACGGGTGAGCGTATGACCGTATGGCTGGGCGCATTACTGGGCTCAAGTCTGTTGCTTACAAGCGATAGCTTACTGATGATATATCTCTCGGCAGAGCTTATTTCGCTTTCGCTTTATTTGGGTGTTTGTTTATCAGCATCTTCACAGGCATCGCGCGCCGCACTTAATTATTTTTTGTATGGGGCTGCGGCTTCTGCGGCCATGCTTTACGGGATTTCGTTGCAGTATTACATAGGTGGAAGCCTGTTGCTTAATAGCTTTGCCCAGCATGCCTTAGATTCGCTCACGCAAATTGCGTTGCTGTTTTTTTTGGCAGGTTTGGTGTTTAAGTCAGCCTTAGTGCCTTTTCACGCTTGGGTATCTTCTGTATATGCAAATAGCTCAGCCACTACGGGGGCTTTTTTGGCAGTAGTACCTAAGATTGCTGCCTTAGGGCTCTGGCTTAGGCTTTCGGATAGCCTACTTTATAAAGAAGGTATAGACTGGCAGCTTTGGTTAGTCCTACTCAGCCTGGCGGGTATTGTATGGGGAAATTTTGCTGCTTTGCAACAACAAAGTGCAAAGCGCATGCTGGCCTACTCGGGCGTGGCGCATAGTGGTTTTATGATTGCGGCTATGGGCGTACTCCCTGAAAGCCGTTATGCTATTTTGCTGTATGCTGTTACATACATACCACCAATTTTAGGGGCGTTTTTGCTCGTGCATAGGTTTACAGCTTATCACCCTGATAACTATAAAACCTTCTCTGGCTTAGGCAGACGCTATCCTATTTGGGGTATTTTAGGTGTTATTATATTCGTTGCGCTTGTAGGTATGCCTCCTACAGGAAATTTTTGGGCAAAGTTTTTTGTCTTTACAGAAATATGGCAATCTTATTTAGATACACAACGACAAGTTTTATTATTGCTTTTTGTTGTAGGTTTGCTCAATACAGTCGTTGCCATTTTTTATTATTTACAAATTCCTTATTTTATGTTTTTCAAGCCCGAGCGCGGTATGCACCAAGAAAAGGCTGATAGGCTCGAAATGGCATTTGTAGCTTTAATGTGTATATTTATTTTGTGGATATTTATAAACCCTATGTCAGTACTTCCACAAGTAATTTTACCATAATTGTGCATCTTAAAATATCTTATTACTGATTTTGTATGTAGTTTAGGTACTTTTTTTGTAATTTGCTACCACCAAACAAAAAGCTAAAGCAATACAAAGTTTTAGCTTCTATGAAAATAACCCAATAATAAAATTTATCACGTTTATGGGGTAGAGCTAAACGCCGCCCTGCCCAAAAGTTTAGCTCTAACCCAGATAAGCTATAGTAAGCCAAACGTGATAATATCTAATGTTTACCCAATTCCTATTATTTATTTTAAACAAACATTGATTCCAATGCAAATTTTTAAGTTTTTACACGTTGTTATTTTGCTATGCTTTTTTAGCTTCTCCGCAGTGGCACAAGAAAAAGTGCAAGATGTAGAGAAGGATAAAAAAGAAGTAGAAAAATTTATCTATGAGTTTGCCGATGAGTATAGTAAAGTCGGACTTTCTAAGAAAAAAGAAAAGGTCATGGAGTACGTCTCTAAAGACCTCACTTCTACACTTGTTACTTTTAATGTCGCTGGGCGTGGAAGCACAAAAGCTGATAATTATCAAGGTTTTTCTAATTTCTTAGATAGGGTAGTGCGCACACCAGGCCTTAAAGTGTCTTATAAAATTACAGACATTCTGCGCAATCACGTTAGTGGCGATGTAGCAGTCCTTGTTTATATGGTAAACCTCGAAATTATGCAAAACGAGGAAACCCTTTCAAGAGGAAACGAAACTGTTTTGATGTCTTTAAGACGAAACAAAGAGAATAAATGGCTAATTACGCATTATTCTATCGTAGGTATAGAAGACGAAAAAATTCGTGGTGCTTGTCTATGCGAACTCTTTAAAGCAAGCTCGGGCGCAAATAGCGGGCATTTTGTTGTCAAAACGATCGTACCAAGTGGGCAAAACTATACCACTAACCTCAATACTTTTGAGTTTTCTTATTCCGTAGAAAATGCAGGGAGCGATAGGCTTATTACCGTAGATAATAATATGTATCGTTGGACAAGAGACGGCAAAGTACTCGTGATTAAAAATAAAGAGGACGCAGGTACTAATATCGCAGAATCGCACCCCACAGATGAAATAGACGTAATTGTTACGATTCTAAAATATCATTTGTATAAAGATAACTGCACGTCTATCAAGATTAGAAGCAAATAAATTTGCGTTAATTCAAAAAAATATACACAAAAACCTCTTTTGTAATACAGCAAAAGAGGTTTTTTCTTTTGTAATACAGCAAAATTTAGTTTTTTTTGCTTATATTAAGCTTGTTTATGTGTATCTCCCATCCATTTTTGAATAGTTTGTTTTAAAAAATCTTCTTGAC
>JAFIER010000233.1 GCA_020832465.1 Bernardetiaceae bacterium
ACCTAAATCAAAAATAAAATTTCTGTTTTAGGTATGCAAAATTAGGTAGTCTTAAAGATGTAATGCTCAAAGTCTTTCAAAACTAACAGTTCTCAAAGAACTGTTAGTTCTAAGCATTACTTGTTATACACTACCCAAAATTATTTTATTTGTTCATACTACTATACATTCGGCGACCAGAAATGACATTTCTTTGAGAAATATTATTTCTAAGCTCATTTTTCCATAGCCTGTGGGGGTTGCAACTCACACAGGCTATGGAAAAGTGTATAGTGTTATGTTATTTGTTTTTTAGATGTACATAAATGGGAAAATGATCGGAATATCCACCCAGATATTTTGTACCCGCATAACTTCTAAACGGATTTCCTTTGTATTTGGGGTGTGTATCCTGAATTTTTTCGGGTTTATAAATATTAGCCTTTTCAAAAGTCCAGCCACTGCCACTTTGAAAAGCTTTTGAAAGGATAATCTGGTCGAGCATGTTCCAGTCTCCTTTGTAGTTATAGGTGCCTAATCCATCTTTTTTCAGTTGTGCAAATGGGTTGTATAAAAGCGCATCTATATTGGCCTCTGCTTTGAGAATTTCTTTAATGCTGCGATTATGGGGTTCGTCATTGAAGTCTCCCATGATCAATATTTTAGCCTGTGGGTCTTGGTTTAAAATATTTTGTTTTACTTTTTTGACGGTCTCGGCCGCCGCCACTCTTTTGGGCTCGCTTGCCTGCTCCCCCCCTCTTCTTGAGGGGAAATGACAAATAATAAAGTGCATCATCTCTCCACTAAGTTCGCCGCTTACTTCTAAAATATCTCGGGTTCGGAAACGGGCATCAGGATAGGAAACTTTATGGACTTTATGTGCTTTTTTATCAAAAATATCTTTTTTGTAAAGCAAAGCAACATCAATACCTCGTGCATCGGGCGAGTCTTCGTGTGCAATTCCGTATTGATAGTTAGCCAGGAGTGGCTCTTTGATAAGGTCTTCGAGTACTTTTCTGTTCTCTATTTCGCAAAGCCCAATAATTTCAGGGCCGTCTTCATCGCCGAGTTGGTGGATTACTTCAGCCAATCTTTGAAGTTTTTCTTGATATCTTTTTTCTGTCCAACGCAGTTTGCCTTCTGGCGTAAAGTCTTCATCTTTTGTTTTGGGATCATCAAAAATATCAAACAAATTTTCTACATTATAAAAAGCCACACTAACCTTTTGGCCTATAGCGGCTCGTGGCTGTGCTTCTGTGTCGCTTTTGCGCCCTGCATTCTGCTCTGTAATGGAAATATTGTTTTCAGTTTGGCTATTATTATTGGCTTCCTTACTGCTTTCTTTATTGCCATTGCAAGCACCTAAGCTACTCATTAAGAGGAGGCTAATCCAAATAACAGATATAATTTTTTGCATAAAATATTAAAATTAGGGTATGAGGTTATGCGATTCTAAAATCAAAACACGATTTCTTTGAAAAATAATCATACTACTGTACATTTTCCATATAGAAATGACATTTCTTTGAGAAATATTATTTCTAAGCCCATTTTTGTATAGTAGTATGAAAAACAATAACATTTGCCTTATTTACTTGGCAATATCTGCTCAAATATAGCAGTAAAATGTATGAATGTCAAGTTAAAGTTTTTTTATTTGTATTTATGCGTTGTGCAAGTTTTTTAGGTCAGTGCTGTGATGGCTTCACAAGCTATATATCGGAATGCTTAAGCTAAGGTAAAAAAATAAGGCATTCAAAAAAATGCAAGTCCGCAAAAAATGATATAAAAAAATGTCTTGCCTAAATACAAGAGGGAACGAAAACTTGTTAGAATGCCTTATGCAAATGTAATAAATCTTTTTTTTTATTACAAATTTTTTGTTTTTACATTGTGTAAATAGGCAAACAAAGATGTACCTTTTATGCAGTAAAGTTAATTTTACTGCTATTTAAGACACCTACTCATGCGCTAATTTACAACTTTTTTGGTGTAAAAGATTAAAAAGCGAAAAAAAAATCATATCTTAGCAGAAATTTATTTATCGTTCTTTGTTATGCTAACGAAGGTTTGGCTTTTGTGAGCGTAAAACAGAACAAACAATCAAAATATTTATTTCTCAATGTCTATTGCAAAAAAAGGAGACCTTGTAAAGGTTAATTACACAGGCAAACTCGAAGATGGAACTGTTTTTGATGCCTCAGAAAATCATGGAAGACCTTTAGAGTTTATTGTCGGCGCGGGTCAGATGATTAAGGGTTTTGATTTGGCTGTAGAAAGTATGAAAATTGGAGAGCAAAAAACAGTAACATTAAGCCCTTCTGAAGCCTACGGTGAGGTAAAAGAGGAGTATTTATTGACTGTAAATCAGTCTGATTTTCCAGATAATGTAGTCCCTAATATAGGCGACCGCTTTACGGTAAATGTCAATAATAGTCAAATCCCTGTAAGTGTCAAAAGTATTGATGGCGATGCTGTTGTGCTTGATGCAAATAATGAATTAGCAGGCAAAACACTTGTTTTTGATATCGAACTCGTAGATGTACAACCTGGTGATGCTGTAAATAGAGACATCTTACCTGACTAATAGTCACACCTTAGATATAGCATCAAACTCTCGTTAGCAGTTCGGCGTAAAGGCTTCTCAAGATAATAAACTTGAGAAGCCTTGTTTTTTATAAATTTAACTCAAAAAAATATTATCGCTACTAAGTAACATTTATTCTCAAAAACAATTATTTTCGTTCAATGATATTCAAATATTTTTCGGTTAGTTTGATCTATTTTATCGCTTTTATAGCAATAGCTATGGGGCAGGGCAACACAGTCTTGCAGGGGCAGTTGCTTACACTTGAGCCTACAAATGCTTACTTTAGATTTTACGAAGATCCAATTACGCTTTTCCCGCTCGAGTATAAATTACCTTCTGATGCAAATGGTGCTTTTAATAGCACCCTAGAAATTCAAAAAAATACGGCATTAGGCGAATGGATTTATCAATCAGAATCTTATCCAATTTTCATACACAAAGGGGACAGCCTTTTTATACATTTTGATGAGCAGAGTGATGAAATCTATTTTTCAGGTATAGGTGCAAATGAAAACAACTGTTTGAATGAGTTTAAAAAACGCTTCTGGGAGAATCCTAAATATATCGGTTATCCTGATAAAATGCAAAAATATAAGCCTAAGGAGTTTAGGTCATTTATTGATAAAAGACAAAAAGAACAGTTTAAATTTTTTGAGCAATATCAAAAAACAACACCGCTTTCTAATGCTTTTATGCGTTTTATTAGTCAGTCTATTTACTATCAAAATGCAGGTGATTTACTCGTATATCCCTTGTTAAATCCAAATATTTATGCAGAGGATTTCTTAGATGAGGATTATTACGTGCTTTTATCAGAAATACCTTTGTCTGATTCTATGGCATTAGATAATCCTTTTTATGTAGATTTTGTACGTAAATATTGGGATTATAGATATCGCAAGTCATTTCCTCAATTTTCTAGTAGTATGCGTCCTAATTATTACGATTCTATTTGGAATTGGGTAGGGCGCGAGTGGCATGCACCAGTGGCGGAGTTTGTTCGGAGTTTGTATATTGCAGAAATTTTGAGACAAACTGGTGGAAATCTAAAAAATACTGATTATCAAAATTTTACAACTATAAAAAGTAATCCATTATATGAGCCACTTCAAAATCTAAAGGCTCAATATAAAAAATTAGAACAGGGAAAAGGTGCACCTTCTTTCAACTTGATTGATACTTCTGGACAAACTTATTCTTTAAAGAATTTTGAGGGTAAGGTTGTTTATTTGGAGTTTTGGGCTAGTCATTCTCCTGCTTCATTGCAGGAGGTTGATTTTGCGAATCGTTTACAAGAAGATTTTTCTAAAGATGAGTTTGCTTATATTAAAATTTCATTAGATGAAAGCCTGATTGACTGGGAAAGGGCTATAAAAAAGTATAAAATTCAAGGTTTACACCTTAATGATAGTGGGGCTTTTTCGCCTACTGCACGCCTTTATGCTGTTACGCAAACACCTACTTATTTTTTGATTGATAAAAATGGAAATATTGTAAAATCTTTTGCAAAAAGACCAAGTCAAGTTGGAATTAAAGAAGATATTGAACGATTATTACTGACAAGATAAACTCAAATAAATCAAACATTTATATAAGTTTAGTTTGTAGAAAACAAAGGCCGTATTGATGTGTTGAATACGGGGGAAGAATGTAGTGGGTGTACGTCAAGTTGGT
>JAFIER010000234.1 GCA_020832465.1 Bernardetiaceae bacterium
CCATAGCGTTATGGAAAAATGGGCTTAAAACTAACATTTCTCAAAGAAATGTTAGTTCTGAAGCACACACACAAAAAAAAAATCAAAAAAAATTATGATTCGTTCGATAGGGGCAAAAATATTAGCGCAATTCGTAGCTTATCAGCAAAAACGCTGGATAGCACGTTCTGAAGAGGTACAGTTTGAGTGGCTCGAGAAGCTCGTCCTCGAGGCGCGCCATACCGACTTTGGCAAAGATCACCATTTTAAAGATGTGCATACGTATGGCGACTTCAAAACTGCCGTACCGATTCGTGATTATGAAGATTTGCGACCTTATATCGATAAAATTTTGGAAGGCAAAGAAGATGTACTCTGGAAAGGCAAACCCAAGTATTTTGCCAAAACATCAGGCACCACTTCGGGCGCAAAGTACATTCCACTTACCAAAGAGTCTATTCCCAACCACATCAACTCCGCGCGCGATGCGCTACTTTCCTATGTGTATCAAACCGGAAAATCTCAATTTTTGGATAAGCAACTCATGTTCCTTTCGGGAAGTCCGACGCTTGAGCAAACTGCGGGCATTCATACAGGACGGCTCTCGGGTATTGTGAATCATCATGTACCGAGCTATTTGCGTAGCAACCAAAGACCCTCTTACGAAACGAATTGCATTGAGGATTGGGAGCATAAACTGCAAAAGGTTATCGATGAGACGCTCGAGGCGGATATGTCGCTTATTTCAGGTATTCCGCCTTGGGTGCAGATGTATTTTGACCGCTTGCACGAGCGCACAGGTGGCAAACGCATCAAAGATATTTTTCCCAACTTTTCGCTTTTGGTGTATGGCGGAGTCAATTTTGAGCCGTATCGGGCGAAAATGTACGAGTCTATCGGCAAAAAAATTGATTCCATCGAGACCTATCCCGCTTCCGAAGGTTTTTTTGCTTATCAAAACGACCAAGAGGACGCAGCCTTGCTTTTGCTTTTGAATAGCGGAATTTTCTTTGAATTTGTACCCGTAGAAGAGTATTTCAATCCGAACCCGACTCGCCACTCGATAGCTTCGGTCGAGCTGTATAAAAATTATGCTGTCATTTTGAATAGCAATGCCGGACTTTGGGGCTACTCAATTGGCGATACGGTGCAATTCGTATCCAAACGTCCGTATAAAATTTTATTTACGGGTCGGATTAAGCATTTTATTTCTGCTTTTGGCGAGCATGTCATCGGGCAGGAGGTCGAGCGTGCGATGCAATATGCCAGCGAGCGACACCCAGAAACTAAGATTACCGAGTTTTCCGTTGCTCCTTTTATCAATGCTGGTGAGGGGGAGTCTTATCACGAATGGCTCATTGCTTTCGAGCATAAGCCACAAAATATGGAGTCATTTATCGAGGATTTGGATTTGAAAATGCGGGAGTTGAATAGCTATTACGATGATTTGATTCGCGGCAGCATTTTAGCGAAGCTTAAAATTACGGCTTTGCAACCTGATGCTTTTCAGCAATATATGAAATCGCAGGGCAAACTCGGAGGGCAAAATAAAGTGCCACGGCTCTCTAATGACCGTAAAATTGCTGATGCGATTGTTGAATGGAGGCTTTGAATGTTAAGGATTGAAGTGCAAAATAACGGTTATAAAGTCAAAGCGTTGAAAGATAGATGCTTATTGCAGGTCTAACACGCTTTGACAAAAACGTCCCATTTTTTACCGTTGGCTTCAAGACGAACTTCAACGCAATCCTTTCCATCGGAAAAATCACGTATAAAACGAGCGGCTTCTAGTCCAGATACTGCACTTTTACAGTCGTCCCATGTGTTGCCCTCGCTATCATTACAATTACGGTTGTTACTTGATACAGTAATATCATCAGCTATTGGAATTTCTATCCAATCACGAAGGCTAATGACCTTGCCTTGGTTATCAAGTTCGAGGTAGCCTATCAATCCTTTTACTGACTCATCTTTTTCTATGAGAGAAATTCCGAATAAGACAGCTTCGTCGATAGACATTTCATCGGCATTCATTGCTGCCGTTTCTACGGTAGCTTGTTCCAAATTTCTTATATCATCGCTACTACAGCTACTCAAAAAGAATAGTACGATTAGGAATAAAAACATATATTTCATAATATAAATAATTGGTAACTACTCAGATGCTCAAAAGTGAGTATCATAGGTATTTAAAAGCTATTGAATTTTAGAAATAACATTTCTGGCATAAATTTTCTTTGAGAAATGTTATTTCTAAGCCCATTTTTGCATAGCGTGGGGTTTGCAAACCCCACGCTATGCAAAAATGTACAGTAGTGTGATCAGTATTTTTAAAAATAACATTTTTTGCAGAAACCAAAATGACAAATTGATATGTATAGAATGGCATATTTTCACGGACTTTACTCCCACCCGAATGAGTTTAGGCTCAAAACGCTCGCTGCTTATGCAAAAAGCATGTATGCACCGCAGATAGATTATGTGGGTGATAATCAAGTTTTTAAAACCTTGCTCAAGGAATGCAAGGCGCAGGACATCAATTTTATTGTAGGCAGTTCTGCGGGTGGGCTTATGGGATTTCATTTAGCCAAGCATTTGGGTTGTCGCACTTTGCTACTCAATCCCGCCTTGCCTTATCTTTCGGTTCGGCAGGATATTACAGGTGTGGGCAAATCTCAAAATTATTACAACCAAATCATTATCGGCGCACAAGATACCACGATTTTACCCGAGGATACTTTGCAGTATTTGAAGGAAAACGAGGCGGCGGCTTTTTATACCACCGAAATTATCGAGACAATGGGGCATCGCACTTCGCCTGAAGTTTTTGTTTATGCTTGCGAGAAGTATATTAAAGATTATCAGGATTAAAAATTAAGCACTAACCGTGCTGCTTAGTACGGTTAGTGCTTAATTTTTAGCAACTTATAGAAACAATACTTTGTAAGAAATATCGTTTTGGGCTATTTTTTTAAGTTGTTATCTTTCTGCCTTTGGCGAGTTGCTACTTATTTGGGTAGGCAAAGATGTCCTCATTGATGTTGGGGTTTAGCTCAATTTTTTTACAAGTAACTTTGCTGAGTGTGCTTCCGTTTACTTTCATTTCTATGACAAAAGGCATTTTGATATGTTTTACATTATTGAACTCTCTGTAGGATATTTCGACTTCTGTGTCTTTGTCAATCCTCTGTCTTTGCATATAAGGCAGATTGGTTTTGCTATCGATAAAGTACTCAATTTTATCGGTCTTGTTTTCAAAAACTAAGAGGTAGCAATGCTTTCCCTGAATGTTAGTAGTTTTACTTTCGACAATTTGTAATCCACGCGCTTTATATGCGATGAGCAAATCATCGAAATAGGCTTGTGTGGCTATCATTTTTTGTGACTCTGGGTCTAACTTTTGCACACTTCCTGTCATTGGATCTTTAGTCCAAGCTACTTTGCCGTCGTAAGCCTGCAAAACTTTCATACCCATAATGCTCACTTCGTTGTACATTTTGTTTCCTCTGGCTCTAAATGTAGTCCCAGATAGGCTCATAGGGAGTTGTGCGGATTCGACATCAGCTTCGATGCGCAATGCTTTGAGTGCTTTGAAGGCAGCTTCTCCCCCTCGTGCATCTAAGCTTTTTTGAATAATCTGTTCAGCACTTTGTGCATAAAGCAGTGAGCAACTCAAGCACAAGGCTAATCCAAAGCAATATAAAAATTTGAATGTAGGCATAATAAAAATGATTGTTTTTGAGTAAATAACAAGGTTTGTGATAAGAATGCTTACTAAGGTTTGTCTAAAACATCTTGTAATTAGATGGCTTAGAAAAATCATAGTGTTTTATTTTTGTCTTATAAAGTTTATGATTTGCCGATAGGCTATTTGTGCTTATCGAAAAGCGAGCCTATTTTATACTTTTGGCAATATCATAGCCTGAATTTTGATTTCTTAATAGCATATCTATTTAAATCAATCAAAATACTTTACAAATTTTTGATCTATGAATATGTCGCATTTTACATTAGAAAATTACATCAAAAAAATACTTGAGCTTAAAGAACAAGCTTTTACGCATTCGCTCGACCGTGAACAATTACGTGAAGTAGCTGCTGAGCTTGGGCTTAGCGATTGGGATTATGTAGAGGCGCGTGCGGCGGGGCATTTTAAAGCTGCACAGGAGCATTTGCAATTTAGAAATTTTGCACAGGCAATTTCAGAAGGCGAAAAGGCTTTAGAGATATGTCCTTATGAAGCTAAATATACGTTCTTTTTAGCAGAGGCGTATAAGCAAAATTGGATAATGCAGGGCGAGAGCCGAGACCGCATCAAATCTTTAGAATATGCAAGTTATTGCCTTAATCAAGACCCTTCTCATGAAGGTGCACTTTATTTACAGGCTGCTTTGAGCCGTCCTGAGTTTGAAAAAATAGAAATCAAAACAAGGGAAAAAACTTGGTTCAAAATAGCAGTAGCTATAATTATTATTTTTTGCTCGGCTTATGCAGGTTTTCTGGGGCATAGCCTTTGGCAGGCGAAGCAAGCGTCTAATAGCTGGGGCGAGGTCTCATCTATTCAAGTGATCAATATGGATAAAGAAGGTGTATGGACAAGGCTGTCTGAAGAAAGTGGCACAATGATACGCAATGAGGTTAAAGTTGATGCTGCGGGCTTACAAAAAGGTTTGACTTTGGAGTTAGATAAAAATATAGCAAATCAGGGGCTTCACATCAATACCGAGCGCATCGAGCTCGAGACTTTCGAGACAGCTTATGCTTTTAGAGTGAAAGGAAGCCTTGAGAGCAAAAACAAATTTCGTAAAATATGGCTCTCTGCCGAAATTTTAGACAAAGACGGTATGACAATTAAAAAAGATTTAATACAAGTTTTGGCTAAAGAAAATGCACATAAAGGGTCGTTTCATCACCTCTCACACGAAGAAGAAATACTCACAGAAGCGCATACTTTACGCATTGCGATAGAAAGTATTGAGCTATAAGCGACAAAAAAAAGTTTTTGGTTTGATTGATAGATAGATAATTAGGATTACATGCAAAATTCCCCTAAGTTTTTGACTTAGGGGAATTTTTTGTTAGTTAGTCAGTAAGTATGAGAGTAAGTAACTTCGTTTAGTGTTTGGTGAGGATAGCAAACACGGCGAATTATGCAGTTACAGATTCTGCAAGTATTACGATATGATTGTTGAGTACCTCGACGACCCCACCGCTGATATCAATATTTTCTGTATCTGATGCTTTTCTGATAAGCACCGTACCCTCTTCAAGGGAGCTGACAATGGCGGCGTGATTTTCTAAGACTTCAAAAGAGCCTTGCGAACCAGGCATTTGCACGGATTCTACCTGCCCTTCATATACTTTCTCGACGGGGGTTATTATCTCGAGTTTCATCATAATATTTAGCATATAAATAGGCTAAACCTTTTTTGAGGGAAAAGGCTTAGCCTTGTTGTGTGATTATTCAAATTTATTTTGCGGCTTTGAGCATTTTTTCGCCGTCTTCGATGACTTGCTCTATAGTACCCTTCAAAAGGAATGCTTTTTCGGGGAGGTGGTCGAGCTCGCCATCTAAAATCATATTAAAACCGCGAATCGTATCTTTGATATCAACGAGTTGTCCTGGCAAGCCCGTAAACTGTTCTGCTACAAAGAATGGCTGCGAGAGGAAGCGTTGCGCACGTCGCGCACGTCCTACTACGGAGCGGTCTTCTTCTGAGAGTTCGTCCATACCCAAAATTGCGATAATATCTTGCAATTCGTTATAACGCTGCAGAGTATTTTTAAGACGCTGAGCAGTATTGTAATGCTCTTCGCCTACGATTTCGGCAGTTAAGATTTTTGAAGTAGAATCTAAGGGGTCTACAGAAGGATAAATACCAAGCTCTGCAATCTTACGTGAGAGTACAGTAGTGGCATCTAAGTGAGCAAATGTGGTGGCTGGTGCGGGGTCTGTCAAGTCATCAGCAGGTACATAAACAGCCTGTACTGATGTAATAGAACCACGCTTTGTAGATGTAATACGCTCTTGCATTGCACCCATTTCAGTAGCCAGTGTAGGCTGATAACCTACGGCAGAAGGCATACGACCAAGAAGGGCTGAAACTTCAGAACCCGCTTGTGTAAATCGGAAAATATTATCAATAAAGAAAAGAATATCGTTACCTTTTCCTGTGCCATCACCATCGCGGAAGTACTCTGCTACGGTAAGACCTGAAAGTGCTACACGCGCGCGCGCACCAGGAGGCTCGTTCATCTGACCAAAAACAAAAGTAGCTTGAGACTTTTTAAGCTCTTCCATATCTACTTTAGAGAGGTCCCAGCCGCCACTTTCCATAGATTCTTTGAAAGCCTCGCCGTAGCGAATAATATTAGATTCGAGCATCTCACGCAAAAGATCATTACCCTCACGTGTACGCTCACCTACACCAGCAAATACAGAAAGACCTTCGTAAGCCAATGCAATATTGTTGATAAGCTCCTGAATAAGTACAGTTTTGCCTACACCAGCACCGCCAAAGAGACCTACTTTACCACCTTTTGAGTAAGGCTCGATAAGGTCGATGACTTTAATTCCTGTATAAAGCACTTCGGTGCTCGATGATAAGTTTTTAAACTCAGGGGCTGCTCTGTGTATAGACAAATGATGCTTACCCTCTGGGGCTGGAATGCCATCAATAGCAGTACCAACCACATTAAACAAGCGACCTTTAATATCCTCTCCGATGGGCATTTGAATGGTATGTCCTTGAGAAGTTACGGGCATACCACGCACGAGACCCTCTGTACTATCCATTGCAATAGTGCGCACTCGGTTTTCGCCAAGGTGTTGCTGACACTCTAAAATAACCTCCTGACCGTCCTCTTTCGTTACTGAAAGTGCGTCTAAGATATTAGGTGTATCTACACCCTCGAAACTTACGTCTACCACAGGTCCGATTACCTGTACGATTTTACCTGTATTTGCCATTGTATATAAGCGACTTATGTAAAAATGCTCTTGCGAACAAATTTGGATTTGAATTTGAATTGTATAAGCAGTACAAACAGCGTTTGTATCTGATTATTAAACCTTAATCTGTGCAAAAATAAGATATTGTTTGAATTTATCCAAAGTTATCGAGCTTAAAATCAAAATATTTTTAAAAAAAATCAAATTTATTGGGAATTGTGCACAAATTTAAAATTAGATAAGCCCCTACAACTCACTTTCTATATCAAACAGCGACTGCGATTCTTGGATATAATCCAAGAGATAGCGTTCACAAATCTTGACAAGACGCTCGGCACTGCGCATATTATAACTCTCTGTTGTGCTACTTCGCTTTACTTGTTTATCGGCATAGTACTCACCAGATTGCAAATCAGTTTTATCGCTTTGCGCTAAATATAATAGCGTCTCTGCACCTTTTTCAGGCGGTTTGCCTACAAGGCTAAAAAATGCTTTTGCCAAGAAACCAATATCACGTCCCAAGTCGGTGCTTATGACTCCAGGGTGAAAGCTATAAAAACCAATTTTTTCATCAGAAAAATATTTATGTAGGTAGCGAACCAATAAAATATCGGCAAGTTTGGATTGTTGATAAGCCTTATAACCACTAAAGCCTGATTTATATTCAACATCTTGAAACTGTATGCCGCCTTTGTGTAACATAGAAGCTGTGAAAATAACGCGCGCTTCGTCCGATTTTTTGAGATTTTCCCATAAAAGCTGAGTAATGAGCAAGGGAGCAAGTACATTGACCTGAAATGTCATTTCTATACCATCTTGAGAAGTATTAAAATCTGATGCCCACATACCTGCATTATTGATGAGGTAGTCCACAACTTTATATTCTGACTTAACAGCCTCACAAGCGACTTTAATGCTATCAAGTGATGACAAATCCCCTGTAATAAGTTTGATACTACCCACAGCATTGGGGTGCGCAGCCTTAAAATCCGAACGCAAGGCCTCGCCTTTTTCCAAATTCCGCACAAGTGCAAGCACAGTAGCCCCCTGAGAAGCCAAAACCTGTGCCGCCACTTTGCCTAAGCCTGAGGTCCCGCCTGTAAAAAATATAACTTTGTCTTTTAAGTCGCTCATAAATAATGATTTGATGGTTAGAATAAAAAAAGTATTGAACAGATAGCAGGCTATAAGACAGAAGTTTTTTTAGGAGAAATACACTGTCTTACTTGCTAAGGTCTATGTCCTATCTGATGATTTTTAATGCCTTTTTATGCAGATGCTAAGACCGTCTAAATCATCTTTATAAGAACTCAAGACCCATAGATTTGTTTTTTGTAAGCATTTTTTGATGCCTTACGAAGGCAGTTATTTTGAGCAACGAATCGGCAGTTAGGTTCGAATAGGCAAAAAAAAAGCAATTTTTTTTCAATTTTTAAAGGTTGAAAATCAGCGAGTTAAAAAAATATTTTAAAAAAAATGAAAATTTTATCGAAAAAGCTGGTTGCATTTGCCCCCCTCAAACATAAAGTAATAGCTAAGCAAATAATCTTTCAACATTTGATGTTGTACTGCTCTTACTTTATTTGTACA
>JAFIER010000237.1 GCA_020832465.1 Bernardetiaceae bacterium
GCATTGCCATCAGCATCTAATTGAATCGTTACGGCTTGGCAAACGGCAACGGGAGCAGTAACATCTTCTGCCTCAACGTTAAAATTACACTCTGTGCTATTCCCTGATAAGTCCGTTACGGTTAAAGTAACAAGCGTAACATCTGATTGCAAAGAACCAATAGCAGGAGATTGAGTAACAACTAAACCCGTAGGGCAATTGTCATCAACCGTAGCCAAAGCCGTATAATCAGCAAGTGTATATTCGCAGTTCGCATCAGCTGATACTGTTTGTGTAGCTGGGCAAACGATAGTGGGGGCGATAGTATCCCCTACTGTAATCGTAGCATCGCAAGTCGAGATATTACCCGCCTCATCTTCTACGGTAAGCGTTACTGTATTTGTACCCAAATGAGAGCAATCAAATGCTGTTTGAGATAAACTCAAAACTAAGTCACCATCAGCAGTACAGTTATCGCTACTGCCATTATTCACTGCCGCTGGTGTAAGCGTAGCATTGCCATCAGTATCTAATTGAATCGTTACGGCTTGGCAAACGGCAACGGGAGCGATGCTATCCTCGACTGTAATTGTTGCGGTACAGTTATCTGAATTGCCATCGGAATCGGTTACAGTAAGTGTAACTGTATTTGCACCGATATTTGAACAATCAAATGCTGTTTGCGAAAGCGTCATGCTTTCAATCGTAGCACCACAACCTGCCTGACTTCCATTATCTACTGCAGCGGCTGTAGCGGTTGCATTTCCAGCAGCGTCGAGCTGAATGGTAATATCCTGACATACCGCTTCTACCGTAGGTGGTGCGGCACTCATCGTGATAGGGTCAGACATATCATCACAAGACGCTGGCTCAGGCGTAAGGATTAAATCCCAAGAAGCTAAGCCCCCACCATCACCGAATGCATGGTCTACTACATACAAAGACCAGTCTCCGTTGGGGTTGCCACCATTAAAAAGTGTCATATCTGTCGGTGCCATAGCAGGGCTTACTGCGCCCGGTCCGGGGGCGGGGTAGGTATAAGTGCCTCCTGCTGTATTGGGTGAGTAGGTCTGCACTCCTGTAATTGCACCCGCTGTGGGCATAAGCGGTGCACCTGCTTCTAAGGTAATCGTATTAGGTGCATTGAAATTACCACCACCTCCAATTCTACCCATAAGCGTTACCATTGTACCATCGGGTGCTACCAAAAGCATAGAGATATCACCACGCCACGTATGGGTAAGATTATTTAAACGCACCTGCACATTAGTCAAGGGGCCAGAGACACCAGCTACGTTGATGTTCCAAGGATATATACTCATCGGTGCAGCTGCGCCCGTACTTATAGTAGCCGGACCGCCCGTCGAGCTATAGGTAGTAGCTGTTGGCGAAGTAGCTCCAGCAAAAATCTGCACTGTAACCTCATCGCCATCGGCAAGTGTAGCACTCGAGAATGTTTTTGTCGTAGAGGGCGCACCTTGTGAGACTCCATTGACAAAGAACTCATACTCGTAAGATGCGGCGTTTTCATTTGTAGGGTCTGCCGTAAAAGTTATATTATCACCCAAGCAGAACGGATTTTCGGAAGCTATTAAATCCGTATTGATTTGAGTTACATCAACTTCAAAATTTCCTACAATAGGGTCACAATTTGCTGCCGTAGCCATAGCTGTAATTGTTGCTGTACCCGAAAAGGCAGCGTTCCAAGTTACCTCACCTGTATTGGTATCAATTGTACCTGCTGCTGCGGGTGAAAGTGTGTAAGTAATGTTATCTGCATTGGTAACAGAAGCGGTATAATCTTCGGTGATTCCGTCGAGGTTACAAACTTGTGCTTCACCTGTCCAGCTCATAGTACCAGTCATCAAACAAACAGCACCACAATCGGTAGAGCCTGTGCCCCCTGTTTGCGTTACAGTAATATCAGTAGGCGCATTGGTATAATTTGTAATGAGCAGTATATATACCTGCCCACTTGCCGTAGGATTGATGTTTATAATCTCAGGATAGGCAAGGGCTGAAAAACTACAGTCGTCAGGCGCTTGTCCGTCCATATTAGTAGCGCATATTGCCGAGGCAGATGTGCCTGGTGCAAAAGGTCCCCATATAGCAAAATCAATATCTTGCTCTGCGCTATTAAAAAGAGAAATTTCAATAGGACCGACATCATCAATTTCTAAGTAATACCAAGCAGGACGTGGCTGCGACAATAAACAGCCGTAGTTAGGTCCTGTTTGAGCAAATCCAGTTGTGGCTGCTGGGAAAGTCGCTCCCGTAGTGGCACAAAGGGGATCTGCGTCTGCGCACGTCGCTCCTTGCGCATATACATTTTGTACCGCAATCCCTGCAAAAAATATAGTCAGATAAAAAAGTAGTGTATATTTCATTATAATTCTATCAGTTTGGTGGTAAAATTTATTTTGTTTTATCGATGTCTTGTCCTTCTTTTTCGCGTAAAGAGTGGACTTTCATTTTAAAATATGTAGCCCATTTTTCTACGTCCCAATCTTTCTTTCCCTCATCTTGAGGTATAAGGCGTATGTAAACAGCTTGTTTTGCCCAGTCCACATAAAAGGCTACATTATCATCATCAAAACGCTCAAAAAAACGGCGAGCTTGCGCTTGGTCTTTGAGTTCTAATGAAGAAATATCCGCAATATACACATCGGCAAGTGGGCGCACATCGGCAGTAAGTTGAAGATAGGTATCTTTGCTAATTTTAGCATTTGCCTTGCTTTCAATCTCAAAAGGCAAATCAACAACAAACTCTACATGTTGTGCTTGAAGGTTCACTACAAAAAATAGCAGTAATAGTGTAAAAAATGTTTTTTTCATGTCTTTTAATTACTTGTAATACAAAAATGATTTTAAACAAGGTATTTCATGCATACACACAAAATAATATTGCTAATAACCCAAACATATAGCGTTAAACACAAGGCAGACTCAATATAACAGCATATAATTGTCTTTTTTAATTTAACGCCTACATATAGATTAGCGCAATTATAGATAATATATTTGTTTTTACAAAATTTAACGAACAAAAATAAAATTTGCCTATAAGAAAAACAAGCATATTATATTGTGCTTAAATCTGTAATTATTTGTTTTAAATAGCATTATTTGTATTTTTATGCAAATAATAGTGCTTTAATGCGATATTTTAAATTAGATAATTTTGTGTCAATAACTTGCTTATGTAACTATTTAAATTTTTTCTAAAAAATTTAGGAGCTTTAAAAAAGTAGTAGGTAAGGAGGTAGGTAATAAGTGAGGCTGGCCTGATTTTTTGAGCATAAAAAAAAGCCACTTCAAAATGATATTTGAAGTGGCTTTTCTAAAAAGTGGTGGGCTCTATAGGATTCGAACCTATGACCCCTTGGGTGTAAACCAAGTGCTCTGAACCAGCTGAGCTAAGAACCCTTTTTCTTATTTGATGACACAAAGGTAATCTGTTTTTTTAAAACAAGCAAGCATTTTTAGAAAAAAAAATCGTCTGAACTATCTTTTTTTTCTAAGCTACTGTTTATCAGAATCCCTAGATTTTAAAATTGTAATCAATCTCGAGAGTGTAGATTTGAGTTCTCGCCTATCGACAATAAAATCTAAAAAACCGTGCTCTTCGATAAACTCTGCGGTTTGGAAATCCTTAGGTAAGTCTTTGCCAATAGTTTCTCTAATTACTCTGGGGCCGGCAAAACCTATAAGAGAACCCGGTTCAGCGATATTAAAATCACCCAACATTGCAAAAGATGCAGTTACTCCACCTGTTGTCGGGTTTGTAAGTAGCGAAATGTAGGGTACGCCTGCTTCTGCAAGCAGTGCTAAGCGCGCCGATGTTTTTGCCATTTGCATCAGCGAAAACCCCGCTTCCATCATACGTGCGCCACCTGATTGAGAAATAATCAATAAGGGAATTTGATGCTCAAGGGCATAGTTTGTTGCCCTTGCTATTTTTTCGCCTACGACCGAGCCCATAGAGCCTCCAATAAAACGAAAATCCATAGCAGCAACGACCCATTTTTGTCCATTGATGCTACCGTGTGCGCTACGCAAAGCATCAACAGATTGAATTTTGGCTTCCATAGCCTCAAGTCTCTGCGGATAGGGCTTGCTGTCTGTAAATTTAAGGGGGTCTTTAGAGCGCATATTAGCATCTAATTCCTCAAATTTTTCATTATCAAACAGAATTTCAAAATACTGCTGTGGCGTAATGCGTACATGATAACCTTCATCAGGACATACATATTGATTGGCTACTAACTCTTTTTTGAGCATAATGCCACCACTTGGGGTTTTAAACCACATATCTGGTGAGTCTCTTTTTTCGTTAGTAGGAGTTGTTATATTTCGTTCTTTGCGTTTGAACCAAGACATATCTGTACGTTAAAAAGTAATTGAAATAATTTTTTAGTCTAATATCATACTACTATACACTTTTGTATAAGGTGGAGGTTTGCCCCCCCACCTTATACAAAAATGAGCTTAGAAATAACACATCTTACAAATTCTTTGAGACATGTTATTTCTGGCTGGCGGAAGTATAGTAGCATGGTCTAATATAAGCTACGCACAAAGCATCAAAAAAGCCCAGCGATAACCTTCTTTGTTTGATAATATAGAGCTAACCTTTTTTTAACTTGTTAGTTTTTGATTTGCATAACTTATAGTTAGCCATTAGCAATAGCATTGCCCGAGTAAGTGTTAGTGCTAATGGCTAAAATCTTGAAAAAACATTCGCTATATGGCTTATTTAAGCTAAATCAATTTCAGGATTAAGATATACATCTTGAATAGCGTTGAGCAAATTAATTCCTTCTGCTAATGGTTTTTGAAAGGCTTTTCGTCCTGAAATTAGTCCCATACCGCCTGCTCTTTTATTGATAACAGCAGTTCGCACGGCATCAGCTAAGTCAGAATCGCCAGCAGATGCACCACCAGAATTGATAAGCCCGATGCGTCCCATATAAGAGTTAGCCACTTGATAACGACACAAATCAATAGGGTGCTCGCTTGTTAGATCAGAATATACTTTATTATGTGTTTTAGCAAAGTTAATGGCTTTGAACCCGCCGTTATTCTCTGGGAGTTTTTGCTTAACAATATCAGCCTGAATTGTAGCACCAATGTGGTTGGCTTGTCCTGTAAGGTCGGCAGCGACGTGATAATCTACACCGTCTTTCTTAAAATCAGAATTTCGGAGGTAGCACCATAAAATGGTTGCCATACCAAGCTCATGCGCACGTTCAAAAGCGGCTGCTACTTCTTGAATCTGCCGTGTAGATTCTTTTGAACCGAAATAAATTGTTGCACCTACGGCAGTAGCACCAAGCTCCCAAGCTTGCTCTATGCTACCATACATAATCTGATCAAACTGATTCGGATAGGTAAGCAATTCGTTGTGATTGATTTTTACAATCAAAGGAATTTTGTGTGCGTACTTACGTGAAATAATCGCTAAATTACCAAAAGTAGTAGCTACTGCGTTGCAGCCTCCTTCTATTGCTAACTTAACAATATTTTCAGGATCAAAATAATCAGGATTAGGCGCAAAAGATGCGGCTGCTGAATGTTCTAAGCCTTGATCCACGGGCAGTATCGAGACATACCCCGTGCCTGCCAGCCTACCGTGGTTATAAAGGCTTGCCAAACTGCGCAACACTTGGGGCGAACGGTTGCTATGCGCCCATACACGGTCTATGAAATCAGCGCCCGGACGGTGAAGTCGCTCCGCAGCAATTGTAGCCGATTTGTGTTGTAATAAATAATCTGCCTGCTCGCCGAGTAGTTCAACGAGACTATCTGTTGTATTTTGAATTGTACTAACAGCCATTAGCGCTATTGATTTTTATGTTTTGTAGAATGTGAAAATTCTTAATCCGTAAAATAAAGGCAAAGATAGTTTTTTTATTCAAAAATGCGAAACCTAAGGCTATTTTATTTAAGTCTCTTCTTTTTTTATCTAAATGCCATTTTTTACTGCATTTCTTTGCAGTTTATCGCTAATTTTAATAGCTTTACAAAAAAATCAAGAGCACATAGCTGATTTTTTCTCAATAATCGTTAATACTCACTTTCTTATGAAAGAACTCACTGCTGGCGAGCGCCGTGCGCTTATCGCTCAAGGTTTAAAAGAACGCCTTATCCGCTTCGAAGGTGTAGGGTCTGAAAAGGTAGTACATTATTTACACCAAAATCGCCGTTTTCCATTTACCCCCGAAGAGGAAGTACGCGTGGAAATGTATCTGCGTTTGGTTATCAATATGAAGTATCCGCCTTTGCGTATTGTTTTTGAGTACGATGTAAAAATGGGCTCGAGTTATCGCTATGTAGATATTGCCATTTTAGCAGATGATGTATCGCGAAAAGTATTTATGGTCGTAGAGTGCAAACGAGCTGATGCAAGTAAAAAAGTTTTTCAAGAAGCTGTAAAGCAAGCACAATCTTATGATAGACAATTAGTAGCTAAATATATATGGGTAAGCTCTGGAAAAAGAAATGCTTATTTTCATAGCACAACAAGTCGCTCAGGCGAACGCAATTATTTTGATATAGATAGCGTGCCACCTTACTCTCGTAGCGGTTGGAATAGCATCAAAGAAAAAGCATTTTTGGTGCGCCACGGATTCAAAAAATTTTATCTTAGGTACGTACGCCCACAGCTCAAAAGCGATTGGCTACTCAAAGTAGCACTTATTACAGGGCTACTGCTCGTTACTGCTTTTATGCTTAGCTGGGTGCATGCCAAAGTCATTACACCCGCTATACTACAGCATACACGCTGGATTCAGCACGGAAAATGGCATTTTGGACACCTCTACCCCATCGTGCCCATTATTATGAGCTTTACGGTAAGCTCTGTTTTTTATAAGCAACTTTTTCCACAAGATACTAAATATCAATCCGTTAAAAATACAAAAAGAAAAAGAAAGCGCAGGCATAAAGAAAGTATATTTTTAAGATACCGGTTTTTCTTTGTGAGTTTGCTTATTGCTTTGCCCTCCCTCATTTTGAGCGAGCTTATTTTTGATTATGAAAGCTACTGCCAAAGCTGTTGCACAACTTCGCGCCATTGCTGGTGGTCATTAAGGCATTATCAATATTTAGATGAATCGTGGAAACTCAAATTATACTTCGTGCCAACCTTAGCTGGAATTCCACTACAGGCTGTATTTTTTTTAGTGCTATCCTCTATTTTTGAAGCCTTTAGGCGTTTGAATCAATAAAAAATATAAAGGCACAGAAATAAATAGCCAATACAAATATGGATTTTTTATGTAGAATAGACTTTAGTCTGTGCGAAGCTACGGGGGGAAGGCACAGACTGAAGTCTATGCTACCGACATAGGCATTTTACACCCTTTTTTATCTGAATCAAGATTTTAGGATTTACTCGATTTACGCAATCCTGAAAATCCTTTAATCCTATGAATCCTGATTCAGACGATTTATTGGTGTGGCAGATAGGAGTATCTAACACCACTAAACAAAAGCGATAAGATTTTTGATATGAATCTTATCGCTTTTTTTGCTGTAGAATAGACTTTAGGCTGTTTCAAATAACTCAGCACTAAAATTTCTCAAAGAAATGTGAGTGCTAATTTTACATTTTAAAAATCTAATCTTTTTTGTGTAAAATATTTTTTTATCGCTACCTATATAAGTCGTAAACAGCCTTCACAATCAAAAAATTAAACATTTTATCTGTTTTATTACATGTAAATAAAAACTTGACTTAAATATCTATCTGCGTCTCTACAAAACTAAAACCTTATTTAAAGGCTTTAAACGCATATAAAAGTTAAATAATGTTAAAAAAAACAGTTGCATTTTTGTTTTTAAATTACCTATATTTGTATCATAATATTCAGACAAAGCATTTATAAATAAGTGTAGCGGACGGACAGAATTTTATAAGGCGTTTGTTTGAGTTAATCTTTTTTATTTTTTTATATCTAAAATTTTTGTTACTATGCAAAATTTATTTAAATTTGCCTTTGTGGCAATTGCAATTATGCTTTTTTCTTTTGGTTCGGTTGAATCAGGTGCGCTTTGCGAAGATTCGAGCTATAGTGAGGTAGAAGCGGAAAGACCTTGCCCAGAAATTGTAGTCCATGTAACTATTACGAGCAAAGTGGAAAACTCCGACGGTACAACAAGATACAATGGGCGAGCAACTACAGCCTGTAAAGATACTCCTAATGTTATAAATAGGCAAGGTGTTCGCTGGACTATGACCTACGACACAAAGAATGCACAGGTTATTGATATTACAGTAGAGGGACAGACTCCACCACCAAGTTTGTATAATTCTCTTGAACAGTATGC
Organism: Bernardetiaceae bacterium; assembly: GCA_020832465.1. GTDB lineage: Bacteria > Bacteroidota > Bacteroidia > Cytophagales > Bernardetiaceae > JAFIER01. The sequence goes on from JAFIER010000237.1 coordinate 8,311, forward strand.
TTTAGATAACTGGTTATAATCCTTCTTTTTTCGCAAGTATTTGGTAGGTAAAGCCTGCTAAATACTTGTTTTTGTACTTATTGCAACTAAACCAAACAATTATTACTAATGCAATATCTAAATTTTATAATTTTATTCTATTGCCTATTTTTTGCGGTACTCCCTGCTACTGCCCAGCAAGACTTTGAAGGGATTATTGATTATACATCAAATGCACGTTTGCGTGCTAAGTTTCAAGTTAAAGATGAGAAGAAGGACTATCCGCGTCAAGGGGGTGAAGGTCCCTCTTTCGCTTGCACACATCGCTTATACTTTAAAGGAAATAAAATAAGAGTAGAAAAAGCAGGACACTCAGGTAATGAGCGTGCATTTAACTCTGAAAAATTTGACTATTGGCTGCACGAATTTATAGACTTAGACAGCAATATGTATTACCGTTTTAAATATGACAAAGTGCCCGCAGATTATCGGGGCGAGATTAATCCAGAGCATATTGAGCTACAAGTTCCATTTTCAGATTATCGCAATGATATTAAAGAGGTAACACTTTTGGAGGACAGTTCGAAAATACACGGAAAAACAGCCAGACTTTATCGTATCAGATACCATTACCCAGAATATTTTCAGTTTGTATGGATTGATAAAGAAGCAACAGTATTTCCGAGCCATTATCCGCCTCTTTTTTATGCTGTTGCAGGGGTAAGCTTAGATGTAGCGGGTAAAGATAAAACCGAAAATGCTGAAATAGACAAAACAAAACCAAAAAGTATAGATGATGAAAGCCGAATTTTCAATGATTTTAGCGATTACTTTCAAGGACTTATCTTGCATACAGAAGTTTCTGAAACTCACCTATTATCCAAATCAAAAAATAGTTTAATGAGTTCGGTAGAAATGTATAGCATAGAAACACTACGCAACATCGAAGAAAAAGAACTCCCCGACGAACTTTTTGAAATCAAAATAGCAAACTAACCCTACAATACAATGAAACAAAATTGCATAATTCTAATTTTCCTTTTTTTTGTAGCAAATCCGCTTGCAGCCCAAAAAGAGTTTGAGGGCGTACTGACTTATGAAGCGGGCGATATGCTACGAGATGTAAAACCAGAGTGGAAGAGTGATTGGATGTCTGATGTGATTGAAGCCTACAAAGTCTATATAAAAGGCGATAAAATAATCGTCAAATTTGCCTACGCTGATGCAGGTGTGCCCGAAGAGGAGGAGTTTATGTTTTATGAATACATAGACTTGAAAAGAAAAAAATACTACAAGGTCGCTGAGCCAAGAGTTCCTGATAACTCAGAAAGTAGTGCTAACAAAAAGCCTAAACTCAAAATTATCGAGGAAAAGAAACTCAAAAAAATACAACCTGATATTAAAAAAGTAACCTTACTCGATGCAGATACAACTACTTCTGAGGACGAAGCAGCAGCTCTTTACCGCATAGATTTCGATTGTGAGGATTGTTTTTCTCAGGTTTGGGTAGCTAAAGAAAAAGACGTAAAAATTAAGCACTATCCTCCTATTGCTTACACTTTCTCTGCTATGATAATGAGTAGTTTTGATGAGGATATTACTGGAAAAATTGTAGACCAAAAAGGTTTTTATTTTGCTGATTTTTCTCCTCATTTTGAGAGCGCAGTTTTAGAACTACACGTATCGCTCGAGTCTCTCTATAAAGAGTTACACCGAAAAAATCCAGAGTCCCCAAAACAAGAAGGCTATAATGTACTGCGCCTTGTCAGCATCGAAGAAAAAGAACTCCCCGATTCGCTCTTTGAATTAGACCTCGAGTAGCGGCGAAGCTCCTCCAGCTTCGCCTTTTATGTGCTGTCTGTTCCTCGCTAACCTCGGCAGTAGTCGAAGCCCCTCCCGATGGTTGAACAAAAAAAAGCGATAAGATTTTTGATATGGATCTTATCGCTTTTTTGCTGTAGAATAGACTTTAGGCTGTTTCAAATAACTCAGCACTAACATTTCTCAAAGAAAAGTTAGTGTTAATTTTACATTTTAAAAACTTAATATTTTTTGTGTAAAATATTTTTACCTTGCTGCCTATATAAGCCACAGACAGCCTTCACAATCAAAAAATTAAATATTTTATCTGTTTTATTACATGTCAATAAAAACTTGACTTAAATATCTACCTGCGTCTCTACAAAACTAAAACCTTATTTAAAGGCTTTAAACGCATATAAAAGTTAAATAACATTAAAAAAAAAAAAAAAAAACAGTTGCATTTTTGTTTTTAAATTACC
>JAFIER010000252.1 GCA_020832465.1 Bernardetiaceae bacterium
TTCGGAACAGCAACGAAGGGGAAAACCACATAAAATACGCCGTTAGGCGTTATATATCCGTAAAAAGGCTAACCAACCTGTTGTATAGGGGTATATGTAGGATATTCCATTTAGCTATCAATATATAGTGCCTAAAGGCACAAAAACACGCTCTTTGTCAGAATCAGGATTTTCAAGATTTTGGGATTTACTTGATTGCTTTAATCCTACTCATCTTCGAATCTTGAAAAAAGCGTCCCACCTCCTCCCGCCTCTTTGACGGTCGCAGACCTCAAAGACGGCTGAAAAGACAGACAAAAAAACGATTTTTCACAATTTTATAACCTCTAATACTTAATTTTAGTGTCAGCAATTACTAAATTGCAGCTTAAACAATTTTTGCGTTCGCATTATTATTTCAAAAAAACTCAAAAGATGAAAAATTTTTTTCTTACGCTTTGTCTTTCTTTTTGTTGCATGCTTACTTATGCCCAAAGTAGCCTTTTAGAATCAGGTCCGATGGTAGGCTATTCAGATATGCGGGAAGTAGCGATATGGGTCAAGACAAACGCTCCCGCTGATGTACAGATTCGTTATACCGATAAGGAAAATCCTAAGCAAATTTTAAAAAGCCCTACGGTGCGTACGGACAAAGATTTTGTAGCTCATGTATTATGCGATACAGAACCGGGCAAGAAGTACGAATATAATCTTTATATCAATGGCAAGGAAGTAAAGCGCGATTATCCGCTTACTTTTCAGAGCCAAACGCTTTGGCAATGGCGTAGTGATGCGCCTGATTTTAGTTTTTCTTTTGGTTCTTGTGCTTATGTCAATGAGGAGGAGTATGACCGTCCAGGAAAATCTTATGGAGGTGAGTATGAGATTTTTGAAACCATACGTCAAAAAGCACCTGATTTTATGATTTGGGGTGGTGATAATACTTACTTACGTGAGGTTGATTGGAACAGTCGCTCGGGCATTTTAAAACGCTATAGCCATACACGTAAGCTCCCCGAGATGCAAGCCTTGCTCGGTAGTGTGCATCATTATGCTATTTGGGACGACCATGATTACGGACCCGACAACTCCGACCGTAGCTATTGGCTCAAAGATGAGGTTACAGAAATTTATAAAAAGTTTTGGCTCAATCCTAACTACGGTGCTGGCGGCGGTGTAAGTGGTACATTTTTTTGGAATGATGCACAGTTTTTTTTGATGGATAATCGCAGTTTCAGAACGCCAGGGCACATGAAAGCAAGTGATAGCGATAAAGCCATGCTTGGCAAAGCACAGGTAGAGTGGCTCATAGAGGCTTTAAAATACAGTAAATCTACTTTTAAATTTATTGTCATAGGTTCTCAAGTGCTCAATGATATGGATTGTGAAGGCATGCCTTGGTGCGAAAACTACTCGCTATATGCCGAAGAGCAACGCTTTTTATTAGAGGCTATCAAAAAAGAAGGTATAGAGGGTGTTATATTCCTGACAGGTGACCGCCATCATACAGGTATTTCGAAGTTGGAAAAAAATATGCCTTATCCTATTTATGATATTACCATTTCTCCACTTACTTCTGGTGCGGCAGGTGAGCGAGGCAAGCAAGATAATAATTCGCTTATTTTGGAAGAAACTTATGTAGGCGTAAGAAATTTTGGGCTTTTTAGCATCACAGGAAAAAAAGGAGAACGCAAACTCAGTATTAAATGCTATGATACCCAAGGCAAAGAAAAATGGACATATAATATTACACAGCAAGAATTAGCCAAACCTAAAAAATAAAACTGCCCCAAATGGAAGCAGTATGTAAAAGGGTGTATGTCAAGTTTGTAAATCAACTTAGATAGTTTCAGCATTTACGGTTTTTTAAAACTGTAGCCCGAAGCTCCAGCTTTGGAAGTTTCTTATAACGCAGCTGGAGTTTCGCATTAAAAAAAATGTTATTTCTGGGAACATGTAGCAAAGTTGTCGTACACCTATATGTTAGTGCTGAGAGTCAAAAAATAAAAGGCTAACAAAAGTTTACTACTTTGACTTTTTACACAACCCCTAAAGTCATTGCCATGAGTTGTAATTAGCAGAGCGATCCTACACAAAACTCATTTTTATAAAATCCTATAGTAACGAATAAGTAAAATTCCTTGTTTTTTTGTAACTTTGCACTGCAAATTGCGCCATTACCAAACACTAACCTTATGCAATACTACAATCATATTATCGAGACTATAGGTAATACACCGCTCATCAAACTCAATAAAGTCAATAAAGGCATCGAGGGTACTATCCTCGTTAAAGTAGAATATTTTAATCCTGGCAACTCGGTCAAAGATCGCATAGGCATCAAGATGATTGAAGATGCTGAAAAAGCAGGGCTTATTAAACCCGGCGGTACAATCATAGAAGGTACTTCTGGTAATACGGGCATGGGGCTTGCACTCGCAGCTTCTGCAAAAGGTTATAAATGTATTTTTACCGTTTCGGATAAGCAATCGCAAGAAAAAATTGATATTTTGCGTGCTATTGGTGCAGAAGTTATTGTCTGCCCTACGAATGTTTCGCCTGACGACCCTCGTTCTTATTACTCGGTAGCCAAAAAGCTCAATGCCGAGATTCCAAACTCTTTTTATCCCAATCAATACGATAACCTCTCGAACCGTACAGCACATTACGAAACTACAGGTCCTGAGATTTGGAAACAAACAGCGGGTAAAATTACGCATTATGCAGCGGGCGTAGGCACAGGAGGTACGATTAGCGGTGTTTCACGCTATTTGAAAGAACAGAACTCTTCGGTCTATACAGTAGGTGTAGATACTTATGGTTCTGTATTTAAGAAATACAAAGAAACGGGTATTTTTGATGAGAAGGAGGTATATCCTTATCTTACAGAGGGCATTGGCGAGGATATTTTGCCTAAAAATGTAGATTTTAGTTTGATTGATGAGTTTGTAAAAGTAACAGATAAAGATGCGGCTATCATGACGCGTCGTTTAGCACGTGAAGAGGGGCTTTTTATAGGCTGGTCTTGTGGTTCTGCTGTTTTTGGTGCATTAGAATACGCACGTAAAAACCTCAAAAAAGATGATGTAATGGTCATCGTACTGCCCGACCATGGCACACGTTATTTAAACAAAATTTATAACGATACTTGGATGAAAGACCATGGATTCTTAGAGCGTGAATTTTCTACAGCACGTGATATTTTGCGCGAGCGCAACGGTGCTTCTATTTTGCGTTCTATTCAATCTGATACAAGTGTTGAGCAAGCTATACGCATGATGAATCAAAACGGAATCTCACAGCTCCCCGTCGAAGATACAGAAGGAAATATAGTGGGTAGCCTTATAGATTCGCGCGTCCTTAATAGGCTTATTGAAGATACAGAACTTAAAAACAAACCTGTGAGTGAAGTCATGGATGAGCCTTTTACTTTTGTAGCTATGGATAGCACTATAGATGTACTCTCATCGCTTATCACGCGAGATAATCCCGCCCTTTTGGTGCGCGATGAGCAAAAGCAGGCACATATTATAACACGGCAGGATTTGCTTTTAGCACTTACCAATTAAAAAATAGCGCAGCACTAACAGTTCTACCAGAGCTGTTAGTGCGCTATTTTCAAAAAGGATTCTGTTTGAGAATATGAAGGGCTAAAGTTTTTGCATTTTCTAAACTTTTTACCTTAGGATTCATAACCTCCGATTTATTACCCTCTATAAAGCTATTGACGGCAATTTGTCCCATAAAATCCTTAGAGTCTATCAAAATCTCGGCAATAATACCATTTTGATAGCAAGTAGGATACCACCATTGCGCAATCCAAGCATCGACTTCCAAAGAAACTGTAGAAATAGCACTACAATCTGAAATAAGAATCCTGATACCTTGCTTTTTGGCAAAATCGTAACAGAAGGTTAATGCCTCTTCAAGGGCTTTGTCTTCCTTACTGAGCCAAACATCAAACCATACGCAATGCAAAACTTGAAAATCTGAAATAGCTAAAAGTTTGGCTTTTAGGTAGTTGTTTTCAAATAAAAACGATGACATGCTTGTGGGGTATTAAAAATAAAAGATTAATTTTGTGATATTTTTGAGCAATTCATTGCGTCTAAAAACTCACCGTGTAGTATGATTTATTAGGGTAAATCATACTACTATACATTTTTCCATAGCATGGGGTTTGCAAACCCCACGCTATGGAAAAATGGGCTTAGAAATAACATTTCTCAAAGAAATGTTATTTCTATATGGAGAATGTCTAGCAGTGTGAGGGTAAATATAACGAATTTATCTGATACAAGCAATTTCGTATCGCTTAAATAACAAAAATTATTATCTTGGTTGGGTGCAATTCAAAACTATGCGGTTTGTGTTTGATAGGGACACCACAAATACGGCGAAAGTAGTTATTTTAAGACAGTAGCTTATGCTACTGCGTAAATATGAATTGCACCCTCTTAGAGATACAAGCAAATATATGTCTGTAGTAGCTATTTTAAAAGCCGATTTACCAACTTGAAGTACACCCGTAAATTTTGTTTAATATGATTTTTATAAAAAATGCGTCATGAGTTATTCATATATATCGTTACTGGGATTGTTTTGGGTATGATGGGTTGCTTATGCTGGAGTTGCGAACCTATACCGCTCCAAAAAGCACCCTCTGTATTAGGCGATACGATTCCTTATCCTTCACGGAATTCGTTTAGTGTGGAGGGGATTAAGCTTGGTCGCATGCTTTTTTATGAAAAAAATTTATCTTCAAATCGTTCTGTTTCTTGTGCGAGCTGCCATGTGCAGGCTTTAGGTTTTGCAGATGCTACGGCATTAAGCCCACATGGCGTTTCGGGCAGACCGCAACTACGGCACTCGCCCGCACTTATCAATTTAGCTTGGTCAGAAAAAGCGGGGTATTTTTGGGACGGTGGTGCAAAAGATTTAGAATCCCAAGCCTTCGGCCCCCTACGCCACCCCGATGAAATGGCTATGAACCTCAAAAAACTACCTGATAGACTCCACAAAGAAGGTTATGCACCTTATTTTAAAGCTGCTTTTGGCGATACAACGATCAACTCCGCACGCATTGCACGTGCCTTAGCGCAGTTTCAACGCAAACTTATATCGGCTGATTCTCCTTTTGATAGTTATTTAAAAGGCAATAAAAAGGCATTAAATGAGTTTGAAATAAAGGGTATGCAACTTTTTGATAAGCATTGCGAAAGTTGCCATCGCTACAAAAATGGAGGCGCATTTTTTACTGATTATAGTTTTCATAATAACGGATTAGATACGGCGTTTGCTGAGGGGCACGAAGGGGTGGGCTTAGGACGGTTTCGTATCACAGGAGATTCGGCTGATATTGGCAAGTTCAAAACGCCTACATTGCGCAATATTTCAGAGACGGCCCCTTACATGCACGACGGCAGGTTTAAAGATTTAAAGCAAGTGCTTATACATTATAATATAGGCATTAAAAAATCAAAAACTCTTGCATCGCAACTGCCAGCTGAGGGCTTAAGGCTCGAGGAGCAGGAGCAACAAGCCATAATAGCGTTTCTAAAACAGTTAAAAGATGAAAAATTTATCAAAAATAAGGAATTTAAAACTTTAAGTCCTTAAAAACTTTCCTTCAATGCTTTGAGTTTTGTATTTTTGCACAGCAATTGTGCGTGTGTGCTTACTTAGCAGTAGGCATGGTTTTGAAAAAGTTTTATTTATTACGCTAAATATATTATATTTTGGAAGTACTTATAGGGATTACACAGCTTCTGCTCGGGCTTTCGTTTTTAGTAGGCATACACGAAGCAGGACACATGGTAGCGGCCAAATTTTTTGGCATGCGTGTAGAAAAATTTGCTATTGGCTTTCCACCCAAAATTTTTAGTTTTAAAATAGGAGAGACAGAGTATATGCTCGGTTCTATTCCTATGGGTGGGTATGTCAAAATCTCAGGCATGATAGATGAGTCCTTAGATACTGAATCGCTCAAAGCAGAGCCACAAGAATGGGAGTTTCGTTCAAAACCCGCTTGGCAGCGTCTAATTGTTATGCTCGGTGGTATTATCGTCAATGTAGTCGCTGGTATTTTGATATTTATTGCTTTTACTTATTTCTACGGCGAGGAATATCCTAAGGCAGAGGCTGTAAATAGGCACGGTATTGCTGTTAATGATATGGGTAAAATGCTCGGTTTGCAGCGTGGTGATAAAATAATTGCAGTCAATGGACGTGAAATTCTAAACTTTAACGATGTCAAAGACCCTAATTATTTACTCGAAGACGGTAGCTTTTATACCGTATTAAGAGACGGAGAGACAATAGAAATTCCCATAACAAAGGAATTTTTACGCGAATATACAGGAGAATCGGCTGATAGAGATTTTATTCTGCCCCTCACAGAATTTGGTATCAGCGAAGTCATGCCAGGTACGCCAGCAGCGCAAGCCGGTTTGCTCGCTTCCGATAGCATCTTAACAGTCAATGGCGCATCAGCACGTTATTTCCCAGAATTTAAGCGCATGCTCAACGAAAATGCTGGAAAGACAATTACATTAGGTATATTGAGAGAAGCACAACCTAAGGATTTGAGCGTCAACGTGAGTGAGCAAGGTACAATTGGTTTTGGCGTAAAGCCCTATATAGAGACCGAACGCACCCAATACCCTTTGGGTGAAGCTATTGTGCAAGGCACAGGACGCGCCTTTTCCGTGATTTATTTGCAACTCAAGGCTTTTAGAAAAATGGGAAAAGGTGAAGTATCGGCTTCCGAATCTTTGAGCGGTCCCATTGGTATGGTCAAAATTTATGGCTATACGTGGGACTGGACGCGCTTCTGGATGCTTACAGCTACCCTGTCTATGGTTCTTGCTTTTATGAACCTTTTGCCTATACCCGCTCTAGACGGTGGGCACGTGATGTTTTTGCTATATGAAATGATTACAGGTAAAGCACCCTCTGATAAATTCTTAGAAGCAGCGCAAAAAGTCGGTCTCGTTCTGATTTTAGCACTTATTATATTTATTTTTGGTAATGACATATATAAGTTGCTACGCGGTTTTTTCTGATTTTAACAGAATATTTTATCGAATAAAAAGAAGCCTTTTATGTTAAAAAACGGACTTTTATCGAAAAATAGAAAAAAAAAGCCCGTAATGCTTGTAAATCTGCTTATTTATTCGTTTTTTTGAATAGTATTTGCAAGTAAATGCAATAACGATATGCAAAAACAGTTTGAAAAATAGGTAAGCAAAAAAAATATAAAAAAAAATACTTTTTGTTTGGCTATTTAAAACAAAAATTGCATATTTGAAAATATTAGATGCGACGTAAAGGCTAAAAGTAGCATTTACACACAAAAACAGCGTAATAATCAACAACTTGCAATTCAAGTACGTCGTTTGTTGCAAATGTTTAGTTTTCTGATATGTCTGTTGTACGTTAAAAAAAATAAAATTTTGTGCAACCATAATTTTGTTTTATCGTATAACCTACGTATATTTTCTTTTATTTAATTTTAGTATTATTTTCGAATTTTAATTTCCAAACACTCTAAAAAACAAAATTGATATGGCTCATAAGGAGACTTCATTGGAAAAATTCTACCGTGTGGTAGTACCTAAAATCACCAACGCTGCTGCAACTGTTATCATTATTGGTGCATTGTTTAAAATTGAACACTTGCCAGGTGCAAGCCTTGCGCTTTTCGTTGGTCTGCTTACAGAAGCATTCGTATTCTTCTTGGGTGTATTTCAACCCGCACCACCACCCGAAGCTCACTATCAGTGGGAACGTGTATATGCTGAATTAGCTGACGAAGCGGCTTCTGCTTCTCCTAAAAAGGTTGAAGACAAAAAAGGTAAAGACGTAGCTGCGTTAGCTGGTCTCGACCAAATGCTCGGTCAAGCAAATCTTTCAGTAGATTCGTTTAAAAAATTCGGACAAGGTATCCAGTCTTTGAACGATACAGCTACACGCATCAAAAATATTGGTGATGCCGTAGGTGCTACAAATGACTACGCTACTAATGTAAAAGAGGCTTCTAAATCTTTGACTACGCTTAACCAAGCATACTCTAAGACTGTATCCTCTATGACTGAAATGGCTGATGCTTCTAAAACAGCAAAAGAATACCATACACAAGTACAGTCTATTACTAAAAACCTCGCTGGTTTGAATGCTGTATATGAAATGGAACTCAAAGATGCTAATAGCCATTTGAAAGCCATGAACAAGTTCTACAACAACCTTACTTCTGCTATGGAAAATATGGCTGATGCAAGTAAGGAATCTGAGCAGTTCAAGCAACAAATGAGCAAACTGACTACAAACTTAACTACACTCAACAAAGTGTATGGTAATATGCTTACTGCCATGAAAGGTTAATTATAACCTTCCTGGTCATTGCAAATGTAGTTTTATTATTATTTTTTAGAAACCCAAAAATCCAAATATAATATGGGAGGAGGAAAGGAAACCCCCCGTCAGAAGATGATTGGTATCATGTATTTGGTACTACTGGCTCTTTTGGCGTTGCAGGTTCAAAATGAAGTTTTAGAAAAATTTTATTTCATTGATGAAAGTTTGGAGGCTGCCCGTAACGTAGCGCAAAACTCTAATGCTCAAATTATCAGTGGAATGAAAGCCGCAGCCAAAGAAAAAGGCAATGCAGTATCTGATATGGCTGTAATTGCAAAAGCAGAAAAGGCTGTAGAACTTTCTAATAATATGTTAAAATCCATAACAGATATTAGAAACGAGATTATACAAACCATGGGTGAGTATGATGAGGAAAGTGGCGGATACCCAAAAGCTGCCCAGTACGACGAGATTAATACAATTATGATCGGTCGTGAAGGCGGTGAAAAAGGACGCGCTTACGAACTCTCTGCAAAGCTTAATGAGTATGCAAAAGCAGTAGCAGCCTTAGATCCACATATCAAAGATGCACTTGTAAAGTCGCTTACCCCTGAATTGCAAAAAGCAGTAGGCGGAGAATTTTTACTTGCTATTCCGACGGAGAAAAACCCACAGTACGATAGATCTAAGTACAGAAATGCCGTAGGCGATTATATTGATTGGGAAAATATCTATTTCAGAAGCACGCCTATGGTTGCTTCGCTTGCTGTATTGCGTCAGTTAGAGACTGAAGTAGTGGGCGTAGCGCAAAAAGCTGTAGAAGTTATGAAAGGTAAAATTGGTGATTTTGAAATCTCATTCGACCAAGTCGTAGCTCGTGCATCTGCTGAATCTAACATCGTAGCAGCAGGTACTACCTACAAAGCGACTATGTTTATCTCAGCTACTTCAAGCTCGATAGAGCCTAAAATGACATCAAGTGTTGGTAGTGTGAAAGTCGACCCTACAACAAAAGAAGGTATTGTAGAGTTTAAAGCCGCACCCGGTGGATATGATAAAGATGGCTTGGCTAAGAAAACTTGGAAAGGCTCTATCACTATCAAAAATTCTGGTGGCCAAGATACAACCCTTACTTTTGACAAAGAGTATATCGTAGCAAAGCCTGTTATCAAAGTACAGTCTGCTTCTGTGCAAGCACTTTACTTAGGTTGTGGTAACGAACTCGACGTACAAGTACCCGCTTTAGGTTCTGCTTATAACCCTTCATTTACCGCTACTGGTGCGCAAGTTATCAGAGGTGCTAAGAAAGGTGAGGTTACAATTGTACCTAATGCAAATGCGGTAAAACTTTCAGTGAGTAGCGATGGAAATCCTATTGGCTCGGAAGACTTTCAAGTACGATTAGTACCTAAGCCTGAAGTATTGCCATTTGTGGGTAACAAGCCTGCAAATACCGCACAAGGTGAAGATGCTTCTCGTTTGCGTTCGCTTGAACTTAGAGCAGTCCCTGATGAAAGCTTTAAAACATTCTTACCGAAAGATGCAAGATTTAGAGTTACATCTTGGAAAATTACACACGTAAGAGGACGACGTGCAATGGGTTCAATGAATGCAAACGGACCTACAGCTAACCTCGGTAGTATGGCTGGAAACTTCCAAGCAGGAGACCGTCTCTTCATTGAGGTAGAGCAAGTGCAACGTCTAAATTTCCAAAATCAAACATCAAATGTAAATATGAAGCCTAGCTTTAATATTCCGATTAACTAAATCGAGAAGCGTTTGAAATTGAATTTTATAAAAAAAAGCACAACTCTGAAAAGAGTTGTGCTTTTTTTATGTCTAATAACCAGAGCTAAAAATGAAAAGTAAAACCCACGATTTTAATCGTGGGAGCTATTAAAGCTGTAGCCCGAAGCTCCAGCTTCGGAAATGACTTATAACGAAGCTGTAGCTTTTAGAAATAACATTTCTGTCAGAAATGTTATTTCCGAGATAATCGTGGGAGCTATTATCATACTACTAAGACATGCTTGCTTTAAAAACCATTGTAGAACTAACAGTGCTATGAGAGCTGTTAGTTCTTTGTAGTATGATTTTTATGACAAAATAGCATCTTGTGGACGATTTTGTACCAAACTAATAAAAATATCGTTCATAGAGGGGATAAGCTCTTGCAAAGCATGCACTTCATAATCATTAATAAGCATACGCAATAAATCATTTGATGTGCCTTGCATAAGGTGGAGCTTAGTCTCATAAAAAAGTCCATCAGCTTGCTGGCTTTCAGATATAATTTCAAAAAGAGAATTATCAGGTGATGCAATAGGCTTATTCGTATGAATCATATACGTATTATTCCTAAACTGTTGCTTTATCTCTATTTTTTTGCCTTCAATTACCTTTTCAGAGTGGTGTATAAGGCTGATATAATCGCACAACTCTTCGACGGACTCCATTCTATGGGTTGAAAAAATAATGGTAATGCCTTTGGCTTTGAGTTTCAAAATTTCATCTTTGATAAGATTTGCATTGATAGGGTCGAAGCCCGAGAATGGCTCATCTAAAATCAAAAGTTTAGGATTGTGCAAAACCGTAGCCACAAACTGTACTTTTTGTTGCATACCTTTTGAGAGGTCTTCAATTTTTTTATCCCACCACGTTTGCATCTCGAAGGTCTTCATCCAATATTTGAGTTGCTGCTGCACCTCACTTTTTTGAAGTCCGCGTAAGCGTCCGAGATACATGAGCTGCTCCCCGACTTTCATTTTTTTGTAAAGCCCTCGCTCTTCGGGTAGGTATCCAATTTGGGTAGTATGTTTGGGTTGTAAAGTCTCTCCATCAAAATATACTTCACCTTTATCAGCCCTTACAATTTGAGTAATAATGCGAATGAGGGAGGTTTTACCAGCCCCATTCGGACCGAGAAGCCCATAAATCGTCCCCCTTGGCACACTTAGGCTTACATCTTTGAGTGCTCGGTGCTTTTCATACGTTTTTGATACGTGGCTAACTTCCAAAAGTATGTTTTTATTGTTTTCCATAAGAATGCTTTATTCTGATGATGTGATATTATTTTTATGATTGTACTAACCAAATGTCTAAACTACTATACCTGTGCCATCTTTAAAATAGTTCTTATTTGCACAATGTATGAGTAGCATTCAACGTTTTAAGCACCAGTGCTTTTTTATTATTTCAGCAGCTGTGTGTATGAGCTTATTAAATAACTAAAAAAGGCTGTTATTTTTGTACCCTTTATTTATAAGTCTCCAAAACAGCTAAAAATTACACAAAATTGTGTAAAATCATAAAAGTTGCATAGTGCTCAAATCAATAGAAAACCCCTGTGGATTGGGGTATCCCATTTCACGGAGCTTTTCTATGTATAATTTTTTCATATCTTGGCGCAAATCATCAGTTTGTACTTCATACCAAAAAGCAGAGGTTTTTGCTGGACTGAGCAAGAGACGGTCGCATCGTATTTGTCGCCCTTGTCCAAGATAAATTTCTTTGGTAAAAAATACACGTGCGGCATTTTGCTTTTCAAAATAAGAAGCAAGCGTCGCATTTTCTTTGATTTGTAGGATATGACTTTCAACCTCTTTGCGTATTTCTTGCGAAAATATGCCTTCGTGTTCGAGGTGCTCGAGTAGTTTAGGGAGTTGCGCCAGATGCGTAAGCCTTCGCATCACAAAAAGACTCTGCTCGGCAAGGCTCTCTTGGGCAAGGATCGTTTTAGCTCTAAAAATTTCCTCAGGGTCATGCTCTTCCAACTCTTCGCGCTGCACTTGCAAATCCTTAATATTTGCATTTTGCTTGATGCTGGGTAGCCGAATCATATCGGCAAAGTGAGTAGTCTCTTTTGCTTCTGCGCTTTGCTCATCTTCTGCAAACACATAAAGACCAGCGGTTTCTGCGTCTTCTTCAGCAAGTTTTTCTATTTGAAAAGCTAAAAGCTGACTTACATTCTTAGCATCAGCCAAAGTTTTTGGTGTTTTATTTTCTTTGCTCAGGATAAAAAGTTTTTCTGTAGGGCGCGTCAGGGCTACATAAAGCATATTCAAGCCATCAATCATTGCTTGCAAACCCACTTTGCGGTAAGCCGTTTCTAAGGCAGTGCCTTCCCAAGCCGCTTTATAGCTCAAAATTACGGGTGTAAAGGCTGGTACAATAGGATTAGGAGTCCATTCTGCCCAAAAACTTGTATTCGGACGAGGCACAAGCGACCAGTCTGCAAAAGGTAATATGACAATCGGAAACTCCAAGCCCTTAGATTTATGAATGCTCAAAACCCGTACGGAATCAGTTTGCTCGGGGGAGTTGACCGAAAGTCTATTTTTTTTGCGTTCCCAATACTCGAGAAAATCTATCAAATTGTTACTTTTCTTTTTAGCAAAAAAGAAAACCTCATCTAAAAAACGCTGTAAATAAATCGCACGAGTAGGGGGCTTGCTCAGCTCGAACTCACTAATCAATACTTCTGCAATTTCGTAAAGCGAGCGAAAACGCAGCTCTTCAAATTTGAGTTTTTTATTATAATGCTCCTCGACATGCTGGGTAATGGCATCGAGCGAGGCATTCTGACAAAATTCAGCTCTTTTTTGATAATGCGCAGCAAAGGGCGAGGGTTTGATTTTATCAAAATGCCTATCCATAAAATCTAATACTTCGAAGATAACTTTCGGGTTTTTGGGCTGTTGTAAAAGGCTAAAAATCTGCATAATAAAGTTAATAGCTGGCGAAGCCGAGAGTAAAAGCGATTCGCTCGAGAGCACTGGAATAGAAGCCTCTATGAGTTTCTCGGCAATAAAAGCCCCATCGGCATTGCGGCGCACCAAAATGGCAATATCTGAATAATCATAGCCCTGCTCCTCTTTGAGTTGCTTTATGAGCGTAAAAGTTTGTGCCCAATATGCTTCGGCAATGCTATCTTCGCTTTCTATAAACATACATGCTACGTGCCCACCGGTTTTATGATTAAATTTTTGAGCCGTTTCGCCGTAGTAGTTTTCAATAGCGGGGTAACTCTCGGCAAGGGCATCTCTTATGCCTTCAAAAAATTGATTATTAAAATCAATAATATTTTGGCGGCTGCGGTAGTTTGTGCCTAAGGTAATGGGGTCTGCTGTTTGTTTAAATTTTTCGGCGTGCTCTGCGATATAAGAATCAGGGGCTGCGCTTGGCACTGCGGGCAAATCTACAAGTAGATCGGCATTACCGCCTCTAAAGCTATAAATGGCTTGCTTGGCATCACCTACGACCATGCTCATATCCTGCGTAGCCAAAGAGTTAGCAAGTAGCGGGATCAAATTATGCCATTGTAGGCGTGAGGTATCCTGAAACTCATCTATTAAGATGTGTTTGTACCGCTCGCCTAATCTTTCATAAATATAAGGTACAGGCTCACTGGCCACGATATGATTGATGCGTTCGTTAAACTCACTAATAAAAACCTGATTGCGCTCATCGAGTAGCGCGCGGATATGCTCCCTCATTTTTTTGAGCGTCATTATCTGATAAATCGTACTTCTCATATCGCGTGCGACGAGGTAGTGTGTATAATGCTCTGCTTTGCTTGCTTCAATTTTATAAAAAGCTTCTGCCAAAATAGGCTGTATGGCTTCTATTGCTTCTTTTTGATAGGTTTTTACTTTGCCAGATGCGAGCTTTTCAGCGGTTACAAAATCTATGGTATATTTTCCTACTTCGGGCGCAAGGCGGGTCTGTATAAGATTATCTACGGTGCATTTTTTATTAAAATAATTGTAAATCCCACGTGCGCCTTGATAAAAATCTTTTTCTTTGAGTCCGTAGTTTTCTATCAATGCCAATACTTCCGTAGCGGCTTGAGCGAGCTGTGGCATCAATACTTTCTCAATTTCTGTGAGTTTATCGAGGTATGCTTTTTTGACGGCATCTAGCTCTTGGGTTTTCATGGCTTCGATTTGCCTGATATAAGGCATCTCATTTTCAGCAAAAAGCACTGTAGAAAAATCGCTAATTTGTCTATCTATATGCCAGCTTTTATTGTCTTCGGCTTGCTTGATAATAAACTCACGTAGGAGCTTGCGCAGGCTATGTTCTTTTTGTGGGCTTATGCTATCGAGGAGCTTACCTGTGCCTTCTATGAGCAATTCGCCTGCATCTAACTCGACTTCAAAGCGGGGTGGAAGCCCCAAATCCTGTGCAAAAGTTTGTACTATGCGACGGTTAAAGGCATCAATAGTACTGACGGAGAAGTCGGAGTAGTTGTGTAATATAGTTTGATATAGCCGTTTGGCGCGATATTGCAAATCCTGCTCTGATAGGGCAGGTAGCTCGGGGTAGCTTTGGGCAATTTCATTTTTCAAAAGGCTTAGGTAGTCATCATTTTCCTTTGCTTGTGCAAGGTTTTTGAGTTTATCGACGATGCGTTCTTTCATTTCTTTGGCAGCATCGTTGGTAAAAGTAATGGCGAGGATTTGCCTAAAATACTGGGGGTCGAAGTTGCCTTTACCGTCTTTATCAGGGCATGCGAGGGCAACTTTTAAGTATTCCTTAGTGAGCGTAAAGGTTTTTCCTGAGCCGGCAGAGGAGCGATATATTTTAAAGGCTTGCGTCATAAAGATTGTGATTGATAGTCAAAAGTAATTCGTAAGGATTTAAAAAATCATACTGTGAGCGTGGCGTAACTTTGCTAAATATGCCCAGATGTGTTATTTCTAAGCTCATTTTTCCATAGCCCGTGGTGTCTGCCCCCCACACTATGGAAAAGTGTATAGTGATATGGACGTATATGACAAAAATAAGTTTTTTTTTGAACCTTACCATATTTTTAGTGGTTTTGTAAAAAAATATACGATTTTTTTTTAGTAAATAAAAAAAAACTTGTATATTTGCATGTACTAATAATGTTTCACTAAAACACGATAAAGCAATTAGAAAACCGAGAAAACGATATAGCCCGCGCCGTAGAGAAGAGGATAAGCATCGTATAAACGATCGCATTCGTGCTAAAGAGGTGCGCGTAGTCGGTGAAGACATTGAGCAGGGTGTCTATCCGATAGAGAAAGCACGTGCCTTGGCAAAAGAGCAAAAGCTCGATTTAGTCGAGATTGCCCCTAACGCCAAGCCTCCCGTATGTAAAATTATCGATTATTCGAAATTTAAATACGAACAGAAAAAAAAGCAAAAAGAATTAAAAGCTAAGGCTCAAAAAGTAGTTGTCAAAGAAGTTCGTTTCGGACCTAATACAGACGATCACGATTTAGAGTTTAAAACACGCCACGCTAAGGGATTTTTAGAAGATGGCAACAAAGTAAAGGCTTATGTTCATTTTGTAGGTCGAACTATTGTTTTTAAAGATAGAGGTCGTGAAATATTAGATCGCTTTACTAATGCTTTGGAAGAGTACGGCAAAATGGATAGCCCCCCTAAAATGGAAGGCAAACGCATGATTGTTATTCTCTCTCCATTGCCAAGCAATAAGCCTAAAAAGAAAAAAGAAGAAGAGCAGCAGCAAGAAGAAGAGGAAAATTAAATTTCTCTTTTTTTAGCCAAACTGCCTTTGCT
Organism: Bernardetiaceae bacterium; assembly: GCA_020832465.1. Taxonomy (GTDB): domain Bacteria; phylum Bacteroidota; class Bacteroidia; order Cytophagales; family Bernardetiaceae; genus JAFIER01. The sequence goes on from JAFIER010000252.1 coordinate 15,886, forward strand.
TACAATATAAAGAGCAAAACGCACTAATAAAGCAAGGAGTTAAACCCTTATTTTATTAGTGCTTTATGCCTAAAGATAAAGGTTTGAACCTTTTACAAAAGGTGCAAACCCTCTTTTTTTTTGTACTCAAATTTAATTGAAATTATGCCAAAAGTCAAGACCAATTCGGGCGCAAAAAAACGCTTCAAAATTTCGGCATCAGGAAAAATCCGTCGTAAGCACGCTTACAAGAGCCATATCCTGACTAAGAAATCAATTAAGCGTAAGCGTCGCCTTACTAAATTTACAGATGTCCATAAAACGGATGAGCCTCGTATCAAAGACTTGCTCAACCTGTAAGCATTTAGTAAACATTTATTTTTATTATTTTTATTTTCGGTTTTATTTAACTGTAACACCAGAGAGCGGGCACTTTCAAAGCATTGCGCTAAAGCAGTCGCCTCCTCTCAAAAACAAGTAGAATTATGCCTCGTTCCGTTAACCACGTGGCTTCACGCATGCGCCGTAAACGCATCTTGAAACACGCTAAAGGATTTTTTGGTCGCCGTAAAAACGTGTGGACAGTAGCTAAAAACGCCGTTGAGCGTTCTTGGCAGTATGCTTATGTAGGGCGCAAGCAAAAGAAACGCGAATACCGTGCAATATGGATTCAGCGTATCAACGCCGCCAGCCGCCAGCATGGCATGTCTTATTCACAATTTATGGGTAAATTGCATAAAGCTAATATCGACATTAACCGTAAGGTATTGGCTGATTTAGCCTTAAACAACCCCGATGCTTTTACAGCAATTGTAGAAAAGGTGAAGTAATATCCGCCCACCTTTTTACATAGATAGACAAAAAAAAACTGCGTTAGAATTTTATAATCCTAACGCAGTTTT
>JAFIER010000254.1 GCA_020832465.1 Bernardetiaceae bacterium
CTGTTTTTCTACCAGTAATATCATCGAGAAAATAGGCTAAATTTATAAAATTTTTATAGGTCTTTTTACCCTCTAAAAACTCAACCCAAAAATCAATATCACTATCCGAATGCTGTTCGCTGCGAGCAAAAGAGCCGAATAAACCTATTTTAGATACACCAAAACCTAAAATTTGAGGCTTGCATTGCTCTAATAATTTAAAAATTTCGTGCCTCTGACTTACCATAAGTTTTTTCAATTTTTATCTTGTCGTTAGAAGTATTAACCAAAACATTACTCAGATGGTTCGAGATATCATAGGATTTTTTGCCCAAAGTCTAATTGTCTGAATCAGGATTAACAAGATTAAAGGATTAGCAGGAAGGCAAAAATCAAGTAAATCCCAAAATCCTGAAAATCTTGATTCTGACAAAAAAACATTATCTTCGGGATTGCTCGTGAGATTGACGATAGCATCATAGCTGTAGCTCTGATTGCCATCTACGCCTGTGGGGTCGCCGCTGAAACAAGCATTTATAGAGTGAGTAAGCTATAAGTTTATTTTGAAGTGCAATCATTACGTAATATAAATACAAATTTTAAATAAGCCACCTTTATGATAGAAAGGTGGCTTATTCCCTCCCCCAGAAATAATATTTCTTTGAGAAATGTTATTTTTAAGTTCATTTTTGTATAAAATGTATATTAGTATGATTACTGATAAACAAGGTACTAAAAGCAAGTCTTTGCGAGTATGAAAAATTTTATTTTAACTTTTTATTAAGTTGTGATTCCGCCGTCAATGACATACTGCGCACCTGTTATAAATTTACTTTCATCTGAAGCGAGGAAAAGTGCTAAATTTGAGATATCCCGATTTTCTGCATAACGCTTAAGGGGAATCATTTCTTCAAAATTTTTCTTTGCGGCTTCTGCTGCGCCTGGTGCAAATCCCTCTTCTAACGAGCGCATCATACGGTTATCCACAGGCGAAGGGTGAATCGTATTAACGCGAATTTGATGCGGTGCCCCCTCGAGCGCACCTACCTTCATTGCGCCAACTGTGGCATGCTTGCTTGTAACATAAGCTATTACATTGGGCGTACCCTGCAAACCCGCCACTGAGGAAGTAATCATAATACTTCCACCACCATTTTCTTGCATGTAAGGAAATACTTCACGCATACCTAACCATACAGATTTTACATTGACAGCCATAACTTTATCAAACATATCTTCTGGATATTCCGTGAGTGGTTTGACAACGCCCTCAATGCCCGCATTGATAAAAAAAGCGTCTATTTTACCGAATTTATCAACCGTCGCTTTAACAAAAGATTTAGTATCGGCTGCCTTACTGACATCAGCTGCCTGATAGCCTACCGAATCTTTAGGTAATTTATTGGCTACATCTGATAAAGCTTTCTCATCTAAATCTACTAAAAAAACTTTCGCACCTTCTTTGACAAATAGTTCAGCTGTATCCGCTCCAATACCACCTGCGCCACCTGTAATCAAAACTACTTTATTAGATAGTCGTCCCATAATAATTTAAAATTTTTGTGTTGTTATAAAAAATAGTATTAAAAATACTACCTACCGCACGCTATATTAAGTAAGGTTACAAAAATAACAGTCCTTTTTAGTTGTCTAATAAACTCATAAACAGACACCTACTAAAATAATAAAAAGTACTGTTGCTTAAAATGGCTTTTATGTGCTTTTTTTGCACCTACTTTACAGCGATTCGCTTTTGTAAGTAAGTAGTTTGCTAATATAACTACTTATGTTCATAAATACAAGCATTTTTATGAATTTTATGAATTTTATGATTTCTCTATTTGTATGGCTAACAAAAGCTTTTGTACGCCCTTGTTTTTTTGTCTTTGATTGTATTCTTTTTTTTTTGAAACTTTTAATACTGACAAAGTGTCATTTTGCTTGTTTTTTGATACTTATTCAAGCGTATTTTTTTAGTTCATCAATTAGATAAAATAAGAATATGAAGTTGTATAAATCATTATTGATTGGCAGTTTAGGAGGTATAATAGGTGCGGCTATTTTTGCACTGATTTATTTTCAATTTTTTGCTGTAGTTCAGGATTCAAATCATACACAATTAAAAAATCGCATTGATAATGAGTCGTTTACGAGTCTTGCTAAAAATCCGATGCTTACGCCTTTTGATATAGAAGAGGCATTTGTGAATGCTTCAGCTGTAGGTTCGGAGTCAGTTATCTATATCAAAACATATACAAAATCACAACCTCGTCAGAGTTGGATAGATTTATTTTTTGACAGACGAGCGCCACAAGACGGTCAGAATCGGCAGGCTGGTTCAGGCTCGGGGGTTATTTTTTCTAAGGAGGGGTATATCGTTACCAATAATCACGTTATAGCAGGTGCTGAAAAAATAGAAGTTATACATCAAAAAAGGAGTTATATAGCAGAGATTGTAGGCACAGATCCATCATCGGATTTAGCACTTATCAAAATAGATGCGCCTTCGCTTAAGCCTGTAAAAGTAGCCTCCTCTTCGTCAGTGCGCATTGGAGAGTGGGTTATTGCTATTGGCAATCCTTTTAATCTGACTTCTACGGTAACTGCGGGCATCGTAAGTGCGAAAAGCCGTAATTTAGCACTCTTAGGAGGGCAGTTTCCGATTGAATCTTTTATACAAACAGATGCGGCGATCAATCCTGGCAATAGCGGTGGTGCACTCGTGAACCTCAAAGGAGAACTTATAGGCATCAATACAGCTATTCTTTCACAAACAGGTTCTTATGCTGGTTATGGGTTTGCCGTTCCTTCGGATATTGTGATTAAAATCATTGGAGATTTGAAAAAATATGGAGAGGTACAAAAGGCTTTTATCGGCGCAGATGCACGTGAAATAGATGAAGAATTGGGTAATAAACTCAATATGGAAAAACTTGAGGGAGTCGTCCTGAGCCAAATTGATAAAGATGCAGCGGCTCAAAAAGCAGGTCTCGAGCGTGGTGATATAATCATTGGCATTGATAACTATACCATAAGCAGCAAAAGTGATTTTGATGAAGTCTTGAGCTACTACTCACCTGGTGATAAAATCAATGTCAAATATTTGCGCAAAAACAAGGTACGCAATACACAACTTTTACTTACCAATATCAACGGTACGACAGATATAGTCAGGCGAGAAACTATTGTTTCGGAAGAACTAGGTGCAGATTTTGAGCAAGTACCACTACTTGAGCGCAACAAACTCGGTATAAAACAAGGTATCAGAGTTAAGAATGTGCATCGCGGTTTTATTCAAAAAATGCGCATTCCTACAGGATTTATCATTACAGAAGTCGAGAACCGCCAACGCACCGTGCCGATAGATTCCGTAGATTTGCTTTTAGAAACACTCAAAGAAGCAAAAGGATGGGTAGCTATAAAAGGTGTACATAGCAATGGTGAGAAAGATATATATACCGTTTATTTTTAAAATTTATCACACTGCTAAGCACCAGTGCTTTTTTATGATTTGCATAGGCCTGTATGTTTATTCATACTAATGGACACTCTCTATATAGAAATAACATTTCTCAAAGAAATGTTATTTCTATAACCTACCTAAGTAGTTTTACCAGCTTGACGTACCCCCCCATGAGCGCATAAGAAGTTTTGAGTCTTCTAAACTTTATACAGAAATATGCTTCGAGTAAAACCAATGATTTTAATCGTGGGTGCTAAAAATCTGTATAAATCATAGGAGAGCCGAACTTTTTAATTTTTTTACACACCCCCTTCTCAAAAAAACAAACCTTATTTATACGTGGTTATACTCTTTTGTGCTGTTTTGTTTGTAATTTTGTAACAGATTTCTCAACTGCATAAAAAAAGATAGATATACATTTAAAAAAATCCACAAAAGAATGAGTCAGACATTAGTAGCCCCATCTTGCCGTGAGGCAATCTCACATCTTATAGAAAAGCGTATTTTGATACTCGATGGTGCAATGGGTACAATGATACAGCGATACAAACTCACAGAAGAAGACTACAGAGGTACAGAGTTTAAAGACTGGGAGTCAGATCTTAAAGGTAATAATGATTTGCTCTCGCTCACACAGCCCGAGATTATCAAAGCCATTCACAAAGCCTACTTCGATGCAGGCTCAGATATTGTCGAAACCAATACATTTAGCAGCACCTCTATTGCGATGGCTGACTACAATATGCAGCACCTCGCCTATCGCCTCAACTACGAATCGGCAAAACTCGCCCGTGAAGTCGCCGATGCCTGCGAGCTCGAAAACCCCGATAAACGCCGATTTGTAGCCGGTGCCATCGGACCTACAAACCGAACCGCCTCACTTTCGCCCGATGTAAACGACCCAGGTTTCCGTGCCGTAACTTTTGATGATTTGGTAGAAGCCTACTACGAACAAATTAGCGGATTAGTAGAAGGAGGCGCAGATTTGCTACTCATAGAAACGGTTTTCGATACGCTCAACTGCAAAGCAGCTCTCTTTGCAGCAAACAGTTATTTTGAAGATAAAAAAATGCCTAAGGAAGCGCATTTGCCCATTATGGTCTCAGGTACGATTACGGACGCAAGCGGAAGAACCCTCTCGGGACAAACCGTAGAAGCTTTTTATAACTCCATTGCGCACGCCGATATTTTAAGTATCGGACTCAATTGCGCACTCGGTGCAGCACTCATGAAACCCTATATGCAAGAACTCGCACGCATCAGCACGTGCTATGTATCTTGCTATCCGAATGCGGGTTTGCCCAACGAGTTTGGCGAATACGACGAAACAGCAAGCGAAATGTCCACACTTTTGAAAGATTTTGCTGCCGACGGACTTTTCAATATCGTAGGTGGTTGCTGTGGCACTACGCCTGAGCATATTGCTGCTATTGCAAATATTGTATCGGAATTTCCACCCCGACAAATTCCGAAAAAGGAAAAACTCATGCGCCTCTCAGGTTTAGAACCATTTACGCTTAGTAAACTGACAAATTTTGTCAATATCGGTGAGCGCACAAATATTACAGGCTCGAGAATGTTTGCGCGCCTCATTCGGGAAGAAAAATACGAAGAAGCCTTATCTGTAGCTCGCCAGCAAGTAGAAGGCGGTGCGCAAGTGATTGATGTCAATATGGACGAAGGAATGCTGGATTCGCAAGCCGTAATGGTAAAGTTTTTAAACCTCATGGCTGCCGAGCCCGATATTGCCAAACTGCCCATTATGATTGACTCTTCTAAATGGTCTATTATAGAAGCAGGTTTGAAGTGCATACAAGGAAAGGGTATTGTCAATTCGATTTCTTTGAAAGAAGGCGAAGAGGCATTCGTAGAGCAAGCCCAAAAAGTGCGCAAATACGGTGCGGCTGTTGTTGTCATGGCATTTGATGAGCAGGGGCAGGCGGATACATACCAACGCAAAATCGAAATTTGCAAACGCAGTTATGATATTTTGGTAGATAAAGTCGGTTTTCCTGCCGAAGATATTATTTTCGACCCCAATATTTTTGCTATTGCTACGGGCATCGAGGAGCATAACAATTATGCCGTAGATTTTATCGAGGCTACGCGTTGGATTAAACAAAATCTGCCCTATGCGAAAGTGAGCGGTGGAGTGAGCAATGTATCTTTTTCTTTTCGTGGAAATGATACGGTGCGTGAAGCCATTCATGCCGTATTTTTATACCATGCCGTCAAAGCGGGTATGGATATGGGAATTGTGAATGCAGGCATGCTCGAGATTTACGAGCAGGTCAATCCCGAATTGCGTGAAATCGTGGAAGATGTCGTCTTGAACCGAGACCCCGAAGGAACAGAACGACTTTTAGAAATATCAGAAAAATACAAAGGCAAAGGCAAAACCCGAGTTATTGATGACAAATGGCGAAGCCTTGACGTAAAAGCACGTTTATCGCATGCACTTATCAATGGCATTACCGAGTTTGTGATTGAAGATACTGAAGAAGCGCGCCAGCTTTACGATACACCACTCGAAGTCATCGAAGGACCGCTTATGGACGGTATGAACGTCGTAGGTGATTTGTTTGGCGAAGGTAAAATGTTTTTGCCACAAGTGGTCAAATCTGCAAGGGTAATGAAGCAAGCCGTAGCGCATTTAATTCCTTATTTGGAAGCCGAAAAAGAAAAGCAGCGTGCCGCAGGAAATGAAGTGCGTAAAAATGGTAAAATTCTTTTGGCAACGGTAAAAGGAGATGTTCATGATATTGGTAAAAATATTGTCGGTGTCGTGCTCTCTTGCAATAATTATGAAGTCGTAGATTTAGGTGTGATGGTATCTTCGGATAAAATTCTCAAAACTGCCATTGCCGAAGGGGTAGATGCTATTGGTTTGAGCGGACTCATTACGCCATCATTAGATGAAATGGTTTTTGTGGCACAGCAAATGGAAAAACAGGGTTTTAAACTCCCATTGCTTATTGGGGGGGCTACGACTTCACAAATTCATACAGCAGTAAAAATAGACCCTAATTACAAAGGGGCTGTCGTTCACGTTACTGATGCTTCCAAAGCTGTACCCGTGATGAGTAAGCTCCTTAGCAATGAAAATGAAGAAGCCTATACACTCGAGGTCAAAAGCGATTATGCTGCCTTACGTGAGGGACATGGCAAAAAGCAAGATGCTAAAAATTTCCTCAGCCTCGCCGATGCACGTGCCAACAAACTCTCATTAGACTGGACTGATTATGAAATCAAGAGACCGACCTTCTTGGGCAATCGCTATTTTCTCAATTATGATGTAGAGGAACTTAGCCGTTATATCGACTGGGGGCCTTTCTTTATGACGTGGGGATTGCGCGGCACCTTGCCCAATATTTTCAAAAATAAAAAAATGGGTACTGAAGCCAAAAAACTCTATGCCGAAGCGCAAAAAATGCTCGAGCAAATTATCAATAAACGCATTCCAGTAAGGGCAAATGGTGCACTTGGTTTTTACCCTGCCAATACAGTCAATGACGACGACATCGAAGTTTATACTGATGATGAGCGCAAAGAGGTGCGTTTCAAACTCTTCAATTTGCGCCAACAGCAGCTCAAATCAGGAACTGCGCCTTATATTTGCTTATCCGATTTTCTTGCACCAAAAGAAACGGGCATAAAGGATTACATCGGTGCTTTTGCCGTTACAACGGGCTTGGATTTGGAGCAACACGTCGAAGTTTTCAAGCATAAAGGCGATGACTACTCAGCCATTATGTTGCAGGCTTTGGGCGATAGGTTGGCAGAGGCTTTCGCAGAAAGGCTTCATGAGCGTGTGCGCAAGGAGTTTTGGGGCTATGCTAAAGATGAAAATTTTAGTAATGAAGACTTAGTAAAAGAAAAATATCAAGGCATCAGACCCGCACCGGGCTACCCTGCAAATCCAGACCATACTGAAAAAACTACACTTTTCAAAATGCTCAATGCTACAGAAAAAACAAATATAAAGCTCACTGAAAATTTAGCGATGTATCCGGCTTCATCGGTTTCGGGTTTTTACTTTGCGCACCCTGAGTCTATGTATTTCGGTATTGGGCGGCTCACGAAGGAGCAAGTCGCCGATTATGCCAAACGCAAAAATATGACCCTCGAAGAAATGGAACGCTGGCTCAATAGCAATTTAGCCTATTAACTGAAGTTACGCACCTGGCATGTAAAAGCATAAAAATAACATTTCTGTCAGAAATGTTGTTTTTTTAATTGCTTGATAAACAAGAACTAACAGTTTTTGAAAAACTGTTAGTTCTCAAACTGCGTAACTCCAGTTATTAAAATCATAAAAAACCTGTGAGCCTTTTTTTAGGAGGGCTTGCAGTTTTTTTTTGGATAAAAACTTTGTTATTTTGTTTGGAGGTTTGGGGAAAGGTTTGTATTATTGTAGAGTAAGTATTTTTAAGTTTGTAGTGAAATACTACGAACAGCTGGACAAGAAAGTAATATGGCAAAAACATTTAGGGATTATAAGCCCGAAAACGCAAATTGGATAACTTTAGCACGCATTATCTTCGTGATGTTGTACAATAATATACCTTTTTATGGCAAAAGAAAAACACAAAAAAGAACAAAATGCTTACGATAAAATCTTGAAAGAAAATATCGTAGCTTACGTGCTAAAACTCTCCAAACGTCAGTTTGGATTTGAAATCAAAGCGCATCGCTTTATCAAAGACAAATTGCAAACTACGCTGGAGCGAGAGTCAGATTTTCTATTACAAATTACGACTACAGAGAATGAAGAGTTTATTCTGCAATTAGAATTTCAGGCACAAGATGAAGATAAAATGATATTTAGAATGCAAGAATATCATGCTATTTTGCAAAAAAAATATCAGATGCCTATTTATCAAGTGGTATATTATCTCGGCGAAAAACCGAGCAAAATGCGCTCAACACTTGAACCCTCTGAAATATTTAAGGGCTTCGTACTCAAATCCTTTCGGGACTATTCTTATGAAGAGTTTTTGGAATCCGAACACGCTGAAGAAGTCATTATGGCAGTGCTGGCGGATTTTGGTGAAGAGACTCGTGAGGCTGTGGTTCGCAAAATTTTAACACGTTTGTCGCAACTAAAAACCGATAAAACAGCGTTAAATAAGTATGTCAGACAGCTCTTAATTTTGGCTCGTCTGCGAAATCAATTACCAAACATCATTCAAAACGAATTAGGAAATATGGGAACTATTGGATACGACATCGAGCAAGACGAGGTTTATTTGCAGGGATTGGAAAAGGGAAAAGCCGCTGGTTTGGAAGAGGGTATTGAAAAAGGCAAAGCCGCTGGCCTAGAAGAGGGAATAGAAAAGGGTATAGAAAAGGGTATGGAAAAGGGTATGGAAAAGGCTCAACTCGATTTTGCTATTTCTTGCTTGTTAAAAGGACTCTCTCTTGAAATTACCGTTGAGCTCACAGGCTTGAGTGAAGAACAGGTGCACAAACTCAAAGACGATTTAGAAAAAGAATAGCAGGAGAAAGAAGTTTTCCTGCGGTCTGTGTGGGGATTGGGAGAAGCTGGAATTGGAGCTTATCGCCGAACAAACAGGTTATGTACGGGCATCGCTAAGTAGCCAAAGTGCAACACCAAGCTACACAGACGATTTGAAATTTGCAGTTATTTCTCCTGCATTTCCCGAAATCATACAAGAAAATCATTACTATCCTTTTGGTATGAGTCTTGTGGGTATTGAAGAACGGG
>JAFIER010000278.1 GCA_020832465.1 Bernardetiaceae bacterium
TGTAAGCGTTGCATCAGCGCAATTGTCATCAAAAGTAGGCAAATCGTAGTTTACGACTTTGCCGCAAACACCTATGTTGTTCGTAATGCCTACGTTGATGTTCGCAGGGCAGCTGATGGTCGGGGCGATGTCATCGATAACGGTTACGTTTGTAACGCAAGCATCTGTGTTTCCACTTGCATCGGTAGCCGTGAGTGTTATCGGAATCGTAAGCCCAGCATCGGCGCAGTCAAAATCGGTGCGGTCGAGAGCCATCGTAAAATCGCAATTATCGCTGCTGCCGTTGTCAATATCGGCTACGCTTATGCTCGCTGTGCCGCTTGCGTTGAGCGTAATATCAAAAGGTGCAACGCACTCGGCAGTAGGAGGCGTATCGTCGAGAACCGTAATGACGGCATTACAAGTAGAAGTATTTCCGCCTGCATCGATTACGGTAAGCGTTACAGTATTTGCGCCTACATCGTTGCAATCAAAATCTGTTTGACTTAATGCAAAATCGCTAATCGCACAGTTATCGATGCTATTGTCATTGACATCGGTAGGCAAAACAGAAGCTGTGCCCGTTATAGGGTCTAAGCTAATCGTTAGGTTTTGACAAATTGCCGTCGGTGGCAGTAAATCCTGAACCGTTACGGTAGCGGTGCAAGTAGATGGATTACCATTATTATCGGTAACGGTAAGCGTAACCGTATTTGCACCTACATCATCGCAATCAAAATCGGTAATATCAAGGGCTAAACTTGCAATTCCACAAGCGTCATTACTGCCGTTGTCAATATCCGCTGGGGTGATGCTCACGTTTCCTGTGGCATCTAACTGTACGGTGATATTTTGACAAATTGCAATAGGGTCGGTATTATCCAGAACGGTAACAGTGGCATCACAAGAAGAAGAATTACCTGCGGCATCAGTTACGGTAAGCGTTACGGTGTTTGCACCCACATCTCCGCAATCAAAAGTAGTTTGCGATAAGCTCAAAATCAAATCGCCGTCGGCGGTGCAATTGTCATTACTGCCATTGTTAATATCGGCAGGAGTGATGCTGCCATTGCCATCGGCATCTAAAACTAAGGGAAAGCCTTGGCAAATCGCAATCGGGTCTTCATTGTCCTCAACGGTTACAGTAAAGACATCGGCTACTGAAAGATTTCCATTCACATCAGTTGCTGTCCAAGTTACGGTCGTGATGCCGCTGTTGAAAACTACACCTGCGAGCGAACCGACAGTAGCTGTAGTCGCACCTGTGAGTTCGTAAGTGTAAAAATCAATTCCGCAATTATCCGTAGCTGTACCGTCGGGAATATCGCCATTGGTAAAGGTACATACTAATGCGTCCGTGTCTCGTGTGAAGTCTGCCATTGCGGTAAGCACGGGGATTTCGTTGTCCTGAACCGTTACTGTAGCGGTGCAAGTTGAAGTGTTACCATTATTATCTTCAACGGTAAGTGTAACCGTATTTGCACCCACATTTGAACAGTCAAAATCAGTAATGTCCAAATCTAAACTTGCGATTCCACAAGCGTCGTTACTGCCGTCATCAATATCGGCGGGCGTGATGCTTACGTTTCCTGTGTCATCTAATTGAATGGTGATGTTTTGGCAAAGGGCATTTGGAAGTGTGTTATCTTGAACCGTTACGGTAGCGGTGCAGGAGTTTGTATTTCCTGCCTCGTCCTCTACGGTGAGCGTTACGGTGTTTGCGCCCACATCTCCGCAATCAAAATCCGTTTTTGATAAGCTCAAAAGAAGGTCGTCGTTGTCGGTACAGTTGTCATTGCTGCCGTCGTTGATATTGGCTATATTAAGAATGCCATTGCCTGTCGCATCTAAAACTAAGATAAAATCTTGGCAAACGGCATTAGGGTCTTCATTGTCCTCAACGGTTACAGTAAATTCATCAGCTAACGAAACATTTCCATTCACATCAGTTGCTGTCCAAGTTACGGTCGTTACGCCGCTGTTGAAAACTACACCTGCAAGCGAACCGACAGTAGCCGTCGTTGCGCCTGTAAGTTCGTAGGTATAAAAATCAATTCCGCAATTATCCGTAGCTGTGCCGTCGGCAATATCGCCATTGGTAAAGGTACATACTAATGCGTCCGTGTCTCGTGTGAAGTCTGCCATTGCGGTAAGCACAGGGAGTTCTATGTCCTGAACCGTTACTGTAGCGGTGCAAGTTGAAGTGTTACCATTATTATCTTCAACGGTAAGCGTAACCATATTTACGCCCACATTTGAGCAATCAAAATCAGTAATGTCCAAAGCTAAACTTGCAATTCCACAAGCGTCGTTACTGCCATCATCTATATCTGCTGGCGTGATGCTTACATTTCCTGTGGCATCTAACTGCACGGTGATGTTTCGGCAAAGGGCATTCGGGTCGGTATTGTCTTCAATAGTTACGGTCGTAGTGCAAGTACTGATATTGCCACTTGCATCGGCAACAGTAAGTGTGATGTTATTCTCCCCAATATCACTGCAATCAAAGTTTTCTTGTGAAATGCTGTAGCTCACAATACCGCAATTATCCGTACTTCCATCATCAATATCCATCGCAGTGAGCGAAGCCAAACCATCAGCATCTAATGCTAAGGTAAAGCCGGGCACGCAGTTGGCTACGGGTGCTTCAGTTTCGAGGACGTTTATAGTTACATCGCAAGTAGAAACATTTGTATTATTGTCAATAACGGTAAGCGTAATCGTTTGCGGTCCGGTATCGCTACAATCAAAATCTTCTTGCGAAATGGTCATAGATGCAATTCCACAAGCATCATTACTACCCGCATCGATATCGGCAACTGTGATGCTCGCTGTGCCTGTAACAGGGTCTAAGAAAACATCAAAAGGAGCGACACAAAGGGCATTGGGTGCGATGTTATCCTCCACAGTAACGGTAGCGGTGCAAGTCGAAGTGTTAAAGTTGTTATCTTCAACGGTAAGCGTAACCGTATTTGCACCTACATTTGAGCAATCAAAATCGGTAATATCAAGAGATAAACTTGCAATGCCGCAAGCGTCATTACTGCCATTGTCAATACCGGCAGGGGTGATGCTTACATTTCCTGTGGCATCTAACTGCACGGTGATGCTTTGACAGATGGCATTCGGAGCGGTATTGTCTTCGACAGTAACAGTAGCATCACAAGAAGAAGAATTACCTGCGGCATCAGTTACGGTAAGCGTAATGGTGTTTGTACCTACATCTCCGCAATCAAAATCCGTTTTTGATAAGCTCAAAATCAAATCGCCAGCGGCGGTGCAATTGTCATTACTGCCATTGTTAATATCGGCAGGAGTGATGCTGCCATTGCCATCGGCATCTAAAACTAAAGTGAAGGGTTGGCAAATGGCATTCGGGTCTTCATTATCCTCGACGGTTACGGTAAAGACATCAGAAGCTGAAGGATTTCCATTCACATCAGTAGCTATCCAAGTTACGGTGGTTACACCCGAGTTGAAAACTACGCCTGCAAGCGAACTGACTGTAGCTGTCGTTGCGCCTGTGAGTTCGTAGGTATAAAAATCAATTCCGCAATTATCCGTAGCTGTGCCGTCGGGAATATCGCCATTGGTAAAGGTACATTCGCCTACGTCCGTGTCTCGTGTGAAGTCTGTCATTGCGGTAAGCACGGGAAGCTCATTATCTTCAACGGTAACGGTAGCAGGGCAAGTTGAAGTGTTACCATTATTATCTTCAACGGTAAGCGTAACCGTATTTGCACCCACATTCGAGCAATCAAAATCAGTAATATCAAGGGCTAAACCTGCAATTCCACAAGCGTCATTACTACCGTCATCAATATCGGCGGGCGTGATGCTTACGTTTCCTGTGTCATCTAACTGCACGGTGATGTCTTGGCATAAGGCATTTGGGGCGGTATTGTCCTCGACGGTAACTGTGGCATCACAAGAAGAAGAATTACCTGCGGCATCAGTTACGGTAAGCGTAACGGTGTTTGCACCTACATCTCCGCAATCAAAAGTAGTTTGCGATAAGCTCAAAACAAGGTCGTCATCGGCGGTGCAATTGTCATTACTGCCGTTGTTGATGTCTGCGGTTGTGATGCTACCATTGCCATCGGCATCTAAAACTATAGTGAAGGGTTGGCAAATGGCATTGGGGGCTTGGTCGTCTTCTACGGTAACGGTAAAGCTACAACTTGCGGTATTGCCCGCAATGTCGGTAACGGTATATTCTACTGTGGTCGTACCTATGGGATAGACATCAGAAGCATCAGCCGTACCATTAAAATCATTGACTACTGAGACTACTTCGCAGTTGTCATCGGTAGTGGGTACAGGGATTGTTACAGTGGCTTCGCAAGCATTTAAGTCTGTACCTACGATAATATCTGCGGGGCAGTCAATCGTTGGGTTTTCATCATCGGCTACGGTAAGTACTGTAGAACAAGTATCCGTACAGCCATTGGCATCGGTAAAGGTGTAAAGAATAGTATGGTCGCCTGCGCCTGCGATAAGGGCATCAAAATCTGTACCTCCGACTACGCCCGTGCCGCTATACGTACCACCTATGGGATTTCCGAACGTAAGTTCGAAAGCGGCTGCGCCTACGCAAATCTCGGGGACGGGATCGCAAGTTACGATAGGTAATGGATTTACGGTAATATCTTGGGTGATGCTATTTTCGCAGCCATTTGCATCGGTGTAGTCGTAGGTAATCGTATGCGTACCTGCGCCCGCTGTAGCGGGGTCGAACTCATTAGCCGCAACGCCTGTGCCACTAAAAGCACCTCCTGTTGGCGTAGCTAAACCCTCGAGGTCGATGACAGCATTATCTATACAGACATCTGTCAAAGGCGGGAAATCCATTATAGGTAGTGGATTGACAGTAATGGGTTTAGTTGCGCTTGCTGAGCAACCAAAATTAGTTGTGAAGGTATAGGTAATATCATGCGTTCCTACGCCAGCAGCGGCAGGGTCGAAAACTCCAGCAGTAACACCTGGACCGCTATATACTCCAGTAGTAGATGCAGTAGGATTAGGTAACCCACCCGTAAGGGTAAAAGGTGCTGCGTCTATACAGACATCAGCAAAATCAGCAAGGCTTGGATTAGGTAGCGGTCTGACGACAAGATTTCTTGTAGCAGAGTTCGTACAGCCATTGGCATCAGTATAAGTATAGGTAATGGTTTTGAATCCCGTTCCGGCAGCGGCAGGGTCGAAAACTCCAGCAGTAACGCCTGGGCCGCTATATACGCCACCAGCGGGGTTTCCTTCTACAAAAGTATAAGGGTCGGCATTGATACAAATATTAGCTACATTAGCAGGAAAGGCTGTAATGTTTACCGCTGGTGGTGGGTGTACGACAATATCTTGTGTAGCCGTACCCGTTGCCCCGCAGTTGGGATAGGAAAACGTAATCGTGTGTGTACCTACTCCAGCTGTAGCGGGATTAAACACACCAGCAGTAACGCCTGGACCGCTATATGTGCCTAATCCGTCATCAGGCATACCACCTGCGAGGGTATAAGTACCACCATCTACGCAAAACTCGGTTTCGGTAAGGTCGAGTGTAGGAGGCGTAGGAGGTAATAGGATAACATGAGCTGTATCTCGATATACTGTGCCGTCACAGAGTTCAGCTTCTACGATATACTGAGTTGGTCCAGGAGGGGTAACAGTAAGGGTATTGCCATCAGTAATAAAACCACCTGTAGCGGTGAGCCATTGTACACCATTCGGTACGAAGCGTGTACCTTCATTGGTAGCACTCCAAACAGTTGAGTTTCTACCAGGCACAGTATAGGCTACAGTGCCATCTATATTATGCACACCTTGCGTGGCTGTGCCTCCGGCCCACGTGCAAGTACCTGGCTTACTTTGTATGAAATTATCTACGATATTGGTTGTTTCGTAAAGCACCGCTTGAAAAGTACCTAATGTAGTCGTACAACTAAATAGCGGTACTTGAAAGAAACTAACAATAAGCCTTCTATTCGGTGCGACCCCTTCTGTTCGGTATCTTACATAAGGAGAACCAGTCCCCGTACCGGGGTGCCAATCCTGCCATGGGAATGCGATACAGTTTTTAGGCACATTGGCAGCTGCACTCGGTATGGGAGCTGAAGTAAATGCTGTAGGCTGCCCAGGCGAGAAGCTAATCCAGCCATTCGAGCCAATATAAAACTGCGTGTAGGCATTATTAAAAAAGCAAAACTCAAAGCCTATGGGAAAAGGTCCTAGTACTTGGTCATCAGCCATAACCACTGGCGTGCCTATGGTAAAATCTTCGGGCGTGTAAGGAATATCCTGAAAAGTATAACTTGAGGTGCCCACACCACTGCCTACCCCTATGGTAGCCTCAAAAGTAACCTCATCACCAGGGCAGATTTCAACGGTATCGGGCGAGATGCTAATTTGCGCTTGTAGCGGTATATTTAGGCATAAAAAGCAAGCTAAAAAAATACTTGCGGCGATAAATTGGTAAAGTTTTACATTCATTCTATTTTAAGTTTTTTTGTACGGTAGTAGTGATTTTTAAACCACTTGGAGGGCTAAGGCAAATAAAAAGTAGCTATATCGAGTAAGATTCGCCAAATGTAACTTATTTCTTTTAATAACGCAAAATATTGTGTTAGCAAGTTACGTATTACTTATGTAAAGCTATTATTTAGCAAATTAGTGCGCTCATTTAGATATTTTTTTCAATAAACTTCAATTTTGATGCAAGATATTGTAGTTTTGTGTTTTATTTTCAAAAAAGTAGCTATAGACTGCCTTAGGTTATTTGATAAATGAGGCCTGTAAAGGTCTAAGCACTTGCCATAATTTTTGCATTTTATCTTATTTATTTAGCGGATTTATACATACATAGACACTATACATATTGCATATCATGAAGCTATTCGTTCCTTTTATTTTTGTTCTTGCACTTATTTTTTCTCTCCCTTCTTGCCGTATGGGTTCTTCGGTTATAAGCCCAAGTCAGACCCTATTTTCGGTCGGTAAGGGGCAGGTCAGTACGGCAGAGTTTGCCTATATTTACGATAAAAATAATCAATCAGACTCTGCTTGGCAGGAGGCTCAACTTCGCGAATATTTAGATTTATACACGCGTTTTAAAATGAAAGTAGCCGAGGCTCGTCATCGCCATCTCGATACCACTGCCTCTTTTCAAAAAGAATTTGCAGCTTATAAAGAGCAACTTGCCAAACCTTACTTGACCACAAAAACAGTATCTCGCGAACTTGTAGAAGAGGCTTATCAACGACTTTCAGAGACAATACGGGCTTCTCATATTCTTTTGCGCTTAGATCCTTACGCTGCCCCCGAGGATACAGCTCGCATATACAAAAAAATGCAAGACTTACGCAAGCGCATTCTCAATGGTGAAGATTTTGGAAAAATTGCCTCAGCCTATTCGGAAGATGGTTCGGTTAAAAAAAATCAAGGGGATTTAGGGTATTTTACGGCTATGCAGATGGTTTATCCCTTCGAAAATGCTGCTTATCAGACAGCTAAAGGTAAAGTTTCTGATATTTTCAGAACTCGTTTTGGTTATCATATTTTAGAAGTAAGCGACCGCCGTCCGAGCATTGGTACGGTGCAAGTAGCACATATTTTAGTCAGAGCTACGGAGGGCATTCCAAAGGAGGACTCAGTAGCGGCACGCAATAAAATATTTGAAATTCATAAAAAATTAGGCTATGGTGAAGATTGGGCTGACCTTTGCGCACGCTATTCAGAAGATATTACTACTCGCAACAACGGCGGTACTTTACGCGGCAAACGCTCGCCCGGTACGATGCTTGCCGAATTTGAAGATGCAGTGTATGACCTCAAAGTCGGTACTTACTCGAAGCCTTTCCAAACTCCCTATGGCTGGCATATCCTGAAACTCGAGGAGCAGCAAGAGCTCGAACCCTTAGAAGAAATCTACGAAGAGCTCGAAGCTAAAGTCGCACGCGACTCAAGAGCTGATGTGCAACGCAAAGCATTCATACAAAAACTCAAAAAAGAAAATCAATTTGCTATGAGCAATAAAGCACAAACACTCATCATGACGCAAATAGATAGCACCGTATGGACATCTAATTGGAAAATCCAAAACCCTAATGACGATGCCCTCAAACAAAATATTTTTACCATTAAAAAACAAAAATACAAACTTCGTGATTTTTATAACTATTTAGAAAAGCATCAACAACTTGTAGAACCCTCAACCTTAACAATGTATGCTAATCAAAAGCTCGAAGATTTTATAGAAAAAAGTATGCTCGATTACGAAAAAGCAAACCTTGCTGAAAAATATCCCGACTATCGCTACCTACTCAACGAGTACTACGAAGGCATGCTACTCTTCAAAATCATGGAGCAAGAAGTCTGGACAAGAGCACTCAACGATACCGAAGGCTTACAAGCATTTTATGAAGCAAACAAAGAAAAATACAAACAAGAAGAAGCCGCAGAAGCACTCATTTTTGATGCCGCTTCAGTAGAAATTAGAGATGCTTTGCGCAAAGAAATAGAAGGTGATGTCTTTTATATAAATACCGAATTGGACGAGCAAGAAACCCAAATTAAATTTGATAAAGACCAAGACGAGCTCAATAAAGCACAACTCGGTAAAATTGCGCTAATGATGAATGCGCTCACAAAAGAACCAAATTTTAAACTGCAAATTATCTATCAGTATAGCGAAAATGAAGACGATGCGCTTCAAAAAAATCGTATCAGAAGAGTGAGTAATGCCTTCCACGCACAGGGTTTTACATTCGAGCGAATCAAAATAAGTGAGCGCAAAGAAAAAGGAAATATAGGCACTTGTGAATTTCGTTTTTTTACCGAAGACCCACAGTACCTCGTTAAAAAATACAATAAAAATCAAGCACTCAACCTCGAACTCGAACAAGGTGAGTTCCTCAAAGGACAGCACGAAATTCTGAACCAAGTAGATTGGAAAGAAGGTATATACACACACGAGCAAGGCGACAGAAATTATCTGATAAAAATCAAGAAAATTATCAAAGAAAATTATAAACCATTGAACAAAATTCGAGGTATTGTAATCGCTGATTACCAAAAATATCTGGACGATGCTTGGACAGCTGAGTTACAAGAAAAATATCCCATAAAACTCAACGAAAAAGCACTCAAAAAAATGATTAAAAACAAACGCTAAAATAGGTAATTCTGGTTCGTGTAAGGCAATTTTGCTAAATTACAGACATTATAATTTCTTGCAGAAATGTTATTGCTAAGCCCCTTTTTATATAGCGTAGGGTTTGCAAACCCCACGCTATGTAAAAATGTATAGTAGTATGAGCCAAACCTAATTGTATAACTGCAAACAAAAAACGCTTATGATTTTGATATTTTCACATCTCAAAAGACTTTTGATAGTCTTATGTTTTCTGCTTATTTGCAGTGCGTGTTCGCGTCCTGAGGATAATCGCTACCGCGCTCAGGAGCCTCAAAATATCATGGAAAGGGAAGCTTTTACAGCTCTTATGGCAGATATATTATTAGCCGAAGCAGCGACAGCACAAAACTTTGATTTTACCGAGAGCAAAATGGTAAGGTTTGAAAAATATAGAGATAATATTTTTGAAAAATACGGAATTGATTCCTTAGATTTTTTTCAAAATTATGACTACTATATGACACACCCTAAGCTATCAGAGCTTATTGTCATACGAGTCAGGGATTCTATTCGCGCAAAGCAAGATATAATGTTTGCAGGCGATTCACTCGATACAAAAGAAGGCAAAAAGAAAAAGTAAGTAGTGCTAATAAAGCAAGCACTTTAAAAGCAAGATTTTTGACTCCAATAATATGATTTATTTGGTTTTTATTTGCATTTTTTAGGCATTAAGTTCGGCGTGGCTTTCGCTATAAATTCCCTGTCTAAAGCTTGAGAAACTCTCGCCTTGATGTTTTTTAAAAAACTTGCTAAAATGTGCGGGGTCTTCAAACCCCAACATAAACGCAATTTCTTTAGAGCTAAGTTCGCTATAAAGCGCTTGTCTTTTAGCTTCTATGAGGAGTCGGTTTTGTATAATTTTTTTTGCAGATTTTCCTGTTTCGCTTTTTACAACTTCGTTCAAATAGTTAGAACTTAGATGCAATAGCTCGGCATAGTCGCTTACTTTATGTAGTTTTTGATAATGTTTTTCAATAAGATTTTTAAACTTACGAATAAGTTGGCTCTGCGTCGTGGTGATTAAATGTTTTTCTGGTAAGGAGTTGTCGCTTAATCTTTTACAGCAAATCAAAAATAACCTCAACCAAGCGGCTATACTTTCTTTTTGATAAATATTTTCTCGTTCTTGCTCGCGTTGCATACCCTCTATACTTTGCAAAAGGCTCGGCAAGCTCTCACTACCTACACGCAACATTTTCATTTCATCACAATTAAAAAATAAGCCCAAGCGTTGCAAAAACTCCATGCTTAAGCCTTGCTGTTGTAGAAAATCTCGCGTAAAAAGCAGTACGTAGCCCTCAGGTTCGCAATCGCTTTCTATGGCTAAATGATGCACCTGCTCGGGCGCAATAAAATAAATCGTATCCTTGCGGATAGGATAGGCTTGAAAATCTATGTAATGCGTACCCTCTGCTGCTCTTATCCAAATAATCGAATAATAATGATGCCTATGTGGCACACTACCCGTTGGCGTATGCGCAGAAATTTCACTCATTTTTTTGAAGGCAAAACCCAAATCTGAAGCATCAAATACCAACTCTGGAATAGATGCATGTAGTGCTGAAATGCTCATATTTTTTATCTTTTTATCCCCAAAATCATAATTCTATGGAAAGTTCAACACGCTATTTTGTAAGCAACTCAAGCTATGCAATTTACCAAAGCTAACATCGCTGAAAACGATG
>JAFIER010000068.1 GCA_020832465.1 Bernardetiaceae bacterium
ACAAGGTAGTTTGCTAAGAAATAAAAATCAAAGGGGCATAGCCCCGATTTTATTTTTAGAGACTACTCTTCTTAAATATGATTGCGTTTAGGAGTTTTTAGAGCCAGAGGTTCTGGTAGCCTTATTTTCTCATTTATATAATTGACTAAGCATCAAGAGCTAACAGTTTTGGAAAAACTGTTAGCTATGAGACTATTTAAGCCAATTTACCCACTTGACGTACACCCTATCCTTATTAGTTTGGGTGCATTTCAAAGCAATTTTTTTTGAAGGAAATCTATTTTGAAATAGCCATTTACGCTACTGCACTGACTTGCGCCCGTTAGCTCTCACTCTTATAAAGTAAGCAAAACAAACGCTATCATATCACTTGTATAGCATCAAAGTTCATTTTTATACTTAACACAATTCAAACACCTCTAAACCAAGAAAGGAGCAACTTATGAAACCACAAACAATTAGGCACACAGCGACACCGTTTTTTTTAGCGTCTGTATTTATTTTTATTTTTTTTCCATTTTTGTTGCTCAAAGCAGCTGACCCTGCGGAGCTTGCGCTTTCACAAATTATTGCTACATCAGAAGCCGTAGCCTCGAACGAGCAGGTGCGCCAAAGACTTTTGATACTCGAAAAAGAAATAGAAGCACATGCCCCTAAATCCCAAAAAAATCTTTTACGTAAGATTTATAGACAGGCACGTAAGCATTTTTTGCATAATTATAAACCCTATAGCTACTTTTCAAGCACGGTGCTCAAAGGTGAGTATGACTGCCTTACTGGCACCTCGCTCGTGGCATGGTTTTTAGAGCGATTTGGATTTTCTTATCAAATTGCCTACACAGGCTATCACACCTATCTGATTGTGCATCTTTCAGATAACGATAGGGTGCTACTCGAGACTACCGACCCGCTGCATGGCTGGGTAGATAATGAAAAAGCCATAGATAGACGAAGTAAAAGCTACCTAAAACCACCTAAAAAAGAAGATGCTTGCTATGAGTTTTCCCTTTTTGAAAATCATAGTATTAAGTTTGCAGAACTGCCAGGATTGCTGTATTACAATCAGGCAGTTGCACATTTTAATAATCAAGATTATAACAAGGCAATACTCAGTTTAGAAGAAAGCCTATGTTTTTATAACGATAGCAATTTGCAAATGCTCTTTTGGCTAAGTGTAGCACACTATTCGCAACAGCCCGAAATTAGCACCGCTGATAAGCAATACGCCAAACAAAAATATCAAAAGTATTATAACGAATGGGCGCAGTATAAAGCATCGTAAAAAACTATCATTAGCAATAACGAGTGTACGATAACTTTGCTAAATTAGCCCAGAAATAACATTTCTTTAAGAAATGTTATTTTTATAACTTACTAAGCATCAAGAGCTAACAGTTTTTAAAAAACTGTTAGCTCTGAAACTACCTAAGTCAATTTACCAACTTGACGTACACCCGAAAAATGTGTGGTATGGAGTTCTAACAAAATTTTCTGTATTTTTTCACCCTTAACGTTTGGGTATGCCATGCCCTGATATATGCCCTGGTTCATAAATCAAGCGCACGAAGCTACCGAGCCTTTCGCTTGTCTTACCTACGGGAATGCTTGTTACGATACCTATGATTAGATTATCGGCAAGGCTTACACGCATCTGCGGACGGAATACGGTGTATATTTTCTCGCTCGTAGCATGCTGATTTGTTTCTACTCCAATAAAGTTACGCGTACCGGGAATCATATAATGCAAACTTGTATTGATTTGCCAAAAGAACTCATTTTGTTCCGGCATATCAAAAAATCGCTCTATGACAGGTCCAGTATATACTAAGGTATGAAAATTCTGTCCCCAGCGTTTGGCAGCGATAAAAAATGGGCTGTATTCATTCCCTTCATAAAAGCGAGTCCTGCCATAGCCTCTAAATTCAGGAAAAATAAATCGGTGCAAATAGCCTATAGCTAAGGTAGTCTTGAGCTTTTCCGATACAAAAAAAGAATACTGACCCGCTAACTGCAAACCATCTAAACGACTGCGAGGAATATCTCCTTTATCCTCATCTTCGGTGGGTAAGTTTCCACCTTGTGGATAATAAAAGGAAAAGGGAAACTCTATTTCCAAGCCTAAGCGATTGATAGGGGCAAATTCGTACTCTACCAATGCTGTATATTCGTCATATCTTTCATTTCCTTTTAGCCCTAAGCCGACGTTCCACTCTTTTTCGCCTTTTCGCGCGCCTAAGTCTCGTATCAAGTCAATATAAAGCGGCTCGGCATGCAAAACTTTATCGGGCTCCAAGTGGTCTTGTATTTCAGTGATATAAAGACTATCAGCTTCTCGCTGGCGGCTGTTTCCTTCTAAATCTTCTTCTATATCTACCTGTGCTGTAAGTAGATGCGTAGCGCACATCAAACACATAAAGAGCAAGTAAAATATACTTGCATAACCTATACTTGCTTGTTTTTCTGACATAATAAAATTGCGTAAATAAGTCGTTTTTTGAGATAGATAAAAAAAAATAGGACGGCAATTTAGCTAAAATTCTGAACACTAAAAAAAGGCAAATATTAAATAACATTTTTTAAGTATAGCATGCCACAATAGGGGCGATAACAAACTTATAATCAAACAATTAAAATATTTTTATTAGTATCAGCACTGTTTTAAAGCCATAGTTAAGCCCAAGCTGCAAGGGCTTTTAAGCTCTCGTTTTTATCTATTTTAAGCTGTTGTTGTAGCTGGGCAAGTGAGTCGTATTTTGCTTCTGGACGCAGATAGGCGATAAAGTCAATTCTTATTTTATGTCCATAAATATCATAATCAAAATCAAAAATATTGACTTCTATAGTACGTGCAAGCTCCTCTCCAATCGTAGGGCGCACACCAATACTGAGCATGCCTTTGTAAAATTTTTGATTGATAAGTACGCGCACAGCATAAATACCATTAGCGGGAACAAGTTTGTGCAAATCATCAACTTCTACATTAGCTGTAGGATATCCGATGGTTCGCCCAATTTGATTTCCTTTTACCACCCTACCGCTAAGGCGATAAGGATAACCGAGTAGTTCATTGGCTTGTGCTAAATTTGCGCCTAATAAAGCATTCCGAATTTTGGTACTACTAATAGCAAGATTGTCTATATCTTGTCTTGGAATTTCCTCTACTTCAAATCCGTATTGCTTTTCATAGGCTTTAAGATGCTCAAAACCGCCTTCGCGATTCTTACCAAAACGGTGGTCATAACCTATTACAAGTTTGCGAACGGCAAGCGTCTGAATAAGTATTTTTTGAATAAAAGTCTGCGAAGAGGTCTTTGCAAACTCTTTACTAAATGGAATAATACAAAGGTGGTCTATACCCTGCTCAGCAAGTAGCTCACTGCGCTCCTCAAGCGTTGAGAGGAGCTCGATACCTTCGTAGTTTGAAGTAAGCACTAATCTTGGATGTGGGTGGTAGGTCAGCAATACGGTTTCTGCCGTAGGTATTTGCTGTTTTAAACTGCGCAATCTTGCCAATATTTTTTGATGTCCTTGATGCACACCATCAAAAGTGCCACTTGTCAGAATTGTGTATGAGGGCTTAGGAAATTGATTTAATTCTCTGTATATGCGCATAAAAAGAGTTTTCATAAAATAAGAACGACGCAAAATTACAAAAAACAAACTGTATTCCATATTTTTTGTTCTTTTTTATGTGCCTTTTTAAGCAAGGATACAAAACTGGTAGTCTTAAAGATGTAATGCTTAAAGTCTTTCAAAACTAACAGTTCTCAAAGAACTGTTAGTTCTAAGCATTACTATCGCAGGAAAACCTTAGTTATTTAATAAGCTCATGCACACTGCCTGCTGAAATAATAAAAAAGCACTGGTACTTATTTTGCTTATACTGAATAATTCTTGTACTTTGCATCATGCTACCATACATTCGCCAGCCAGAAGTATGATTTTGCATTATTGAGCATGCAACAGGCCGTGCTTACCTACAAGTAAAACCCGCGATTTTAATCGTGTGGAAATCTTAATGCTCTCCTCCTAAAATTAGGAGTGGTTGAAGGCTGCACCTAAGAGGTAGAATTTTGTTTTAACATTGTTTTCTAAACAGCTTCATAATTTGGGTGTACGACAACTTTGCTAAATATGCCCAGAACTAACAGTTTTCTAAAAACTGTTAGTTCTCAAATTATCTAAGTTGATTGACCAACTTGACGTACACTCCATAATTTTATAAACCTCCTATTCATTGCGTTAATTTTTATTTTATGCAACTTAGTGATTACTTTGACAACACACCTACCGCCGCTCAAGGGCAGGCTTGGCAGAGTCTTTGGCAACCTTATGCTAAGCAGATTCCAATAGATATTGCACTTATTACGATTGAAGAGAAGGGGGCTAATCGCAAAAAAAATATAAGCGATACACTCCTAAAAACTTTTGCGGGCTTAGAAAGTGGACGTGCCAAACAGTATGCCCTATGCTACTTAGGTAGTTTTAAAACCACTGAAAATAGCGATGAAGATATGCAAAATCTCGCCGATATATGCGCCTACCTCATCAAAAAAAATATCATTCCTTTGATTGTAGCTGCAAACAAAGATTGGGAACAAGCGCAAATACGTGCCATTGCATCATTGAAAAAAACATTTCACAGTACGTTTATCAATGCTTATTTTGATATAAAAACTGAGAGCAACCACAAAAATGGTGCGATGTTCGAGGATTTACTTTATGCGCCAGAAGTTGAAATAGTGCATATCGGCTCGCAAGAGTTTCTCAATACACGGCGTGCAGAGCGTTTGATGAGAAAAAAAGAAGCTGAAATACTGAGTATTGGTAAAATGCGTACAGACCTCAAACAAGTCGAAATATTGACAAGGCATACTCACACCGCAGTTTGGGATATGAACGCATTGAAAATGCAAGATGCACCTGCCCAAAAAAAAGCGCAAGTTTTTGGTATGAATGCCGATGAAGCAGCAAGAGTAGCATGGTATTTAGGCATTGCAACTGACTTAAAAAGTAGTGGTATATACGGATTTATTCCTGACTTAGACCATCGAGGACAAACGGCTAAACTCATTGCTACTTTGATTTGGTATTTTGTCGAAGGTGTTTATCACCGTTCTTATGAACTGCCTGTTTCTTTTATCAAATATATTGTACCTTTGCCTTCCCAAAAAATTGAACTTATTTTCTACAAAGGAAAAAATACGGATAAATGGTGGGTTGCCGCAGACAAGAAGCCAGAGGCTGTACTTATACCCTGTAGCATCAATGATTTTGAAGCTGCAAAGCAACACGGCATACTGCCTGAATGTTGGCTCAAAGCACAAAAAATATAAATCCGAATAAGTTGCAAAGCTATTATTTTAGGCTACGTATTGTGTAAATATTGAGGCAAAAACCATAGCAAACTCTATTTTGTATTTTTTAAAATTTTCCTTATCTTTGCATTCCTTATAGCTTACAAACAAAAATATGGACAAAATAAAATTCCGCTCTCGCTACGGAGCAAAAATTGCCGATAGGCATATCAAAGTAGAGGGCTCAAATCCCGCTTCTACGAAGCATAGTGAAAAGTGTCAAACTTTTCTTTTTATGAACAAGAAAGAGTATGTCGTACTTACACAAAGCGATGTACAGATGGATGACGATGGAAAAATAATCCTCGCTGGTTACGGTATATGGGTTTTCTTAGGAGACGAACCTAAGGAGGAGTTCCTTATCGGAAAAATGAGAAATGTAGCAGAAGAAGGAGAAGCCAAGCTCGATGTACGCTCTACACACGAAGAGCAAGTCATGATTATCATCGACTTTATAAGAGCTATTATTGACAAAGAAAGTCGTAAAAAATAAATAATCGCAGAATTAGAGACTACTTCAAAAAGTACCAAGTATCTTAGTTATACCCCAAAGCCCTGCTGTACAAGCAAGGACTTTGGGGTATAACTTTAAAATCTATTTTAGGTCGCCTATATAAACTACTCAGATTTGTAGTACTGCTTTACGTTTGAGAAGAGCTTTGCTTAAGAGGTTTGGATATAATCAGCTTTATCTGGGATTACTTTTCTTACTCCGCCTCTGGGATTCATTGTGTCATTTTTATATCTGGGTATGACGTGCACATGGGTGTGAAACACGGTCTGTCCACCCGCTTCATTTACATTAAATCCGACATTAAACCCATCGGGTTGAAACTCTCGAGTAAGTATGTCTTTCACTCTATTGACCATAATCCACACCGCTCTCTGCTCCTTAGTGCTTAGCTCAAAATAATTTAAAGTATGTCTTTTGGGAAGAATAAGTGCGTGCCCTCTCGAGACGGGAAACTTATCATATAAGCTGTAAACTGTTGCCATTTCGCTCAAGAGGACGGTATTTGCCCGAGGACTACAAAATATACAAGAAGAATTTTTGTCATTTATTTGATTGTAATGAATATACTCATAAATTTCACAATAGCGATTTGAGAAAATGCTTTTAAAAGGCAATTTTACATTAGTCTGATAAGTTCTTATCTTACTATTTTTGTGCTTTCTAAATCCTTCTTTAACAATATCACGTCTTACTGTAAAGTAAGCCTTTCCATTTTCATTTAAAAGTTCGCTTACATGTGCCAAAACCTCCGACTGCTGCTCCTGCAAAAGAACGTTCAAAACATAGGTACAAAGGATTGTATCATACTTTTGGGACGGTAAATCAGGTTGATAAAACTTATCGTAGCCCTCAATATCGAAGCCGTGCTGTTTTAAATATTCTACATCTTTACCCAAGCCACACCCGTAATCTAATATAGTGCCTACAACTCGTTGTTTATCAAGCAGGTAGTTTAAAGGAAAAGATGGCTTCTCGCGATTTATTGCCGTCAGATGACTATCTTTATTATCTAACCATTCCATGATTCGAATCCTCTTTTTTGAATTAAATAATCACTTGCATAAAGTAGCTTTTGAAAAGCAATATCTATCCAGTTAGCTTCTTGAAAGTCTTCTATCACAATCAAATTTTGTGTAATTTCTTGTTCAAATATCTGAGGGTTAGCCTCGAACAAGATTCGCCAGTAGCGAATGATATACTCTTTTCGTTCTTTTAAGAGTGCAGCTGTGGGAATCTTATTACTTTTTTGAGAGTTTATCTTACTATATGTCGGCATCAAGTTCCATAAATCATTATTTCGCCATATTGAAAAAGGCAAAACGTGGTCAATATGTAAGTTTTGTCTTATATTTTTGCCAGACCACACACACTTCAAGCTACCTGATTCTTTAAGTTTTCTTTGAAAAAAAGTAGCTGCCCAACCCGTGTTGTGTTTGTATATGGGTTCCTGTAAGATAATATTGAGTATTTCCTCTTTGGTACTTGTCTGACTGTATTTCAGTGAAAAGTCAGCCCATGCTAATAATATAGAATCTCGCCCGATAATAAAACTGCCTAAATAGTCAAAAATTTCATAATAATCATTAGAAATTTTGAATGTGCCAAAATTCGATTGAAGGAAAGCTATATTCAATACAAAAGGCAACTTTATTTTCTTAGCAGGAGCAGTAGGAATAAATATAGGATAATGCGCCTTATAAATAGAAAAACCAATATGCTTCATCGGGGAAGAACGAATAGTTGTAGATATAGCTTTGCAAAGGCCAAAAACTTTATGCTTAATTTCAATATCAAAGTCGCCCTTGTAAAAATTAGTGTGAAGTGTGGATAAGCCCCCTTTTGTACGGTAAAATGAAATAACTTCTTTGAAGAGCTCCTGAAAATTGAGCCTCTTGTTGAGGCTAGTCTGCGGTATGCCCGCTTCAATAACAGGATAATAGTATAAAATCCATTTGAAGACCAGCGAACCCATTGGAAGTTCTACAAAGTTTGATTCCAACCTATTTTCATAAGGATTTTTCTCCTGTATCACTTCAATCGCAGCCCTCAAAAGCGCAAACTTATAGGAAGTATCTTTACTATCCTGCTCGATAATTTGAGTAATATGTTTTAAAATACTAAAATTCATTGAAATAAATACTCTAAAATACAAAAAAAATACAAAATCCCAGAACACAAATCTAATTATTTTAGCGATTCTATACTCTTGAAAGCCTATCCTATATGAGCGATTAAATTGCTGGGAAGTAGCGACTCGATGCTCTCTCGCTCGAGGGCTTTATCGCCCGCTCTGCTGTGCAACCAAACTCTCAAAATAGCTGCTTCTTTACTCGGGGTAGCCTTGCGCAAGTAAAGCAGTAAGGATACCGCTCAAAACATCACCAATGCACCCTTTTGCCTTGTTCAGCTGCTGATTTATCGATTTGATTAAGCACGCGATACACATATTCTGTAATTACTGGATTTTCAACCATTGTATCATTACAAACAACATATACCGTCCTCTT
>JAFIER010000261.1 GCA_020832465.1 Bernardetiaceae bacterium
CTGTTTTTCTACCAGTAATATCATCGAGAAAATAGGCTAAATTTATAAAATTTTTATAGGTCTTTTTACCCTCTAAAAACTCAACCCAAAAATCAATATCACTATCCGAATGCTGTTCGTTGCGAGCAAAAGAGCCGAATAAACCTATTTTAGATACACCAAAACCTAAAATTTGAGGCTTGCATTGCTCTAATAATTTAAAAATTTCGTGCCTCTGACTTACCATAAGTTTTTATTTAATTTTTATCTTGTTGTTAGAACTACTAACCAAAACATTACTCTGATGGTTCGCAAGGTTGTAGAACTTTTTGCCCAAAGTGCGGCGTTTTTGCGGCTGCTCACCACGAACCACACCCAAGCGACTACTCCCATACACCGTCCACTCCGAAATAGATTCGTCTTCGTAAGTAGGCAATACATTGCCAGTAGCATCACGAAGATAATGCGTTTTTTTCGTAATTGCAACTATTTCGCCATCAATTTCTTTGTTGTCTGAATCAGGATTAACAAGATTAAAGGATTAGCAGGATGGCAAAAATCAAGTAAACCCCAAAATCCTGAAAATCTTGATTTTGACAAAAAACATCATCTTCGGGATTGCTCGTGAGATTGCCGATAGCATCGTAGCTGTAGCTCTGATTGCCATCTACGCCTGTGGGGTCGCCGCTCAGGTCGTGGACACGGTGAAGGCGATTGTTGAATAATCTACTTATACTGTTTTATTTATTAATAGTCATACTACTAGACATTCTCCATATAGAAATAAGATTTTCTTTGAGAAATACTATTTCTAAGCCCATTTTTCCATAGCGCGGGGTTTGCAAACCCCACGCTATGGAAAAAGGTATCGTAGTATGATTAATAGTTTTTAAAGCGAACCTTATAGCTACGCCTGTGCCCACTCCCGCCCCCCAAAAAAAAAAATCAAAAAAACTTATAAAATATGATGCTTGCATAACATTTTTTTCGTATATTTGCTTTTAAGCTATAAGTCAAAAGCATGGTAGCTTGACTTATATAGCAAATAATGTTTGCAATTTATTATTTTTAGTAAAATCCATAAACCTCAAAAAACGTATGAATCAGACCGTAGATGCGCCTGCAAAGGCAACAGAAAAAAAACACACACAGCGCCATATTCGCAAAGTAGCTATTCTTGGCTCAGGTGTGATGGGTTCGCGTATAGCCTGTCATTTTGCTAATATTGGCTGTCAAGTCGTACTTTTAGATATTGTACCTTTCGAGCTCAGCGAGAAAGAAAAAGCCGCTGGACTTACCAAAGAACATCCAGGAGTGCGTAACCGATTAGTCAATGACTTTTTGCAATCGGCTATCAAATCTAGCCCTGCACCGCTTTATGACAAAAATTTTGCTTCTCGTATTACCACGGGCAACTTTGATGACGACCTCAAAAAAATTGCTGATTGCGATTTAATCTTAGAAGCCGTTATAGAACGCCTCGATATTAAACAAAATCTTTACGAAAAGGTAGAAAAATACCGCAAAGCAGGTACAATCATAGCCTCGAATACCTCGGGTATTCCGATGCAAATGCTTACCAAAGGCAGAAGCGATGACTTTAAACAGCATTTCTGCGGTATGCACTTCTTCAACCCTCCACGCTATTTGCGCCTTTTAGAAATTATTCCTGCGCCCGAAACGAAGCCCGAAATTGTAGATTTTTTGATGCATTACGGCGATCTTTACCTCGGTAAGAAAACCGTACTTTGCAAAGATACACCTGCATTTATCGCTAACCGCGTCGGTATTTTCGGTATCATGACTACACTTCATACCGTAGAAAAACTCGGACTCGGTGTAGCCGAAGTAGATAAACTTACAGGTCCTGTTATTGGTCGTCCGAAATCGGCAACTTTCCGCACGCTCGATGTTGTAGGTTTGGATACCAGTATTAAAGTATCGAACGGTTTGGCAGAAAACCTTCCCAACGACGAGCGTCATGAAGTATTTAAAATGCCTAAGATCGTAGCCGAACTTGAAAAAAGAGGTTGGTATGGCGATAAAACTAAGCAGGGTTATTATAAGAAGACCGTAGTCGATGGTAAAAAAGAAATTCTCGAACTTAACCTCGAGACTTTTGAATACCAAACACAAAGTAAACCTAAATTTGAGGTTTTAGAAAAAACCAAATCTATCGACGTGCTTAAAAAACGATTTCCTGTGCTTTTAGCTGATAAAGGCAAAGCAGGAGAGTTTTATCGGGCTACTTTTTACGATATGTTTGCTTATGTTACGAATCGCGTTCCCGAGATTGCAGATGAGCTTTATAAAATTGATGACGCAATTTGCGCTGGTTTTGCGTGGGAGGTCGGTCCTTTTGAAACTTGGGACGCACTTGGCGTGAAAGAAACCCTCGAGAAAATGAAAGCCGAAGGCTTCAAACCCGCCGCTTGGGTAGAGGAAATGCTCGCTGCTGGTTGTGAGAGTTTCTATACTTTCAAAGACGGTGCAAAGCATTTTTATGATGTGGCTTCTAAATCATACAAAAAAATACCGGGTGCAGAGTCTATTATTTTAATTGATGCCCTTCGTGGTAACAATAAAGTATGGGGCAATGCTGGTGCAAGCCTTTACGATACAGGCGATGGTATTTTGCTTTTGGAGTATCATACCAAAATGAACTCTATGGGCCAGGAAGTCCTCGAGGGTCTGAATACAGCCATCAGTATGGCTGAAAAAGATTACCGCGGTTTGGTTATCGGTAATGAGGCGCAGCAGTTTTCGGCTGGTGCCAACTTAGCGATGCTTTATATGTATGCGCTCGAGCAGGAGTTTGACGAAGTAGAAATGATGATTCGTCAGTTCCAAAATACGATTATGCGCTTGCGTTATTCTTCTATTCCTGTAGTGGCTGCACCTTCTGGCTTGGCTCTCGGCGGTGGTTGTGAGACGCTTCTGCACGTAGATCATATCCAAGCCCATGCAGAGTCTTATATTGGTTTGGTAGAAGTTGGCGTTGGTTTGATACCTGCTGGTGGCGGTACGAAAGAAATGACTATGCGTGTAGCTGATGCTTGTGTCAATGGCGACCCTATGCTCAACCGTTTACAAGATGCCTTTATCAATATCGCAACAGCCAAAGTAGCTACTTCGGCTAATGAAGCCAAAGGTTTAGGATATTTGAAAGACACAGATAAAATTACGCTCAACCGCGACCGTTTGCTCGCTGATGCTAAAGAGGCAGCAATTCGCTTGTCAGAGGCTGGTTATACGCAGCCCGCGCCTCGTGAAGATGTATATGTAGGCGGAAGCACCGTTATGGCAACTTTCAAAGCGGGTGCCGTAGGTATGATGTACGGACATTACGCTTCGGAGCATGATGTCAAGATTGCTGAAAAAGTAGCTTATGTAATGAGCGGTGGCAATTTGAGCTCAGGCGCTTACGTAACCGAACAGTATCTTTTGGATTTAGAGCGTGAAGCATTCCTTTCACTTTGTGGCGAACGCAAAACTTTGGAACGCATTAACAGCATCTTAACTAAAGGTAAGCCTTTGCGCAACTAATCTGTTTTTGTGTTTGGTGAAGATAGCAAACGTTACACGCAAATATTTTCCTGTATGATAAGCACAGACTAAAAGTCTATGCTACAGAAGTTATTTCTTTTTTTCAAAACAAATATTGACATTACATAAAATATGAACGCATATATAGTAGCCGGATACCGCTCGGCAGTAGCAAAAGCAAAACGCGGTGGATTTAAAAATTATCGTCCTGATGACTTAGCAGCGGACGTTATTAAGCATTTAGTAAGCTCCGTAGGCGAGTTTGATACAAAGCGCATCGATGACCTCATCGTTGGTAATGCGATTCCTGAGGGTGAGCAGGGTATGCAAATGGGTCGTATGATTTCATTGCTCTCTTTGCCTTTGGAGGTGCCTGGTATGATTATCAACCGTTATTGCGGTTCGGGTGTAGAGGCTATACATTTGGCAGCAGCACGCATTCACTCGGGTACAGCAGATTGCATTATTGCAGGCGGTACTGAATCTATGACTATGCTCCCGATGCTTGGCTATCGTCCTGCATTGAATTGGAATATTGCAGATAAAACGCCACAATATTATCTGAGCATGGGCTTGACAGCCGAAGAGGTTTCACGTCAGTATAAAATATCACGTGAAGACCAAGATGAGTTTGCTTATAACTCTCACGTTAAAGCATTGAATGCTATTAAAGAAAATAAGTTTAAGGATCAAATCGTACCCGTTACGATAGAAGAGACTTATTTCGCCGATGGCAAACGCAAAAAACGTAGCTTTACCGTAGATACCGACGAAGGACCTCGTAAGGATACAAGTATCGAAGGTTTGGGTAGCTTGCGCCCTGCCTTTGCGGCAAATGGTACGGTTACGGCAGGTAATGCTTCGCAAACCTCTGACGGTGCGGCTTTTGTGATGGTTATGTCTGAAAAAATGGTCAATGAGCTCAACCTCAAGCCTATCGCGCGTATGGTAGCTTATACTGCCGCAGGGGTCGACCCTCGCATTATGGGTATCGGGCCCGTAGCCGCTATTCCAAAAGCCCTTAAACAAGCAGGTTTGAAACTCAGCGACATAGACCAGATAGAACTCAATGAAGCCTTTGCAGCGCAAGCCTTAGCTGTTATGCGTGAGCTCGATATCAATCCTGATATTGTCAATGTAAACGGCGGAGCGATTGCACTCGGACACCCACTCGGCTGTACGGGCGCAAAACTTTCCGTACAACTTTTCAATGAAATGCGCCTCCGCAAACAAAAATATGGTATGGTTACTGCCTGCGTAGGCGGCGGACAAGGCGTAGCAGGTATTTACGAATTGCTCTAAAAGCATATAACTGCTCTTTGATAATTTTTATATCATGATGCCATGATACATACAAAAAAACGCTACTCTTTTGAGTAGCGTTTTTTTTTGGTGTA
The DNA here is from genome assembly GCA_020832465.1 of Bernardetiaceae bacterium. Taxonomy (GTDB): domain Bacteria; phylum Bacteroidota; class Bacteroidia; order Cytophagales; family Bernardetiaceae; genus JAFIER01. Next base: position 4,923 of record JAFIER010000261.1, read on the forward strand.
TAAAATAGCTGCATTTTATATTTAAGCACCAGTGCTTTTTTATTATTTCAGCAGGTGGGTCTGTTTATGAGCTTATTAAATAACTAAAAAGGGCTGTTATTTTTGTACCCTTACTTACCTGCATCACATATCAAATGCAAACTCATCAAAGACATATTTGTAGGTTTTACCGTCTCTTTTAATCTCTACAAAATTATCTGTTTTTGTGTCATTGCCCTTACTAAATTTATAGGCTTTGATTTTGACTTCTGCATCTTTATCTACATACTGAAGTGATTTTTCTTTGGGTACGCTAGACTTTGTTTTAAATGATTTTTCATAATGATAAATAATGAAACCGTTATCACCAACTACATCTTTCTTTTTGACTTGATAAGATTCATTTTTCCAATCAATGACTGTATAACCAAATATACCCGCTTCATAAAACTCTAACTTATTTTTATCCTTTTCATAAGGATAAATAAATATTTTTGTGCCTTTATCATTTATACCTACTGAAGCCTGCTGATAAACAAATTTTTGACCCTCTATGTCTTGTATTTCGGCGTATGATTTGATTTGATTTGCTGCGGGATTAGGAAACCCTTCAAAGTAAATTTGTATTTTGACAACATCATCATTATCCTTAACTTCAAAGATAAAACTACCTTTTATAAATTGCTTGCCATCGATTTCTTTGGGCGGATCCATTTTTCGCTCTAAGAGCGAGCTCTCGAGCTCATCGCCATCCCATGTAAAATCAATAGTTTTTCCATCGAGGTGGTCGGTCATTTCTAAGGCATAGAAATCACCATCTTCATTTTCGTGAACGAAGTACATCATTTTCTTGTCTTGCGCTTTTATTGCGCTTGCGCTAAATAAAACACAAACAAATGTTAGGAGTGTAAATAAAGTATTTTGCATTGTTTTGTAAGTAATTAAACTAAGTAATATCATACTACTATACATTCGCCAGACAGCAATAATATTTCTCAAAGAAGTACTATTGCTAAGCCTATTTATCCATAGCGAGGGATTTGCAAACCCCACGCTATGGATAAACGCACAGTGGTATGAAGTAATATAACTAAAACCCCAATATCGTAATTATTGATTTCAACTGTTTGGCTACTCGAGGTTCTGTAGCCATTCTTTGAGGAAGAGAGCTTTTTGCTTGAGAATTTGTTTTTTTGTAATGCTGTTCTTGTTGATGGGGTATACGACAACTTTGCTAAATATGCCCAGAAATAACATTTCTTCAAGAAATGTTATTTCTATAACTTGCTAATTGTCAAGAACTAACAGTTTTTGGAAAACTGTTAGTTCTCAAATTATCTAAGTTGATTGACCAAATTGACGTACACCCTGTTGATGAGAATTTTATAAATTTTCAAAAAAAATTTGAGGCCTTTCATGGCGTATGTATAGGGTATGTTCAGAAAAAACGTAGAGATAATATTTCTTAAAGAAACATTATCTCTGGGTACATTTAGAAAAGTTGTCGTGCACCTTTCTGATACTTTTTGCCTCCTTATTTAGGTGTTCAATTCGTGAATTTTATACTCACACAAAAATATTTACAAAACAAAATAACTTTTTTAACTGACAGGCTGTTAATTTTCTACTATTTCAACATTAGGTAAGCGAGCGATTTAAAATAGGTAGTATCATAAAGTGATGGTTATTAAATATTTACACACAAAAAATAAGCTATTTTAATTTGCTACGACTGCTTAAGCTCAAATAAGTTCAAAATTTAGATAGTTGCTTCATTTACTATTTAAGGTTTTGTGCTTATCTTTGCAACGACAAATAAACATCATACAACAAAGACAAATTTTATTTTTCGTTTATTATTAAAAAAGATAAAAGTTGAAAGTTACAGAACATCTCGAGCAGAACGACAAAACCGTTTTTTCTTTTGAAGTCATTCCACCGCTTAAAGGGCATAGCATAGATGAGATATTCAATGCTATAGACCCGCTTATGGAATTTAATCCGCCATTTATTGACGTTACCTACCACAGAGAGGAGTATGTATATAAGAAACGTCCTAATGGACTTTTGGAAAAACGCATTACACGAAAGCGTCCTGGTACGGTAGGTATTTGCGCTGCCATTATCAATCGCTATAAAATAGATGCCGTGCCGCATATTATTTGTGGTGGTTTCTCCCGTGAAGAGACTGAAGATGCCTTAATTGATTTGAATTTTTTGGGTATAGAAAATGTACTGGCCTTACGTGGAGATGCCGTTAAGACTGAGGGCATGTTTTATCCAGAAGAAAATGGCAATGCCAATGCAAAAGAACTTATAAAGCAAATTGTCGATATGAATCAAGGTATCTATCTCGATGATGAATTGCACAATCCCAAACCAAGTAATTTTTGTATTGGTGTAGCGGGCTACCCCGAAAAGCATTTTGAAGCACCTAATTTAGAAGCTGATTTAAGCTATTTAAAAGAAAAAATAGACGCTGGTGGTTCTTATATTGTTACACAAATGTTTTTTGATAATCAAAAATTCTTTGATTTTGTCAAAGCCTGCCGAGAGATAGGCATTACAGTACCGATTATACCTGGACTCAAACCTCTCACTACGCAGTCGCACTTGAGTGTACTCCCACGTATTTTTCATATTGATATCCCACAAGACTTAGTCAAAGAAGTCCAAAAATGTAAGTCTAAGGCGGATATTATTCAAGTCGGCATAGAGTGGAGCGTACAGCAATCTAAGGAACTCATAGCATTTGGTGTACCTTGTTTGCATTTTTACACTATGGGACGTTCAAATGCTACAAGAAAAATTGCAGAGCAGTTATTTTAGTAAAAAAGGGTGTACGTCAAGTTGGTAAATCGGCTTAGATAATTTCAGAAATGACATGGCTTAAAGAAATGTTATTTCTGGGCTGATTTAGCAAAGTTGTTGTGCACCCGTAAAAAATCTTAATGCGCGAACTATTTATATCAAATAAATCGTTTTTAGTTTGTTAATGCTTATTTCTATTTGATGATAAGCTATTTTTTTGTCATAAGAAGAGTATAAATTCGCTTCAATATAACACAAATTTTAAGTATGATACGAAAACTAATGTTCATCGCTCTTTTTATCTGTATGTTTATGTTTGTTTTTTCTTCTTGTAGGCCCGTAGTTGTGGTCGATGCACCTGGAAATGGCAAAAAGAGAGGGTGGTTTAAAAATGGTAAGGCCTTCGGACAGCACCCTGGTAATCAAGGGCGTGGAAGGCAAAAAGCAGTTAAACCGAGACCACCTGGTCAGCAGAAACAAAAAGGTAAAAGACAAAATAACAACACTGGGCGTTGAGTAGCAATATTTATAAGTGCTTGATTAATAGTTTTCTATATCTTATTTTCAAAATATGCTTAGCCTTATTATCTATATTTTAGCCGTCATTTTGATTTTGATAGGCTGCTTTTTGTTCTACATATTTTTTACATCTGCACCAATATGGAAGTTTCCCGTCGTCGCAATTATAGATTTTGTAGCGGCGGGTTTAGCTATTTATTTCATAAGTTGGATTCCAATTCTTATTGCTGTTATATTAGCTTTTTTGATTATGCAACTTTTATAAGAATAGATCATACTACTGTACATTTTTCCATAGCGTTATGGAAAAATGGGCTTTCTGGCTGGAGTTCTATCTTTTAGATGTGTAGCCTTCAACCGTCCTTGGCTCCTCCTAAGATTAGAAAAGGAGGGGAGCTCGAAACTCCCCTCCTTTTCAATTTCAAGGCCGAGGGTGGTTAAAAAATGCCTTACAAAAGCACACAAGTAAATGTACACCTGTAGCTATTGTAAAAGCTAATTTTAATAGCTAAAACTTAAAATTGCCTATATCAATGAAAAAACTATCTATTCAAAATATATCTCACAATTTGGAAGTGCTTTACGAAGCTGTTTCTTTTCCTCTTCCGAGTAGTAAAGAAGTTGGTTTGCGCTTAAATCTAACACCGTTAAGTTTATTAAACTTTCAATTTCAGGAGGTAGCGCAGTCAAATTGTTAAAAATCAAATCTAATAGTGTTAAGTTTGTTAATTTTCCAATTTCAGGAGGTAGCGTAGTTAAATCATTAGATTCCAACTTCAAAGAAGTTAAATTTTTCAATGCTCCAATTTCAGAGGGCAAGGCAGTTAAGCGGTTCGAACCCAAATTCAACTCTTTGAGATTGATCAAATTTCCAATTTCAGTAGGCAAGGCAGCTAAGCGGTTCGAACTCAAATTCAACTCTGTGAGCTTAGTTAAATTTCCAATTTCAGCGGGCAGGGCAGTTAAGCGGTTAGCGTTCAGTTTCAAATTTGGTAAGTTTTTCAATGCCCCGATTTCAGCGGGCAGAGCAGTTAATTGATTAAAACATAAGTTCAAAGTTGTGAGATGGGTCAAATTTCCAATTTCAGCGGGCAGGGCAGTTAAGCGGTTCGAACTCAAATTTAAGGTTATGAGATGGGTCAAATTTCCAATTTCGGGGGGGATACGCTCTATTTGGCAACCTTCCAAGTTTATATATTTGAGTTTTTGTAGTTTTTTAATGTCTGCAGGCAGGCTTTGTAAGTCGTTACCAATCCAGGCCCCATAAGAGAAATTTAATACTTCTAATTGCGTATGCGCTAAGATTTCGGTAGGAAAATCATTTAAAACATGCTGTATATGTAATGCTGTTACTTCTGGATTTAGCTCTTCAAGGCTATAAGCCACGGGGTAGCGATTACCTTCAATATCCAATAAAAAACGTTTGTTTTCCTTTTCTACTGCGGCAAAATCAATATGAAGAACCGCTCCAGCATCGCCATCATCAATATAAATCTTTTCTGCCTTGTCCCATATACCTAATCGTTCTATCTTATTTCCATCTGAATCTATAAAATAAAACTGACCTTCGGAGGCTTTTTTTATATCACAATTTTCAAAACTATCCAAAGATTGCGCATAACCAAAGTTTATGGCTAAAAGTGCAAAAATCGTAAAAGCTAATTTTGTCATCTTTTTGTTTATTTTGATTTGTAAAAACGATGAACTCTTTTGAGTTACTCTCAATTTAACTCAAAAATCTTTCTTTTTTTTATTTTGGCTGCTATTTTTTGCAATTTATTTCAAAAACTAACAGCAAGATATATCTTTGCCTACTCAAAGAGACTGCAATTTTTGAACTCCCTAAGCTTGGTTTGAGCGAGCTTGAGTAGATTTAAAGTACTTTTTTTGATAAAAATTTGCCTATATCTTTTTTCAATCAAAATAAAAGGTTCATCTTTGAAACCTCAAAAATATTTACTATCATATAGCTTTTCATAATACGAATGCAACGGTTTTTATTAGCTTTTTTATGGCTTTTGTTTGTAATCTGTATGTTTGATACAGCAGTAGCACAGCCACTATCTATTTTACGTACGGAAACCCCCATTCGCCTCGATGGCAAACTCGAGGAGGAGGTCTGGAGATATGCACCTAAGGCAACGGATTTTACACAAAACTTCCCCAGCGATACTTTACTTTCAGAAGCCGTTACGCAAGTGCAACTGGCTTATGATGACACCTATTTATATGTCGGTATTTATTGCGAAAGCAAAGGCACTGGCGACTATATTATCTCTTCATTGCGTCGCGATTTTGACTGGCTCAATAATGATAATGTAACCATTATGATTGATCCCTTCAATGATGCACTCAACGGTTTTAGTTTTTCAGTAACGCCTTATGGCATAGAACGCGAAGGAATGGTCTTCGAAGGAGATAATACTGCCGTAAATTGGGACAACAAATGGCAAGCAACCGCCTACGTGGACGAGGAAAACAATACTTGGACAGCAGAAATGGCCATTCCATTCAAAACTTTGCGATACAAAAAAGATGAGCAAATTTGGCGTATGAACTTCACACGCAACGATGCACGTACCAATGAACGCTCGGCTTGGGCAAGAGTCCCACAAGGCTACGAAATCAATACCATTGCTTTTGCTAAAGAAGTAGAATTTGAGGGGCAACCACCCGCTTCGGGCTCGAATATTTCGCTTATTCCATACCTTACTGGAGACTTAGCGCAAGATCGATTAGCAGGCACACCTACGGCTTATTCTGCTAATGCTGGCGGTGATGCTAAAATTGGCGTAAGCCCTTCGCTAAATTTAGATATTACCGTAAATCCAGACTTTTCGCAAGTAGAGGTCGATAGGCAAGTTACAAATTTGAGCCGTTTTGAAATATTTTTTCCAGAGCAAAGGCAATTTTTTTTAGAAAATAGCGATCTTTTTTCTCGTTTTGGGTTTACACAAATCCGTCCTTTTTTCTCTCGTAGAATTGGTATTGGATTAGATACAGCAACGCAACAAATTGTACAAAATCCTATTTATTACGGCGCACGCCTTAGTGGAAAAATTGGACAAAAATGGCGTGTAGGATTGATGAATATGCAAACCGCAAGAGATAGAGACGCCGGAATTCTTTCCCAAAACTATACCGTTGCAGCCGTACAAAAACAAATCTTCGGACGCTCAAATATCGGAGGTATATTTGTCAATCGTCAAGCCTTTGGAGATGACCCCGCCTCTCCTTTTACAAGAATGGCAGGCTTAGATTACAATATTCAATCAAAAGATAACAAATGGCGTGGTAAAATTTTTTATCATAAAGCATTTTTACCCAATAGCCCCAGCGGTAGCAGTGCAAATGCCTCCTACCTCAACTACCGCACCCGCAAATGGAACATCGCCTGGAACCACGAATACGTAGGCGAAAACTATGACATCAATGACATAGGATTCGTAGCAAGAAGAGGGCATTGGCGTTTCGAAGATTGGATTGGATACCGATTTTATCCCCAAAAATCAAAACTCATAAACAACCACGGT
>JAFIER010000263.1 GCA_020832465.1 Bernardetiaceae bacterium
TTTGGCTTCAAATCTAAAAAAGAGGGATAATAAGCTAAATATGGAGCAGTTTTGATAACTAAAAACTTAGTATATAAAGTTTTGAAGCTCAAGTATCAAAATGAACCTAAAAACCTAATTTTGACTTTTTACACAACCCCAGTTTTGAGCTCCCCTCCTAAGATTAGGAGGGGCTGGGGGTGGTTGAAGGCTACATCTAAGAGGTAGAATTTTATTTTAACATAGTTTTTTAAACAGCTTCAATAGCATTGCCACAATAGCTATCATACAAATAGATAGCAAGTTAAACTTTTTATAAGTCATTTTTGATAAAGATTTTAATGAGATGGTAAAAAGATGGTAAAAAAAATTATGACAAACAAACTTTTAGATGCGCATTTATAAGGTTTGACTTTACAAAAGTAAGTGCAAAATATATTAGAAACAAATAAAGCATAAAAAAAAACACTTTTTTTAAAAATAATGCAATTTTTTATTAGAATAATACTATTTGTTTAACAATTACAAAAAAAGCCACTTCTCAAATAAGAAGTGGCTTTTGCATACAACTAAAATATGTTTGTTTTACACAAACACAAACACAACAATCATAAAAAGCACTAGTGCTTAGTTTTAACGTACAAATAGTAATTCTCGATATTTAGGTAATGACCATAACTCGTCATCTATCAAAATTTCGAGTTTATCTACACTCTTACGTACAATTTCAAAATAAGGTTTTACTTTTTTGCAATAATCTTCAGCCGCTTCTCTGACCTCAAATTCGTTGGCTTTTTTGCGTGCTTTAACCATTTCCCTTACATTTTCAGTAATGATGCCAACGTGCTTGCTTATTCTTCGGATAGTATCGAGAGGCATTTTTGCTTCTTCTTCTAATCCGAGTTCTTTCATGCCTTTTACGGTTTGTATAAGGCGTTGTTGGTATTTGATAGCATTAGGCACGGCATGATTCATTGCCAAATCTCCTAATACTCTGGATTCAATTTGCAATTGCATCAAATATTTTTCCATTTCTATCTCATGGCGTGCTTCAATTTCGGGTTTTGTCAGGATATTATGCCGTTCGAAAAGTGCAATAGCTTCAGGCTTGAGGTATTGGTCTAAGGCTTCAGGCGTATTTCGGATATTGGATAATCCTCTTTTAGCGGCTTCTTCTGCCCACTCTGCGCTGTAGTTATTTCCTTCAAAGCGAATATCTTTAGATGTTTTGATATACTCTCTGAGTACGTTCGTGATAGCAATTTCGCGTTTTTCACCTTTTTCAACACGTGCATCTACTTCTTCTTTAAATGCTATAAGTTGGTCGGCTACTATAGTATTGAGCACTGTCATAGGTGTGGCGTTGTTGGCAGAAGAGCCAACGGCACGTACTTCAAACTTATTGCCTGTAAAGGCAAAAGGAGAGGTACGGTTTCTGTCTGTATTATCGAGTAAAATAGCAGGGATTTTATCCAATCCGAGTTTCATATACATATTTTCACCTTTATCTATCGAGACATCAGCATTATTCTCAAGTGCATCTAATACTGCCGAGAGCTGTTGCCCAATAAATACAGAAATAATAGCAGGCGGTGCTTCGTTTGCACCCAATCGATAATCGTTTCCATCAGAAGCAATAGAAGCACGTACTAAGTCTGAATGCGTATGTACGGCTTTGATTGTATTGACAAAAAAGGTCAGGAACTGCAAATTATCTTTGGGTTTTGTACTCGGTGCAAGTAAGTTTTTACCCGTATCTGTAGCAAGTGCCCAGTTGTTGTGCTTACCGCTACCATTGACACCTGCAAAGGGTTTTTCGTGAAAAAGTACACAAAAATTGTGGTCATTTGCAATGCGTGTCATCAAATCCATAAGTAATAGGTTATGGTCGACGGCAACGTTCATATCTTCAAAAATAGGTGCACATTCGTACTGCCCTGGCGCTACTTCATTGTGCCTTGTCGTAATCGGAATGCCGAGCTGTAAGGCTTGCATTTCGAAGGCTTGCATAAAGGCTTTTACGCGAGGCGGGATAGATCCAAAATAGTGGTCGCTGAGCTGCTGCCCACGTGCGGGTGAGTGTCCAAAGAGTGTGCGCCCACAAAGCACTAAATCTGGTCGTGCGTTGAAAAGTGCTTTATCTACTAAGAAAAACTCTTGCTCTGCACCCAAAGTTGCTGATACGCGTTTTACATTTTTATCAAAAAATTGGCATACAGCCGTAGCGGCTTGGTTGATAGCCTCTACGGACTTGAGCAAAGGTGTTTTGTGGTCTAAGGCTTGCCCTGTATAAGCTACAAAAACAGAGGGGATACAAAGTGTAATACCACCACCACTTTTAAGTAAGAAAGCGGGTGATGTGGGGTCCCAAGCGGTATAACCTCTTGCTTCAAAGGTATTTCGCAGACCGCCACTTGGAAATGAAGAGGCATCGGGCTCTTGCTGTACGAGCATTGTTCCCTTAAACTCTTCTATGGCTTTGCCACTGCCATCTAATCTAAAAAAAGCATCGTGCTTCTCGGCAGTAGTGCCGCGTAAGGGTTGAAACCAGTGTGTATAGTGCGTTGCACCGTGCTCAATGGCCCAACTTTTGAGTGCAGAAGCGACCGCATCGGCGAGCTGTCCATCTATACGCTCACCTCTTCGGATAGCCAAATTAAGTCTTTTATAAGTATCGGAGGCTAAATAGCTGCGCATGGCTTCTTTGCCAAACACACTTTTGCCGTAGTAGTCAGATATTTTTTTTGCCGGTGGGGTTACATCTATTTGCGTCCGGCTTTGCGCAACCTTTAAAGCATCAAAACGAATACGAGCCATAATTTTCTTTTTTTTGTAAAATAGGTTTAAATTCAATAGCAAATATAATAAAAAAAACGATTTGTTGGCAATATACCCTTGAAAATTATACTTATTTTTGAAAAAAATATATTTTTTGCGCTTTTTACCCTTAAAAAACAGGGTAGTCTTAAAGATGTAATGCTCAAAGTCTTTCAAAACTAACAGTTCTCAAAGAACTGTTAGTTCTAAGCATTACTTGTTATACACTACCAAAACAGCACTCAATAAAGATGAACAGCTTAAGCAGAGGATTTATGCCTGCTTTTTGCAAGCAGTTTAGCTTACAGCCTTAAAAAACAAATAATTGGTAGCAAAAGCATGAAAAACCATCAAAAAATGATACTTTTGTAGAGGATTGTAACACTGTAGCATAGCCTTCAGGCTGTAGCAGATTTATCGTAGAGTCAGATACTCCTATCTGACACAAAAATAGTTTCTCAAAATCATTATGCGGTTTTGAGAAACCGCTTCTGTCAGTTCCGAGGAACAGACAGCAAGTAGCATTCGTAGTTTATCAAAATTGAGCAACAAAACACTCATAGAAAATTGGGAAGACGACATAAAAATATCATACTCGAAGATATAGAAATCTTAGATGTAGGTTCTGAAGGCAAATGTATTGCTAAGAGTCCGGAGGGCGCAGTTATTTTTGTAACTGGCGTAGCCCCTGGCGACCGTGTAGATTTGCGCGTTACACGCAAAAAAAAGAGCTATATGGAGGCGCAGCCTATTGCTTTTCGCAGTTATTCACCCAAGCGGGTTACTCCTTTTTGCGAAGTTTTTGGTACTTGTGGAGGCTGCAAATGGCAACATTTGCCCTACGAAGCGCAACTTTTTTATAAAGAAAAGCAAGTATTAGATAATTTGCAACGCATCGGAAAAACTGACTTAGGCCAGAAGCGTAGCATTTTGCCAGCCCCTCAAACTACCTATTACCGCAATAAGCTCGAGTTTACATTCTCGCCACACCGCTGGCTCAGCGATGCTGAAATCAACTCTGATAAAGATTTTGATAGGCGTGCGCTTGGCTTTCATATTCCCGGACGTTTCGATAGATTGGTAGATATATCGCATTGCTATTTGCAAGCCGAGCCCTCCAATGAAATCCGAAATGCTTTGCGCCAATGGGCTATAGAGCAAGACCTCTCTTTTTACGATGTCAAAATTCATAAAGGACTGTTCCGAAATCTTATCATACGCACGACAAGCACTGGCGAGCTTATGGTTATCGTGCAATTTGGCCAAGATGATAAAGAAAATATTCAACGATGCCTGCAGTTTTTAGCCGAGCAATTTCCTCAAATCAATAGCCTTGCCTATATTATCAACACGAAGAAAAATGAAACTTTTCACGATTTAGAAGTGCATACTTTTGCCGGGCTACCCTATATCACCGAAAAAATGGAAAACCTCGACTTTCGCATCAGTGCAAAGTCCTTTTTTCAAACAAACTCCGAGCAAGCACTTAGTCTTTATCGCATTGTCAGAGACTTTGCTGGGCTTACAGGCGATGAGGTAGTCTATGATTTATATACAGGTACGGGTACGATTGCCAATTTTGTGGCTGCTAAGGCATCGCAAGTCATCGGCATAGAGTACGTACCGCAAGCTATTGAAGATGCAAAAATCAATGCGCAAATCAATAAAATTGAAAATACAGCATTTTATGCAGGCGATATAAAAGACCTTTTGAATGAAGATTTTATTGCGAATAACCCTGCGCCCGATGTAATTATTACAGACCCACCCCGTGCGGGCATGCATGCTGATGTCGTGCAAACGATTATCCAACTCTCGCCCCAGCGAATTGTCTATGTGAGTTGCAACCCAGCTACACAAGCGCGAGATTTGGCATTGCTTTCGGAGCATTATCGTGTGTGCATTACACAGCCTGTAGATATGTTTCCGCATACGCACCACGTAGAAAACGTACTTTTGTTAGAAAAAAAATTATAACACCAAAGGCGAGCAGGCAACAGTTTTGCTAAATTAGCTTAGCAATAGCATGCGCCACATAGAAATAACATTTCTCAAAGAAATGTTATTTCTATGCCCAAAAATGTTATTTCTAATGTTATTTTAAATCCCCTACTTTTTCACCTACACGGCAATTTCAGATAATTTTTTAGTTCCTTTTGCCCTGAGCAACATCAAGAGTTTGATAAATAACTCTGCTGTGGCAAACGTATCACCCATAGCGGTATGCTGTCCAATAATCTGAATGTCATAGCGTTCGCAGGCTGCACCGAGTGAGAGCGAATTGCGCTTTCTTTCATTGATATTTATGTTTTCTATTTTTTGCAAGACTTGAATGGTATCTATGCGTAGGTTGAGTAGTTCTATGTCGTAGTGTTTTTTGAGTAATGCGTTGATCATTTTGATGTCAAACTCTGCATAGTGAGCTACAAGTACATCAGCACCAATAAAACGCACAAACTGCTCGAGCATATCGAGCTCTTCGATACCTTCTGTAAGCTCATCGGGCAGTATTTGATGTACGACAACAGCCTGTTTTTTGCCTGTATAACTTCCTTTGACTACACACTCAAGGCTTTGCTGCACCTTTATTTTTTGATGACTTACGGCAACAGCAGCGAGGCTTAATATGCTATCTTTTTTGGGATCTAAACCTGTAGTTTCAGTATCAAAAACAACAAATTGCGTGCGCTCTAAGTCGATATTTTTGTCTTTATGCTGGTTTGCACGTACATAATCAGCAAGCCAATCGGGCAGTTCACCCGCTTCGGCTTTTTTGAGTGCTACTTTATGCGGGTTTTGAAAAAATGAAAACATATCAGTCATGTGAATGGATAATGGTACGTAGAAATTAAGTAGCTGTGCCTAAATAGTTTAGGTTGTTATAGTTTGTAAGCATCAGCAAGTCCTAAAAACAATTAGTAAGTAATAATGCAATTTTAAGCAGCAGTGCTTTTTTATTTATTATTTCAGCAGGAGTCTATTCAGGCGCTTATGTAAATAACTAAAAATGACTGTTATTTTTGCAGCCTTACTTACTTACTTAGCTCAACGGGTAGTCTTAAAGATGTAATGCTCAAAGTCTTTCAAAACTAACAGTTCTCAAAGAACTGTTAGTTCTAAGCATTACTTGTTATACACTACCGCTCAACGCTCGGTAGGCAGTAATTTTTTAATTTTTTCAATAAGCTCTTCTTCCTCCCAAGGTTTGGCCAAGAAATCGTTTAGATTGCCCTTTTCGTAGGCTCTCCTTACGGCTGCTTCATCGGCTTGCCCAGATAGCATAATTGTAGTCATATTAGGAAATCGTTTGTAAGCTTCAACCAGCAGCTGATCACCTCTTATATCGGGCATGAGCCAATCGCATATCATCATGACAGTTTTGACATTGCGCTGGGCTAAAAAATCAATGGCTTCTAAAGCTTCCTCTGCACTTTCGGCAGCCTCGATGATATAAGCTGAGTAAAAAGCATCTGAAAGTTGCGATTTAAGACTTTGTAAAATGAGTCTATCATCATCTACACATATAATGGCTTTGTTTCGTCTCATAGGTGTACTTATTAGATTTTTAGATTGATATTCTGCTTGCCTTATGTTATAATGGTAATTCTATAAAAAAAGTTGTGCCTACGCCTTCTTTTGTTTCAAACCAGATATTTCCCTCGTGCTTGCGTATGATTCTTTTGCTAATATCCAAGCCTAAGCCACTGCCCTCGCCAACTTTTTTGGTGGTAAAAAAGGGTTCGAAGATTTGGTCTTGAATGTCTTCGGGAATTCCATTCCCTGTATCTTTGATAGCTATAAGGATACTATTTTCTGTTTGTTTTGCACTTATTGTGAGTGTGCCTTCGTCTTTCATGGCTTGTATGGCATTATGAATCAAGTTTGTCCATACTTGACTTAGCTCGTCTATGAAGCATTTGTATGCTGGAAGTGGTTCAAAGGCTCTGATGACTTCTATACCTTGTTTGAGTTGGTTGTTGTAAAGCATAAGTGTAGTCTCGATGCTATCTATGAGTGATGCTTTTTCCTTCTCCCCACTTTTATCTTGCCTTGAGAAATTTTTGAGTGCAAAAATTATTTTTCCAGCCCGCTCCGTAGCAATGATAATATTTTCGTTGTTTGTAAAAATGCTTACCAAATGATGTAGCATTTCGATTTGTTGTAGTGCTGTTTCGGGGTTGGATATAAGCGGTTCGTAATGCACATTATTTTCGTGCAGATTCATCTCGACAAGTGCATCAGCGATAGCAAAGGCATCATCGGGGTGGAGCGACTCGAGCGTTTCGCTCAGGTTGTATTTATAGCTTCTTTTTTCTTTGGAAGATAGGGGTTTGTTTTGGTTTTCTAAGGCTTTTTGTAAGCATGCATTAAAGGCTGTGAGTTGCTGCTCGGATAGTTTTTGCAAAAAGTTTGGAAGTGTGGGTAGCACTTCTTGCAATGTAATGCGCACGGATTGCGACGAGGAGCGAATTGCGCCCATAGGCGTATTGATTTCGTGTGCAATATTTGCGACAAGCAATCCTAAGGTAGCCATTTTTTCGGATTGAATGAGCTGCGATTGTGCGGCTTCAAGGTCTGCTAAAATCTGTACTAATTCGGTATTTTGTGTGTATAGGGCACTTTGTGTGGCGTTCAACTCTTCAATATTTTGCAAAAGCTCCTCTTCGGAGGTTTGAAGTTTTTTGTTGGTATTGTCTAATTTGCGATTGGCAGCGAATGTATCTTGAATTGCCTGCTCGGCTTTATTGATAGCGGGGCGGAAAATGGCAAAACCACTAATCAGTAAGCAAACCAATATCGCAAAAAGAGAAAAAGACTCCATTTTACGCAAAAAGTCAAGTCTATTATTTACCCAAACGACTTGAGTATAGACCACTTTATTGATAAAAGGTGCAAAATGAGCCTCTACCTCAAAAAATGCCACAACCGCAGTAGCAAGTTTCTGTCTTGTTAAGTTTGTTGTATCCTGTCCATGTTGTTCACTTGTTTCTAAAAATCCATTGACAGAGAGCACAATTTGATTTTGATAAAGCAAAAGACTATCTACCAAAACTTCAATATTTTGCTGCTCACTCAGTTGCTCAAGTGTAGCTTGTAATGCCTGACCATTTTGTTTGAATATAGATAGCGATAGTTGCAAGCTATCCATACTTATATCATAGTTAAGCTCTGACTGTGAAAGCAATAGCATTTGCTTACTCATTCGCTCGTTGAGCAAACGCTGCTTACCTGCCATAGCAATGACATTGCCGCCTTGACTTTGCTTATCTAAAAAATTTTGTAATAAAAAATTGCCAAGTAAGAGTAAGACAGAAATAAATAAAATAATCGCAATATAACTGATGCGCAAACGACGAGTTGCTTTGAGCGATTTTTCTATGGGTACTGACATCAATTGCGATTCTGATTTTGATAACGCCTGATCCAGATATCGCCCTGCAATGCCAAAAGCAAGCCCGAGAAATATAGGGGCTGTATCTATTACATAAATCAAAGGATTTAGACGGTGTACTTCTGCAATCATTCCCCAGCCAAGATCAAGGTCTTGAAAAAAGAGACCCTCCATCAAAATCGAAAGAATAGGAAAGGCTAAACCAAAGCCAATACCGAATAATGTATATGATTGTGTGTTGTTCATTCTTGATATACTAAAACAATTAAAAAAAGTTTGACTGAGCTTTATACTACTATACATTTAACAGCCAGAAATAACATTTCTTTGAGAAATGTTATTTCTAAGCCTAACTCAGCTTTATCAACCTTAAAGAGGTAGTGCTATAAAAAAGGTCGTGCCTACGCCCTCTTCACTTTCAAACCAAATTTTACCCTCGTGTTTTTCAATAATTTTTTTGACAATATCTAAGCCTAAGCCACTGCCTTCGCCCGCTTTTTTGGTCGTAAAAAAGGGCTCAAAAATGCGATTTTGAATTTCTTTGGGAATGCCACCACCTGTATCCCTGATGCTAATAAGTATGGCTTTATTGTCTTCTAAGTTTGTTGTAACTTCTATAGTGCCATGGCTGCCTATCGCTTGAATGGCATTATGAATTAAGTTTGTCCAGACTTGGCTGAGTTCGTCTATATAGCATTCGTAGTCGGGCAGTGGATTAAATTGACGGACTACTTCTATACTACCTTGTTTGATTTGATTGTTATAAAGCGTAAGCGTAGTCTCAATGCTCTCGGCAATTGATGCTTTTTGCTTCTCTCCGCTTTGGTCTTGGCGTGAGAAATTTTTGAGTGCAAAGATAATTTTTGAGGCGCGCTCCGTAGCGGTTCTGATATTTTGATTGGCTTTGAACACCTCTATGACTTTATTGAGCACCTCTATAGTTTGCACAGGGTTAGGCATTTTTAGCAAATCCTTGTATGCATGCGATTCGTATAAGCCTATTTCGGTAAGAATATCTGCTATGCTATCGGCTTGCGGTATTTGCTCGACTTCGAGCTTATCAATAAGATTGTATTTGATTTTGCGCTTTTCTTTTGAGGATAGATTTTCTCTGACCTCTAATGCTTGCTTGATAGCCTGCTGGAAGCTATGTAGCTGCGCTTTATTGAATGAAGCTACTAAAGGTGGAAGTTCGGGAAGAACTTCTAAAAGTGCAATTTCAGATGTTTGTGATGAGGAGCGAATTGCGCCCATAGGCGTATTGATTTCGTGTGCAATATTAGCGACAAGCTGCCCGAGCGTAGCCATTTTTTCCGATTGAACGAGCTGCGATTGTGCACTTTGCAATTCTTGTAAGGTATTCTCAAGTGTTTGATTTTTGTTTTCTAAATCATTTTGCAAAGCGAGGAGCTTATCTAAATTTTGCTTAAGCTCCTCTTCGGAGGCTTGCAATTCTTCGTTTTGCGACTGTATTTCGTTATTTTTTTGTTCTACTTCTTTGGTAGAGGCTTCGAGTGCTTTGTTTTTAGCTTCAATTTCAGCACTATTTTCGCTGAGTTTGGCATAGATAAGCCGCTGTTTTTTGCGACTTCTGATGAGCTGTATGATAAAAAATAGCATCACAATCAAGATTATACCAATGGCAATAAATATTTTTTGCTGTAGGCTTTTTTCTCTATTGGCGATATCGAGCTCGGTTTGTTTTTGCTTTAGGTCGTATTGACTTTTCAATAAGCTCATATCTTCTTTGTTCGCTTCCTTAAACATTTCGTTTCTGACCTCTACATACTTTTTAAGGGTCTGATTAGCGGCTTCAAACTTTTTATCTTTTTCATAGGCAATGGCTAAAGTTTGCAGTGCATCGGCGAGGTAGTCTTTTGCTTGCAACTCTTGTGCGATGCGGACTGCCTCTTGTGCCAATATTTGGGCTTGTACGGGGTTTTTAAGTCCGATATAAGATATGGCTAAATTGGTATGGATACCTGCTAATCTTTTATCATTGATATTTTTGCGGCTGATATCTAAGGTAGGCTCGAGCACTTGAAGAGCATCTTGAAATCGTCCGAGTTTGTTGTAGAGTTCGCCCATGCCGTTGAGCGTACTGGCAATGGCATCAGGCACGCCTAATTTTTCTCTGATAGTAAGCGAGCTTTGATACTGCTCGAGTGCTTTTTCGTAGTCCTCGAGTCCTGTATATATCTCGGCAGAGCGAATATAAGCATACGCCTCGCCACGTTCGTCTCCAATTTTATTGAAATAGAAAATGGCTTTGTCTATATTTTCTGTGGCCTGCTTGTACTCTGTTTGGATTTTATACAAATCGCCGATATTATTATAGGCATAGCCCATTTGAATATCTATCTCGTGCGCTTGTGCTACTTCTAAGGCTTTGAAATATTCGCTCATCGCTTCTGTATAATCTCCTTTATTTCGGTAGATTACTCCAGCAAAGTTATGGCTTTGTGCCAATGTTTTATATGCCTTGGTTCGCTCTGCCATGGCTACAGATTTCAAGGCATAATCTAAGGCTTTATCAAAATCTGTATTGCGCAAACGCCACGCTATCTGACTCAAAACCTCCGCCTTTTCTTGGGTTTCTTGAGGCAGGATTTCTACTTGCCTAAGCAAGCTATCGAGCTTTTTATCTACTTTGATTTCCTGCGCAATTACTGGGGGCAAAAAATACAGCATGCAGACTGTTACAGTAAGTAGGCACAGTTGTACTTTTTGCAGAAAAGATGTTATGTTATAATATGTCCTTATCATAAGATTTTAATTTGCAGGTAAGATGGGCAAACTTACAAAAAAGGTCGTGCCTACGCCCTCTTTGCTTTCAAACCAAATTTTACCTTCGTGTTTATCTACGATTTTTTTGACAATATCGAGTCCTAAGCCACTGCCCTCGCCTGCTTTTTTGGTGGTAAAAAACGGATTAAAAATTTTGTCTTGAATATTTTTAGGAATACCACCACCTGTATCGCTGATGCTAACAAGTATGGCTTTATTCTCTTCTGTTTTTGTCGTAATTTCCAAAGAGCCTTCACTTCCCATGGCTTGTATGGCATTATAAATCAAGTTTGTCCATACTTGACTGAGCTCATCTATAAAGCATTTGTATTGGGGGAGGTCTGCAAAATTACGAATAACTTTTACGCCGTGCTTGAGTTGGTTTTGATAAAGCGTAAGCGTAATTTGCAGGCTTTCGTTAATATCGGCATCTTTTTTTTCACCGCTTTGGTCTTGTCGTGAGAAATTTTTGAGTGCAAAGATAATTTTAGCAGCGCGCTCCGTAGCGGTTACGATGTTTTTGTTGGCGCGTAAGATGCCTGATAGTTCGTAAGCAAATTGTAATATGCGGGTAGCTTGTGGCTGTTCGAGGATTTTAAAATAGAGTTCTGGGTTGTTGTAAAGTCCCATATCTACGATTACGTCAGCGAGGGTATCGGTATCCTCTGCTTGCAAATTTTCAAATGCTTTATCCTCGATATTTTCTACAATGTCGTAGCGCAGGCTTCTTTTTTCACGTGTTGTGAGCATCTCGTTTTGTGCTAAGGTATGCTTGAGTGCTTCTTGTAATAGCTCTTGCTCTCGGTCTGAAATTTCTTTTACAAATTTAGGGAGTGCTGGCAGTGTGCTGTTAAGGACTGCTGTCATATTTCCCGCCGAGGAGCGAATCGCCCCGAGTGGTGTATTGATTTAGTGTGCAATATTAGCGACGCGCTGCCCGAGCGTAGCCATTTTTTCAGAGTGAATGAGTTGGGCTTGTGAGCTTTTGAGTTCTTGTAATGTTTTTTCTAAAACTTCTTTTTGTTGTTGTAAGGTCTCTTGGGTAGCTTGCAATTCTTCGAGATTTTGGCGGAGTTCTTCTTCGGAGGCTTGCAATTCTTCATTTTGTTCTTTGATTGTAAGGGTGCGCTGCTTGACTTTCTGCTCGAGGTTTTTACTGTAATCCTCAAGTGCACTTTTAGATATTTTTAGATTTTCAACCATTTGATTAAAAGCATCAGCAAGTTGCCCAATTTCATTTTGGGCTTTGATATGTATGCGTGTATCGAGGTCGCCTTGTCCTACATTTTCTGAAAATTTAGTAAGTGCAACAATAGGTTTAGCTATGCGCCTTGCGATATAAAAGGCTACAAAAATTACAACCAACACGGTAAGCAGTATAATCGTGATAAGCATAAACCGCAGCTTTTGAATTGGTTCAAAAGCCTCGTCTGTATCTATTTTGATGACTAGGCCTGCCCGCAGTGAGGGGATATAACTCCAGAGTGCAATGACTTGCTGCCCACGATAATCCGTATCTAAGCCACTACCCCGTTGTCCTTTTATAGCATACTGTGGGGCAAGGCTATTGTTTTTTTCTTCGTTTATATCAAAGGAAAGCTCAAATGCACTGTGTGCGCGATTTCTTAGGTCTGCGATTAAAATGGCTTTATTCTTCACCAGGGCAAGCAGCATGGTTTCACCTGTTTTTCCTAATCCTGTATAATTATTGATAATCGCATTGATTTCTTGATTATTGATTTGTGCAATAAGTACGCCCTTTATTAGCCCTTTGATATACATAGGCTGTGCTATAAAAGCTGTAGGATAAGGCGTAAAAGGAGCGTATGAGAAATCGGAGATTTCGCTTTGTAGCAATATATTAGCACGCTCGAAGACAGCGGCTAATTCCGTATTTTGATAGGTATTATGGGTTTTAAAATTGATATTTTTGAGCTGTGGCTGGCTCGAGTAGCATAGCTTGCCATCAACAGATACAAAAAATAAGTTTTCGTAACGAAAAGCCTCTTTGTATCGCAAAAGTGCTTTTGCACTCTCTGTTTGCTTGCTACTATCTCCATGCGCTAAAAAGACTTGACATGCCTGCTGTACTTCTGGTATGGTGGCAAGCGTATGAATATGTCGCTCCCTTTCGGTCAGATAGTTTGCAATTTGCTCTGACTGCCGCTCTGCAATAGAATACAAATTATTGGTAATTTCATGAGTGAGCGCCTCCTGAGCTTTCCAAAAACTTACAGTAGTAAGAAGCACCGCCACCGAAAGCCCAATAATAAGAAACCAGAAAAGTAACTGCCAAGCAATTTTGATATATGTTTTTTTGTATTTAGACATTATTAGCAAATAATCTTATGTACCAAAAAGTAAAAATAGTTATTTTTTTAAGAAAACACAACCTTTTACCATTTTTTTATATGCAAAGCATCATAATACTACTGTACATTTTTGCATAGCGTGGGGTTTGCAAACCCCACGCTATGCAAAAATGGGCTTAGCACTAACATTTCTTTAAGAAATGTCATTTCTAAACTTATAGCTGCATAAATATGAAATATACCCCAATAGTATGAAAAAAAGTAAAAAAATCTTGACTATTTTTTTTAGAATTGCTATATTTACGCAGTAGTTTTAGATTTAATGAAAATATTGAACTACACACACGCTAAGCGCGCCAATACTTGGAGGCTGCATAAAAACAAAACCTATGGATAAAACCAAACTTCTCGATAAAATTCAGCATCTAAAAGACCTGACCGAAGAGGAAAAAAAAATCCTCACCGATGCGCTTACAAAACAAAAAAAATACGGACTCGTCTGGGAAGATAAACCCGAAGACGTAGAGCAAAAACTTGCCAAAGAATTGCCCATTTTCATAGAAGATAAAAGCAAGGCTATCCTTGCCAAAAAACTAAACGCACTCAAAGGTGAGCAACAAAACTTACAGGAAGACAAACCCCAAAACGCACCCAATCATATCCTTATTGAAGGCGACAACCTACATGCACTCACTGCCCTGAGTTTTACGCACAAAGAGAAAATTGATGTCATTTATATTGACCCACCCTATAATACGGGTAACAAAGATTTTAAATATAATGACCATTTTGTAGATAAAGAAGACCAATACCGACACTCAAAATGGCTCGCTTTTATGCAAAAAAGACTCAAAATCGCTAAAACATTGCTCAAAGACTCTGGAGTCATTTTTATCTCGATTGATGACAACGAAAACGCTCAACTTAAAATCCTTTGTGATGAAATCTTTGGAGAAGAAAATTTTGTTTCGGATATAATTTGGCAATCAAGAAAGTCTGTGTCAAATGATACATTTGTTTCTTTAAATCATAATTATACTTTATTTTATGGTAAAAATATTTCTTTTCTAAATAAAAATGATTTTAGGCTTCCTGTTTCAAAAGAAAAATTCAATAACCCTGATAACGACCCAAGAGGAGCTTGGATTGCTGACCCTTTTGATGCACCTAATATAAGACCTAACTTAACTTATATTATCAAAAATCCTAATACAAATGAAGAGTTTTTACCTCCAAAAGGAAGATGTTGGAGAACAACCGAAGAAGAATATTTAAAATTATTAAAAGATAATAGAATAGTTTTTGGTAAAAGTGGCAAAACAAAACCACAGTTAAAAAGATTTCTAAGTTTTGCAAAAGACAAAGGAACTACACCTATAAGTATTTGGAATGATTTAGAAACAACTACAAATGGAACTCAACAATTAGAAAATATTTTTGGACTTAAAAAATTCACAAATCCAAAACCTTTAGGATTATTAAATAGAATTTTAAAACTTTCTTCTCAAAAAGACTCCCTAATCTTAGATTTCTTTGCGGGTTCGGGGACGACTTTGCATGCGGTGATGGAATTGAACAAAGAAGATGGTGGTAAAAGGAGTTGTATATTGGTAACGAACAACGAAAATAATATATGCGAGGAGGTAACTTATGAGCGTAATAAGCGGGTAATTGAGGGCTATACGAATAAAAAAGGGGAGATAGTTTCGGGTTTGCGGGAGAATAACTTGCGTTATTATCGTTGCGGTTTTGTGGGCAGTGAAAAGACGGAAGCAAATCGGCGTCTGCTTACGGCACGTAGTACGGAGCTTTTGCAGATAAAAGAGGATTGTTATGAGGAATTGACTGAGGGTGCGGGTTTTTCGGCTTCGGCGTGCAGGATATTTTACAATGTTTTTTCGGATAAATACATGGGCGTGGTGTATTATTCTCGTGATATGTATTCGGTTTTGGAGGCGTTGCGGGATTATATTTTGACATTGAAGTTGTCAGGTGCATTTCATTTGTATGCTTTTAGTCCGGAGAGCGATAGTTTATTAGATTTTTTTGAAGATATTCAGGACAAGCTTGTTTTAGTTCCTTTGCCTGAGGCTATTTATAATGCTTATATAAAAACTATACCAGACCCTAAGGGAGGATTCAAAACCCCTTAGTGTCTAAAAGGAATAAGATATGTTTACACTCAAAAAATATCAAGAAAAAGCAGTATTAAATCTGTTAGAGGAAAGTTTTCAATGCTTATCATCACCATTTCGTCGTGAGTCTTTGTTATTGAAAGCGCCTACGGGTTCGGGCAAGACGGTTATGATGGCGAGTTTTATCAGTCGTTTGGTAGAGGAGGTTCGTTTGCAGCCGAATTTACCTGCGAATGTAGCATTTATTTGGCTTGCGCCTAATACTTTACATTTGCAGAGTTATGAATCTTTGCGAAATTTTTATAGCACTTTGCAAGACTTGCGCACCTTTCGCCTTTCAGACTTGCAAATCAATGATTTGTATTTAGAACACAAAGATTTGCTTTTTGTGAACTGGAGCAGTTTGGATAAAGACAAGAACACATTTCGTCAGGATAACGAAAGGAGTTTTAATCTTGAGAGTTTGTTAGTCAATACGAAGGCAAAAGGTACGGAGTTGATTGTGATTATTGACGAGGCTCATCTTTCTGCATTTACGGGCAAGCAGGCAAAAAAAGTATTGGCTATGCTTAATGCGAAATTAGAGGTTTCGGTAACGGCAACGCCTTTATTGATTCCGAATCGTAATGTAATCATTCATCGTCAGGAGGTTGTGGCAGAAGAGATGATAAAGAAAGGTGCTATCATGAACCCTAAGCTCAAGGCGAGCAAGCAAAACGAAAGTGGTTCTACCTTAGATATATACTTATTAGAAGAGGCTTTACAAAAACGGGAGTCTATTCGGAAAAAATATGAGGAGCTTGGTATCCCTATAAATCCTTTGCTATTGATACAATTACCTTCCGAAAATAAGGCATTAAGTAAAGAAGATGTCAGCAAACGGAATTATATATCTCATTATTTGGAGGAGAGTCATGGCATCAGCGAGAAGAATGGTGGTCTTGCGGTTTGGCTTTCTGATAGCAAAGACAAAGTAAATTTAGAGGGCATAGAAAATCCAAATGCTTCTCAAAAGGTTTTAATTTTTAAGCAGGCTATTGCCCAGGGTTGGGACTGTCCTCGTGCTTCGGTTTTATTGATTTTTAGGGAGTACGGCAATTTTAATTTTGGTGTACAGACTGTGGGGCGTATTTTGCGGATGCCGGAGCAGCGTCATTATGATGAGGATTTATTAGATTTTGGTTATATTTATACGAACGTACAAAATGATTTGATTAAGATTGTAGCTGATGATTTAGACTATTTCAATCTACAAATCGGTACACGTCAGTCAGATTTGTCTTATCCAAGTCTTTTGAGTAGCTATGTAAAGAATGATAGAAGTGCGAAGGGCTATCTGACGATTCGTTTTTATGATGTTTTTTATCAGGTTGTGGAGAAGCGTTACGGTGTAGAGCAGATACCTGAAACAACGGTTATGAGTAGCAGTGCTGAGGGTGAAAAATCGGTAGCAATTAGGGAACGGAATCGGGCTATATTTCGTAAAAATGGTTGGCATTTAGAATCAGAAGATGTAAGTATTGATGTGCCTACTGATTTGCATATAGACCAGTACGAGGTCAATAGCATTTATCAGGTGCAGGATAGCATAGAGCATTTTGGTCGTACGCAAGTAGAGCTAAGTGCTATGGTCGATCGTTTCTGTTATAGGGTAATTACGCGTCTGAACCGTTCTAAGAGTTGGAAAGTTATGCGTACTGCCCTTATTCAGTTTGTAGAGTATTATTTAGGTTATGATGAGTATAGGTTTCGTAAAATCCTTCTCAACCCTTATAATCAGCCGATGCTAAAAGAGTTGATAACAAGTGCTTTAGAGAACTTTGATACTTGGCAAAAAGAGCGAGGTAATGAGATGCGTCAGTTGGCATCTGCGAGCTGGGAAGTTCCTTTGGAACGCATTTATGCAGAGACCCACGATAAGCACCCCAATATTTTAAGTCATGCCCTTTTGCCTTATTATGAGTTGCGTAGTGCCTCTACGCCTGAGCGTAAGTTTGCTGTTTTTTTGGAGCATCACAAAGAGCATATTTTTTGGTGGTACAAAAATGGAGATAAAGGCAAGGAGCATTTTGCGATTACTTATAAAAATTTACAAAATCGTGAAAGTTTGTTTTACGTAGATTTTATTGTATATCTAAAAAATGGTCAGATTGCATTATTTGATACTAAAACACGGGGTTCTGACGTAGAGGCTGTCCAGAAGCATAATGCTTTATTAGAATATGCAGAATTGCAAAGCCCTAAGCGCAGTAAAAAACTTTTAGGAAGTATCGTTATTGTCGAGGAGCAGCATGGGGACTACCTATTTCGTTATTGTCAGAATCGCATTACGGATACTCATGATTTGCGTGGTTGGGGTTTTGTGCGTGATTTATTTTAATGCTGACTGGCATTCTGTAAAGTATTCGTTTTTTGAGTACATTGTAACTCGGTAAAAAGGAGGTGCGTGGGGAGTTTTGGAGCTCCTCTTCTTTGGAGAGGAGAGCAAACACGGCAATTTTTCTTATATTATTTATTTAAGCGAGATCATACTGCTAGACATTTAGCATTCAGAACTAACATTTCTTTAAGAAATGTTAGTTCTAAGCTCATTTTTGCATAGCGTGGGGTTTGCAAACCCCACGCTATGCAAAAATGTACAGTAGTATGAAGCGTGATAATATTTCTATTGAACATCATAAAATAATAACACAATGGAAGATAAACCATATAATTCGCAACAGGGTATAGATCGCACTTTTCTACAGTTCGGTATTCGTACAGACGATATGCAAATTATTAAAGATATAGCCGCCGAGCATGAAGTAAATTTTGAATGGCTACAAAACTTATTAGAAGATTTTTATAGCAAGAAGGTAAAAAATCAAAATTTAGAAGATAAGCATATCGAGAAGATTGTAACAAAGGCACTTAAAAAGCTGCCAGACTATTTGGATAATAACTAATTTAGCCCCCAAAACTCACTTTTTTTATGCTAATCAAAAGAATAAAAGCTAAGAATTTTAAGACCTATTTAGACTTAGATATTGACTTGACTGTCATTGATAATAAGCCTATCATATTGATAGGTGGCAAAAATGGTGGTGGAAAGACCACACTATTCGAGGCTATCTACGGTGCGCTTTATGGTCTTAACATAAAGAATAATACAGAATTTTTACGCCTTGTAAATATGGGCACAGATGTGCAAGAGGATAGCCAAATCGTACTGGAGATTCATTTCAGCGGTCAGGTCTTACACGAAGAGGTAAACTACGTGCTCAAACGAACTTATATGCGTAATGTAGAAAAAAAAGTCAATGAAGCAGTAGATTTTAATATGGATGGGCAGCGTTTAGTTTACGGTACGGCAATGCCGATACAGCAGCGTGCCAAAGCTGAGGAGGAGGTGAGTAAAATTATTAAGGCAAATCTTCCGGAGGAGCTAAGTCGTTACTTTTTATTTGATGCTATGCAAGCTAGTGAGCTATTGCAAGAAAATAAACTACTTCTAGTTATCAAGGAAAATATTGAGAACGTGATGGGTTTCAACAAATACAGTCAGCTTGCGCGCGTTTCTGAAACTATTTTAGATGACTATAAAGCGCAACAGCTTAAGGTCGATAAAGAAAAACAAGACTATTTAAGTTTGTTAGAACAGAAAAAAGAGCAAGAACAGGAGTTGGAACAGACAAAAGAGGCGCTAGCCAGCGCACTACGATATGCTACCGAAAATTTGCAGGCTTATCAAGATTTACAGCAAGGCTTTAATCATCAAAATACGCTCAAAGAGAGATTAGAGACTCAAAAAAGAGAAATAGAAACCATTTTACAAAAAGAAAAAAATTACCGCAAAAATACCGAAAAATTTATTAAAGACCTTGAGCTTTTTGTTACGCTACCTAAGCTACAAAGCCTTCTTAAATCTGAAATTGCTTTGATTTTAGAACGTTTTCAACAGTCTTCCTCGAGCAGTGGTTCGCATATAGATAGGCAGCAGCTAGCACATATTAGTCAGCTCGTATTTGACTATCTGCAAAATAATGAACGTTTCACAGGAACTATAGATAAAAAATCTCTTCAAGATTTTTTATGGAAAAAAATACAAGCGTCCGAAAATGAGAATGAGTATAGTTTCTTAGAATCAGAAGAGATAAGCTCGCTCAAGCGTGTGCATAGTTATCGTGCTCCTAATCCTTTTCCGGATTTACAGCAGGAAAAACGAGATTTGGACTCAGAAATACGTAAAATTCCTGAAATGCGAATCAGCATAGATAAAACCGAGCAGAGTATTACGGGTAGTAACTATAACTTTTTGAAAACTTATAAAGAAAATGAACTCAAAACAAAAGAATATGAGGCAAAAGTTGCTACTATAGAACGCACGCTCGTACAAATCAAAGATAAAATTCAGCAGTTTGACATACAGCACGAGGATAAAGACAATCCTAAATTTGAAGTAATGCAGAAACTCAAGCCGCTGTTCGATAAAATCGCAAACCGCTTGCTTGCACATAAGAAAAAACTGATAGAAGAAACCATGAGACAGGACTTGAATATCAATTTAGCAGCTTATAGAGACATGATAGATAGAGTCGAGCTTTCTGAAAATTTAGCTAACTTAACCTTTAAGATTTTTCATAAACACGGAAATGAAATTTCGCTTACCGAGCTGAACACCGCTTCAAAGCAAGTTGTAGTGCAGGTTTTATTAAAGTCTTTGCACAAATACGGTGATTACAATCCACCCGTTATGATAGATACCGTTATGGGGGTGCTAGATAAAGAAAGTCGTACTACATTACTAGAAAATTACTTTCCTTCGCTCTCGCACCAAACTATTTTGTTGAGCTCGGACAGCGAAATAGAAGAAAAGGATATAGAAAAAATTGCACCTTTTATATCTCGTGCTTATACACTCGAGCGACAAAAATATGAGCAGTGTACGCATGTCAAAACTGGTTATTTTAATTCAAATATTTAAACTAAGCACCATTGCTTTTTTACATACTTATGGAAAAATGGGGCTGGATACTCAATTTCTAGTAGTATGGCTTTTTTATTATTTATTCCCACAGATACTTATTTACAATTTTATTAACTGGAGTTACGAATATGGCGTTTAATAAACAAGAACTAACAGTTTTTCAAAAACTGTTAGTTCTCAAACTGCATAACTTCAGTTATTAACAAAATAATTAAGTACTGTTATTTTTGTACACTTACTTACAGAGAAATGATAAGTTTTCAGAATATCAAACAAGCAGACGCACTTAATGAAGTTTTGCGTCCACTAAAAGACAAAATTGAATTGAAAATCAATTTAAAAAAGTATGAGGAAGAGAAGCCTATCGATATCAATCTTATGCAAATGATTCGGCTTTGCTTTTTAGTAGGTTTGTCTAACGCTAATACAGAGGAAAGAACAATGGAAAGTTTAGAAAATGTAGGGACTGGAAGTAATAGTATTTATGAAACTTTTTCCACTAAAAGCGAATTAGCACCACTTTATTCTGCTTTGCTCAAGCTTCGCTATCAACACTTAGACATAGACTGGGAAAGTACTTCCATAAAAAATAAAATTATCAATGCTGAAATTATTAAAGGCTGCAATATCTTATTAGCAGCTGATAACCTCGACGACTGGTTATCATATACTCAAACAGATGTACAAGTTGGAAGCATTCCTATACTTGACTTAGATATCGGCACATATGGAGACGACATTCCAGCCAAACTTAACCTTAACGGTAAAAATATACCTAATACACAGATTTTAATTGCCGGCACTACGGGGTCGGGTAAGTCTAACCTACTCGCTGTCTTACTTCAGGAGTTAAGAGGGCGTAGCATAGAGACAAGTTTTCCTGTAAATTTTTTACTATTTGATTATAAAGGCGAGTTTGCTGACCCAGCTAATAGCAACTGGTTGCAGCTTTTTGAAGCTACATCATCTGCCATCCTCGACCCTATAAAAAGTCCATTACCTTTGAACCCCTTCAAAAATTTTGTAGGAAAAACACAAAACGAAATCAACTTATATGCCACTGAACTCTCTAATGCACTTTTAGCAATAGATAAAGCAACTATCAGTGCCAACATGAGTGATAGACTCTCAAAAGCAGTCATAGAAGCCTATAAACAAAATGATAATTTTCCTATCACTTTCGAGCTAATTTTAGAAGCTTACACTGAGTTACAACCAGAACGTGACCAAGGCAATACAGATAGTGTAAAATCTGTTTTAAATCAGTTGATTAGAAGCAAACTTTTTGAAGCAGAAGATCATATCAACCTGATTAAAGATAGCTATATCATTAAAATGGATAGTTTTCCTAAAGAGGGGGTATTAGCAAAAGCAATTGTGTATTTTGTCATTTCAAAACTAAGTAGTTATTACGAAACATTGCCAAAGCAAGCTACAGACGACAAGAGTGTAGAGTTAAGGCACTTTACAATTATTGATGAAGCACATTATATGCTTAATTTTGAAAATAAGCCATTACAAAACTTAATAGCCATAGGTAGAAATAAGGGCTTATCTATTATCTTAGCTACACAAAATATGGATAGTTATAAGAGTAAATATTTTGATTTTTATGCTAATGCTCAATATCCACTTATCATGAAGCAGCAATCTATTAACGATAAAACTTTAAAGGATTTGTTTGGCGTTTCTGGTAAAAATTTACAAGAACTAAAAGAGGAAATCAATAGCCTTCAAAAAGGCGAAGTGATTTTAAAAGATGAAAAATCCATTGCATTAGGCATTGGTAAGTGCTTTAAAAAGATGAAAGTAAGACACTTAATATAATTAGCAACCCGATTTTAATTTCAGAAACTAACACAGTCCTGAACGAACTGTCAGTGCTAATTTTGAGCATTTTACAAAAACAAAGTTAGTAACTACTCAGGTATTTGGGACTCGGTTTGTGTTTGGTGAGGACACCAAACACGGCGTAGCGACCTTCTTAGAACTAACAGTTTTTCGAAAACTGTTAGTTCGTAAAATGTCTAGCAGTATGACAAAGCAAAAATAATCTTACGCAATTTTGAAATCGTATTTTTTTTTTCTATATTTGTTTTTCTAAGTTTTGCAAGCATTTTTTACCTTTTTAAGTTTTGATATAAAAATGAAAAAACAAGCTATTCTCTGTGTAGATGACGATATTACGATTTTGGAAAGCCTAAAATCGCAACTTCAAGCTAAATTTTCTAAGGATTTTACTATTGAAATTGCCGAAAGTGCAGAGGAGGCTTTAGAAACTATAGATTTTCTATCCCAAAGAAAGGTACAAACCTTAGTCATTATCACCGATTGGCTTATGCCAGAGATGAAAGGTGATGAGTTTTTGATAAAAGTAGCTGAAAAGTACCCTCAAATATCTACGATTATGCTCTCTGGGCAGGCAGATAAAAAAGCCATTGATAATGCCTTTGAGCGCACCAAACTCTCGATGTTTATAGAAAAACCTTGGGAAAAGGAGCGTCTTTTAGATGCCGTAGAAGCATTAACAGCGAAGCATTAGAAAATTCTCAGTCAAAAAAGTATATAATATTTTACGCTCTGTTTTTTTGAATATTTTTGATGAAAAAAAAGATAGTACTTTGCGTCGATGATGAACAAATTGTATTGAATAGCTTAAAAAGCGAAATTTCAAGACACTTTGGTAATCGTTTGCGTGTTGAAGTCGCTGAGAGTGCGGCTGAAGCCTTAGAGGTCTTAGCCTTTTTGCAAGAAAGAGGTCATGAGTTGGTAATTTTGCTTTCAGACTACGTTATGCCCAACAAAAAAGGTGATGAGCTCCTCATTGAAGTGCATAAGGAATTGCCCTATGCGAAAAAAATACTCCTCACAGGGCAGGCAAACCTCGAAGGTATTGCCAATGCCATAAACGATGCAGACCTCTATCAGTATATCTCAAAGCCTTGGGAAACTTACGACCTTATGATGACCCTCGAGGCTGCTCTGCAAAGCTACGAACAGCAAGTACAACTCAAAATTCAAAATGCAGAACTTAAAGCCCTCAATGAAAGTTTGGAAGAAAAAGTAGCCCAGCGCACCGAAGAGTTACAGCAATCTAACGATCAAGTACAGGCAAGCATTCGATATGCCAAGCGCATTCAAACAGCTGTATTGCCAGGCTTACAAGCGCTAAACGACTATTTTTCTGATAGCTTTGTTTTCTACCTTCCACGCGATGTCGTCAGTGGTGATTTTTATTGGTATGCCGAAAAAGAAAATAAAATTATTGTAGCTGCTGCCGATTGCACGGGGCACGGCGTGCCTGGCGCATTCATGTCCCTTATTGGTAATGATTTGCTCAATCGCACCGTACACGACAAAGAAATACATAAGCCCGATGCCATTCTCACCGATATCAACCGAAGGCTTGGCAATGTATGGAAAAATGAAGAGAGTAAGATTAGCGATGGCATGGATATTTCTGTCGTAATGATTGATTTCGAGATGCAAAAACTTTACTATGCAGGCGCAAAAAGTCCGATGCTGTTGTTTCAAAATGGGGAGCAGATGAAGTACGTCAAGCCCACACGCCAAAGCGTTGATGGTAAGACACTGAAGCGACCTTTTGAATTACAAGAATTTGATATTAAAGATACAAAAACTCGTTTCTACCTCTACTCCGATGGTTATCAAGACCAATTTGGTGGTGAGCATGATATGAAGTTTGGCAGTAAGCAGTTGCGCCAAATGATCGCAGATTTGCAAGAAGAATCCCTGCAAAAACAAGAGGAATCCGTAGCCAAAGCCTTTCAAAATTGGCAGGGCAAAAAAGTACAAATTGATGATGTGCTCCTTATGGGATTTGAAATTTAGATAATATTGTAAAATTAGTAACTAAAAAATGCGCAACCTAATACTGCTTTTTATATTGACAATAATAGCAAGCCTTTTTTTTAACTTTTCATTAGGCTATTCGCAAAACACAAATCCAGCACAACTTCATGCAGAATATGCCGCTTGTACTCATCCTGAAAAGTGTCTTGAATTGCTTAATAAAATTGCAGCTTCATACATCGCTAACTATCCCGATAGTGCTTTATGGTACGCAAAAAAAGCCATTATAGAAGCCCAAGCACTCGACAATAAAGCCCAAGAGCATGAAGCACTTTCAAGTATAGCAAGAACTTATGTAATGCAAGGCAACTTTGATAGCATCACTAAGTATGCCACAGAAGCCCTCCTAATAGCAGAAAAAATTAAGGATCAACAACGAGTTGCAAGTAGCCATAATGACTTAGCCGTAGCCTACTCTATTATCGGGCAGTATAGCTTAGCCGCTCCCTACTACATTAAAAGTCTTAAAGGCTATGAAGCAATTCAAGACTCAGCAGGTATCAATCGCACACTAAGCAATCTGGCACTTGTATATAGCATTCAGCAAGATACATTAAAAGCACAAGAATATCTGCTGCGGGCGTTAGATATTACCAGAAAAATAGGTAATGAAGCAAATATTGCTGCTACTTTGCTCGCCAACTGCTCGCTACATGCCAACCTTACCCAAAATATGGACTCCTTAGAAAAATACCTGCCAGAGACCCTTATACTCAATCAAAAAATCAATAATAGAAAAGCCTATGGCATGGCACTCAACTACAAAGGTCTCCTCGAACGCAAGCGCGGTAATTACCAAAAATCAAGGGAAGCCTATACAGAATCCTTAGCTATTAGAGAACGGTTGGGAGATAAAAATGGTATAGTAGTAAGTCTTAGTGGGCTACTTAGTATTGCATTAGAAGAAAAAGCATTTGAGGAGGGGCAGCAAGTAGTAGATAAAATCAAACGCATTTTAGAAGACTTTAACAACCCCGAGGCACTGCTTGAGGTATATTATCTTTTTGCCAATTTTTTTGAAGCTAAAGGAGACCTTGAGCAAGCCTTATTCTACCACAGAGAAGCAAGGGGATTAGAAAAAGAAGTATTTACCCTTGAAAAAACAAAGGCAATTGAAGCCTTAGGCATTGAGTACGAAGTAGAAAAAAAAGAAACACAAATCCAACTCTTAGAGCAGAAAAGTATCATTAGCGAGCAAGAAGCTACACAAAGAAATCTTTGGCTTTATGCCATTAGCACGCTACTTCTATTACTTATCGGTATTGCTATTTTGCTTTACAAAAATGCAAAGCAGCGAGAACAAAACAATAAAGTTTTGGAGGCTATCAATCAAAAAGTATTACAACAAAATCAGGAGTTAGAAAATACATTAGAACGTCTCAAACGCACACAGGCGCAGCTCATCGAGTCGGAAAAACTCGCCGCACTCGGGCAGCTCGTCGCCAGTATTGCACACGAGATAAACACGCCACTTGGCGTAATTCAATCTTCGAATAGCCACTTGCAAAAATCCATAGAAAACTCGCTGACTAAGCTACCCGAGTTCATACAAAGCCTTTCGGAAGAAGAGCAAAAAGACTTTTCAACGTTCTGGCAAAAAGCCGCTGCCCAAGAAAACCTGCTCGATAGTCGTGCTTTGAGAAGCATCAAATACGACCTCGAGGAAACCCTCGAGAGCCAAAGTATTGTGGCTGCTGATACGATTGCCGACTTACTCACCGATATGGGTATGCACGAAGCCTATAAGGATTTTCCTGCACTATGGCAATCGCCCCATGCCTTATCCATATTCCAAATGGCATATCAACTCTCAGGTGTGCAACGCTCGGCTAATAATCTCCATGAAGCTACTGCACGCGCAGCAAGTGTAGTGCGCGCCTTCAAAACTTATTCTAAAAAGCACTCTGCCGAGCAAAAGGAAAAAGTGGACATCAATAGCACCATAGAAACAACTTTGATGCTTTATCAAAATCAAATTAAAAAAGGCATAGAGGTAGAAAAAAATCTCCCTCCCCTGCCCGAAATTTACGGCTATCCCGATGAGATTTTTCAAATATGGACAAATCTTATCCAAAATGCTGTGCAAGCTATGGAAGGCAAAGGACGGCTTGAAGTCAGCACAAAAAGTGAGGGCAATAATATTCAAATATGCTTTAAAGATTCGGGCAAAGGCCTAGACAAAGAAACTGCGGGGCAGGTCTTTGATGCCTTTTTTACCACCAAAGAAGGTGGCACAGGGCTGGGGCTGGATATTGTCAAAAAAATCGTTGAAGAACGCCACAACGGAAAAATATGGCTCGAGTCCGAAGAGGGAAAAGGCACGAGTTTTTTCGTATCGCTACCATTCTCAAGCCAGAAATAATATTTCGTTGTGAAATCGAGTAAAACCCACGATTTTAATCGTGGGCGAACGACTTCATTCTATTCTGGGTAGTGTATAACAAGTAATGCTTAGAACTAACAGTTCTTTGAGAACTGTTAGTTTTGAAAGACTTTGAGCATTACATCTTTAAGACTACCCTATTCTGAACCATACTACGATGCAAAAATGGGCTTAGAAATAACATTTCTTTGAGAAATGTTATTTCTGGAGGGAAAATGTACAGTAGCATGATTCTGAACAGATATTTTGAGTCCTTACTAATCCATTAGCTCGGCACGCAAATATTTCTGTATTTCTATTTCACCACCCGCTTCGGGAATTTCCTGTGTAGTAATTTCGTAATAAACAGCCATCTTTTTTCCGACATAAGCACTGGGGTTCTCATCGATTGTATCAAAAGTTTCATCGCCTTGAAAAATCATAAAACTTTGGCGTTCGCCTGCTTCGTCGTTGATGACAAAATAAAAATAATCGCCTTGTTCGATTTCTACAAAAGTGCCTGCAATTTTTTGTTCATTGCTTTGAGGTACTTCTGGCTCATTAGCGTCTTGTGGGTCAGTATCTTCAAGAATTTGCTCTGTGGCAAGAGAATCTGAAGGTTGCTCTTCTTTATTGTTTTCGCTCTCGCCGCTACCGCCACAAGCAAAAAGTGCAGATAGCGCAAAAACTAATGCAAAGGATAAAATTTTAATTGAGTTAAACATTGTCTTAGATATTTAAATTGGAGTTGCTTAGTGCAAAAGGCACTAAGGTTTAATGTTTTAAAGTTAAGCATAAAAAAACTAAAAAAGGCTATTTGGAGAGGTAAAATATTTTTTTTGGCTCACATCACTATACCTTTATCATCTTTCAAAGAAATGTCATTGCTGGCTGGCCAAATATACAGTAGCATGTTTTTTGCTATTAAAGCAGGTTCTACTTTGGAAGGGTGTACGTCAAGTTGGTAAATCCACTTAGGTAGTTTCAGCCTTTACAGTTTTTAAAGCTGTAGCCCGAAGCTCCAGCTCCGGAAGTGGCTTATAACGAAGCTGGGGCTTCGTACTACAGGCAGTAAAGTTTCCGACAGAAATGTCATTTCTGGCTGGTGAATGTCAAGGAGCATAAAAAATAATTATCTACGGTTTTTTGACAAAAATTTAGATGAAATATAAAGCCTGCTCAATATTTTTTAATCTTTTTTCGCTTTTTTAATAAAATATCTTATTATTGTTACCAAGTTCAGATAAACAATTCGCAATTTCTTAATATTCGCTAATATTAGTTTTTGCTAAACTTGTTTACCTTTGCAAATGACAAGAGGCAAATTCTTGTCTTCTCAAAATAAATTTGTTATTTACATTGACTAAAAAATTACTTAATCCAATGAGTAAGAACAATTTACTATCATTTCTCCTTGTGTTTTTCGCATTGATAGGCGCAGGTGAGGTATTCGGACAAGGTGTTACAACTGGTAATATTACTGGTTTTGTAAAAGGTACAGATGGTGAGACACTGCCAGGCGCCACAGTTATTGCTGTTCACACGCCAACTGGGACAAAATACGGTAGTATAACCAATGCTAATGGGCGTTATGTAATCACTAACGTTAGAGTAGGTGGGCCCTATGAGATTAAGGTAAGCTATGTGGGTTATGCCGAAAACACACGCAATGATTTGTATGTATCTCTTGGAAGTACAACAGATGCCAACTTTGACTTGAGAGAAGAAGGCGTTGAGCTTAGCGAGATAGTTATTACTTCTGAAAGAAATGACTTAATCAATTCTGATAGAACAGGTGCTTCTACTAACTTAAGCAATGAGCAAATTAACGAATTGCCTACTATTAGCCGTAGTATCAACGACTTTACTCGTCTTACACCACAAAGTAACGGTACAAGTTTTGCAGGTCGTGATAATCGCTTCAACAACTACACCGTAGATGGAAATATTTACAACAATAACTTTGGTCTAGGTTCAGGACAGTTTGCCGGTACTAATCCTATTTCGCTTGATGCGATTGAAGAGGTTCAGGTAAACCTCGCACCTTTTGATGTACGTCAAGGTGGCTTTACAGGTGCTAACGTAAATGCTATTACTCGCTCAGGTACAAATAAGTTTGATATTTCTGTTTACTCTTACTTCCGTAATGATCAACTCATTGGCGATAAAGTAGGCGAAGACAGGTTGAACCGTAACGACTCTGAAAATACAATCATGGGTTTTCGTGTGGGCGGACCGATTATTAAGAACAAACTTTTCTTTTTTGTAAACTATGAGCGGGAACAAGAAGCCGTTCCTGGTTTCAATAAAGTAGCAGCAAGAGATGGTTTAGCTCCTGACGGTCTTACAGTATCTCGTGTACCTGCTTCGCAATTAGATTTTGTAAGAGAGCAAATGCGTGAAATTTATGGTTACGAGACTGGTCCTTACGAAGGCTATCCCTTTGCTTCTGAAGGAGAGCGTTTTAATGCCCGCTTAGACTATAATATCAATGATAAGCATAAAGTATCATTGCGTTATAACTCTTATGCTGCATTCCGTGATGCACCTACCAATGGAAACTCTATCCGCTTCATCAACACTCGTTTCCGTAATACGAACAGAACAGGTATTGAAGCTATGAACTTCCGCAATACGAACTACACTATAGACAACAATATCTCTTCTATTGTAGGTGAATTGACTTCAAGGTTTGGAGATAATATTTCTAATCAATTGAATGTAGGCTATACGTCTATCACTGATCCCAGACGTGGAATACCTGGCGGGCAAGCCTTCCCATTCATAGAAGTACTCGAGCCAGATCAAGGTGGTAACTTATTATACTACTTTTCATTAGGTAACGAATTATTTAGTGTAGGTAATTTGCTCGAAAACGATGTACTCAACATTACCAATAACACTAGCTTTTTCTTAGGAAAACATACCGTTACAGCAGGTGTAAATTTTGAATCAATGACATTTGATAACGCCTTTAACCCTACTTTTAACGGTTTTTATCGATTTACAAGCTATGATGATTTTGTAGCAGCTGTTATCAATCGCGATCCTACTGTGTATCCTGCTGCATTTGCAAACTCATTTAGCTTTGACGGAAGCACTACACCGCCTACTGATCAAACTCGTTTTGGGCAGTTAGGCTTATACATTCAAGATGAGTTCCAAGTAAACGAACGGTTAAAAGTTACAGGTGGCTTGCGTGTAGATCTTCCTTTCTATCCTATTGATTTGCCACGAAACGAAAATTTAGATGCTTTGGAAAGAAATTTTACCGATCCAAGAGATGGTTCTACATTCCAACCTGATGTTTCTACATTCCCACGTGTTCGTCCGTTATGGTCTCCAAGAATCTCA
The DNA here is from genome assembly GCA_020832465.1 of Bernardetiaceae bacterium. Classification (GTDB taxonomy): domain Bacteria; phylum Bacteroidota; class Bacteroidia; order Cytophagales; family Bernardetiaceae; genus JAFIER01. Next base: position 29,978 of record JAFIER010000263.1, read on the forward strand.
GCTAACTGGGACGTATTAGGTAATCAAACCCTACAAATACGTGGCGGAACAGGTATTTTCTCTGGTCGTATTCCTTTTGTGTGGCTATCTAATCAAGTAAATGGTAGTGGTGTAGTCCGTGGCGGACAAGGTTTTGAAGGTCAGGAAGTTATTGATAACGGTATTATATTTGATCCCGATGTTAATGCTTACAAACCCAATCCAGAAGACTTAGAGGCATCACTCACCAACGAACTCAACATTACTGACCGTAATTTCAAACTACCACAAGTTTGGCGTACAAATATTGCCGCTGATTATGTGCTACCTGGTGGTATTGTGGCAACAGTAGAAGCCATCTACTCCAAAGATGTATCTACGCCTATTGCCATAAATCCAGTACTAAGAGAACCTGACGGACTCCTTGCCGGTCCCGACCAAAGACCATATTGGGAAGGAGGTTACTCCAATGACGAGCAGTTTAGAAACGTTTTCCAACTTACTAATGCCCAAAGACAAGGAGATTATTACGCCGTTACCTTACAAGCTCAAAAACGTTTTGACTTTGGTTTGAATCTAATGTTTGCTTATACGCATAGCCGCGCTCGCGATTATGGTCTTGATGGTGGTTCACAAGCCATTTCATTGTGGTCTTCTATCGTATCTACGGATAGAAACGATCCTGATATTTCTTTTACTCGTTTTGATATTCCTAACCGTGTCATTGGTGCTTTGTCATACAACATCGGTAATACGACTACTTTATCTTTGTTCTATGAAGGAGCGTCTAACGGACGTTTTAGCTATACTTACTCTGGCGATTTTGGAGATAACGCACTGCGATTGCTATATGTACCTCGTAATGCTAGTGAATTAAACTTTGAAGAATTCACTTCTGGCGGACGTACAGTTACCGTACAAGAGCAACAAGCAGCTTTTGATGCTTACATTGACGGCGATGATTACTTATCTGGCATCAGGGGTCAAGTAAGTGAGCGTAACGGCGCTCTGCTCCCTTGGGTTAATCGTTTTGACTTCCGTTTAGTGCAAAACATTCCTCTTGGAAAGCATAAAATGTTAGGTGCAGACTACCAGCATAAACTCCAACTTACATTTGATGTCTTCAATATTGGCAATATGTTCAATAGTAATTGGGGAGTCCAAGCGATACCTGTTCAAGCAAACTTACTTAACTACAGAGGTAGAAATGCTAATAATGAACCTGTCTATCGCTTAAATTTCGTAGGAGGTACTTCTGAGTTCCCCACGGAGTTTTCAGATCTTAGTACAAGATCTATTGTAAACCTAAGCCAAACTTGGAGAGGACAAATCGGTATTCGTTATATCTTCAACTAAGAAGTTCATAAAGAGTAAATCCGATTGATAAAAACAAAAAAGCCTAAATCTCGTTACGAGATTTAGGCTTTTTTGTTTCCTATAACTTTGAAAGGGCGCACGGCAACTTTGCTAAACTAGCCCAGAAATAACATTTCTTTAAGAAATGTTATTTCTATAATTGATTTGTGTACCTGTATAACGAAGCTCCAGCTTCGTTATAAACTACTTCCGAAGCTAGCGCCTGGGGCTACATTAAAAAAAAATGTTAGTGCTTATTCTTGATGTTTGGTGCATACAGCAAGTAGAGCAAATCTATTATGCTACCAGGTTTCAATCAAAGTTGTTTAATTCTTAATTCTGAAAATTCTGATTCAGACAAAATAGCATTAGGCTATTTCCCCTTATTACCATCAAAACCAAATAGAATAGAAAAACGAAGCGTATTTTCAAGCGGGTGGCGTTGCTTGACAGGCAGCAGATAAGCTACATCAAAACCGAGCACTTGATAGCGCAAGCCTAATCCTAAAGTAAAATACTGACGGTCGCCTTTTTCAGCATGTTCGTGATAATACCCCCCTCGCAATGCAAAAAGATCATTATACCAATACTCCGCACCTATCGCCCAAATAAACTCTTTCAACTCCTCGCTAAATCCATCAGGTGCATCGGCAAAAGAGCCAAACATAGCACTCAAAAGTGGACGGTCAGGATTGCGACCCCGACGGATAGAACCATCGTTAGGGTCTATAATCGGTGGGGTAGGCACCATAAGTTTATTCACATCAAAGGCAATGGTGAATTTATTAAACTCATCAATTTCACCCGTAAAAGCCGAGCCTAAGCGCAAATTTGTAGGTATAAAATCTCTCTGCTCGGGGTCGTTGTAAGTGATACGTGCACCTACATTAGAAATATTCAATCCAAAAGCTAATTTTGAAGGCATGCTCGAGATATTCAATTCCTTATCATAGAACATTGAAAAATCTACCGCTACGGTGTTACCAGGTCTTGCATCTTGGTTCGTACCTGTATTTGTAACATTACCCGCCAAATTTGAATGGATAAAACGCCCTGTACCCGCCATACTCAACTCTTGAGAAAGCTGAAAAGCAAAAGTACCATCAAAAGCTACCTCACGTGGATTAAAATCTTGGATAGGCAAACCGCGCGTATCAGTGAATTGCAACTCGCCCATATTGAAATAACGCATCGAGAATGCCATAACCTGACGCTCGTTAATACGCGTAAAAAAACTGCCATAAAAAAGCCACATATCATTGACAATACCCGAAAGCCAAGGTGTATAAGACATGCCCATACCCCACTGTGTCTCTGCAAAGGCTAATTTAGAAGGATTCCAATGAATCGCATTAGCATCTGTGCTGGTCGCTACTCCGACATCTCCCATACCGGCACCCCGTGCATCAGGAGAAATAGACAAAAATGGAACTGCCGTAGTGATAACTCGACGAGCAGTGTCCTGCCCTAAAATAACATTGGGATTTGTACCCTGTGCTTGTGCTGCATATACCATCGTAAAAAGCAGCAAGCTAAGCAATAATGGTTTTTTAAATCGCATTATAATAAGTGTTAAAATATGAATTTGTTTGTACTGAAAATGGTGATCATTCAACACAAATCTATGATTATCAATAGTTTAGTACTTTAAATTCTGATAAAACTGTCAGCACTAACTCCTTTGATCATACTACTATACATTCGCTAGCCAGAAATAACATTTCTCAAAGAAATGTTATTTCTAAGCTCATTTTTCCATAGCTTGGGGTTTGCAAAGCCCAAGCTATGGAAAAATGTATAGTGGTATATCCTTTGATAAATGATTTGAGTGGGTAGAGTATTATTACATAGGCATTATTTAAATTTATGGTTTTGCAGAGTGCAAACAAAATCGTGGGCTAATTTACGACTATTTAAGAAGAATTTCAAAAATGACTTAAACTAAACGGTATTTTTATCTAAGATGCTTCAATTTGTTTTGTTTTTATTTTAAAGAAATAACATTTTTGGCAAAAATGTTATTTCTTTAAAACTTGCAAAATGTTAGTTCTGACGCGCGCTTTAACGCATCAGCACTAATTTGTAATGCCCAAGCTCTACTTTATCGTCAAAAAGGGAGCGGATTTGTATGCGCAAAATATACATACCATTGGGCAAAGCCGCCCCTGATTGCTCACGCCCGTCCCAAGACATAAGCTCAAAACTCTCACTGCTATTGCGCACAAAAAGATTGCGCAGGTTTCTGACAAGCTGTCCTTTTGCATTGTACACTCTACCGCTCACCTCGATATCCTCGCCTGCTCTGTTATGTGTGATACGAATTTGTGTGCGTTCTGAAAAAGGATTTGGATAGCTTACCACCTTGACCTCTACGGGGTCATTTTCTACCACAAACTCAATTTCGGCTTCGGTATAATTACTCATAACGTCCCAGCCCGAGACTTTCAAGCGATGCCTGCCTGTCGGTAAATCTGATAACGGGAAGAGCACACGCCCTTTGCGAAAATTATCCTGCTCGGCAAAATAGTATTCGTTAAGCACAAAAATTTGCTCATCGTTGAGCACAGCCTCTATATTTTGTCCGATGCCTAAGCCGCTAATATCCATACCATATTCTGTCTCAAAATCAGCGATAAGGACGGCAGAGGAGCGCACCCTCCCCCCATGCTGAAACGCTTCTGAATCCATATAGAGCTTGACGGTAGGCATCTCATTGATAGGCGGGGCAGGCTCGCTCGAGCCACCTACAAATACATCTTGGTAGCCATGTGCATCTCTTATTTGCGTATTATGTGCGGCATAAAAACTAATTTTGCTACGCTCTGCCTTGTATTCAATATTTTTAGGTGCATAAAACTCCACCCTAAAGCGTCCTGCCTCGACCGTAGCCGTACCTCTAAAAAGTACGGTTTGCAACTCTGGAAACTCTATCGGCGGTGCATCATCACCCAAAGTACGCACCGTTACAGGATTATCAAATAAGCGCAAAGTAACCGTACCGTTAAAGTCAGCAATGCGATTACCCATGTGTTGCACCTCGCCCTCAATAACGACGTGCCCCTTTGCAGTAATCTGCTGGCTCTGCGTGCCATTTACTCGCATGCTACGCACAACAACCTGCTCCTGCGGATAAGCAATACGCAAAGAGGGGTCTCCTAAAAGCGCAAAATTACGGTTTTCAACCCTTGGATTTTTGTTTTTTGTACGCCTAATTACATCTCCTAATCTCGGCATTTCGCCCGAAGGCAATGGCTCAAGTATTTTAGTATAAAAATTACGCGCAAGCAAGTAGTTTGTATTTGAGTAAACAGGGCGTGTCGTTGTCAGCAAACTAATAGCCCCACCTCTCGGATTAAGCATAGCAAGCTCGCCACCAGAGTTTACATTCGGATTGTCGTAACGACCGAACTCACAAGTAGCTGTAATGAATAATGGCATGTTTGTTAAATTATTCCAGCGGCTAATTTGAGGGGTCTGTAGGATTTCTTCTGAAGCCCAGCCAGACTCCGAACCGTGTCCCATATAATTGACAATCAATGCACCACGCTCTACACTGCGATTGAGCTTTTCGCGTACAATAGGAGATTTTCTACCCGTTGAAGTAACCTCTTTAGGAAAAGCATCTATATAATATTTGCGAATATCGTAAGCACGACGAGAGGAATCTACAAGTTCAACGAGGCGTTCCGTATCTATTAAATGCGTATTGTTATCGCCGTCATCAGCATAAAAATCTATGCGATTGCGCCAATCTCCCAATGCTTCGTGCTTGCTGTAATGAATAAGTTTATCAACCATCTGCTCGGCTTGCTCGAGTGTGCGCACGGGCAGCCGCCCAATGCCGACTTCCATATCGTGGTCATTGCCGCTGGAGTTCTCTTCCCATATTCCTTCATGGGGCTCTAAAAATCCGATATAATCATCTGATGAATAGCTAATTACAGGGTGTAGCGATTCTCTGGACTGATAAATAGGCACAAAATTATCGTCGTTCGGCATGCGTCCTTTATAATCAAAAGAGGCGTCGCCATAAAGCAATACGTAGCGCAAACCATCAGACTTTTCATACAAAAACTTGATAAAATCGCGCAAAGCGGTAAGATCTTGCTTACCCGATGAAAACTCATTATATACCTTATCCACACGCACTACTTGCACCGCCAAACCGTCATGGCTACGCCTAAACTCTGCCAAACGCTCGGCAGCTGCTTGAAAGTTCACATGTGTCAAAATCAAAAGATTAGGAGTCGGTAGGCTACGCAAATCTTGATTTTCTAAGCGTTCAAAATTTTCGACCTTCAAAAACTCACTTTCTTCATGGAAGGCTGCAAATTCTATCAAGCTCCCCGCCGTGCGGGCATAAAAAGCATAGCGGTTGCCGCTCGAATTTTGTACATTAATCAACTGCGGTCTTAATGGATTTTTTAAATTCCAAACCCTGATATTGCGATTACTTTCTATATCAAATCTTGTCGCATCAAACTGCATCGCATCTACACTTCTAAAATAAAGCGGTGCGCTGGCTTCCATACGCAAAGCACGCTTATACTGCACACTGACAAAATCCAAATAACCAAAAGCATTATCCTCCTGCCGTTCATAAGTAATCCCAATTTCAAGCCTATTGCTACTCGGTGCAACGGCTTCGAAAACTTGCGCCCTGCGGTCTCCTTTGCGGGTATAAGTGCTAATGGGCAAGCCCTGCATCGTGATGCTGCCAAGAGGCGCGCCGTTGATTGCATACTGATAAGTCGAAGCTTGAGAAGAGAGTGCCATGACTGCTGAGTGCACTTTGAGCGGCTCGCCCGCTACCATGCCTTCAGTTTCAAAACGAATTGTATGGCTTCTTTGCAACTCAAAAAGCTCTCCGTACCAGTCTCGCCCCGAGCCTCCAGGCGCAAAGCGAATCGCTGCAAGGACATTGATGTCATCTTTTTCATAGTGTTTGATTTCATCAAAAATAGCGAGCGGCTCGCCGTCTATGGGCGTATCGGCTTGCGCCGTCAGGCGTTTGCCTTCGCTTTGGTTGAAGGTCAGAAAATAATAATTAAAATCGTCGTAGATGTTCTGCTCGTGGCGAATCATACCGAGCGAAGCATCGTATCTGAATTGATGTGCATTTTCTGCATAAAACAAGATATAATCTTGGGCATCAAATCTGCCGTCGGCTTCGCCCACAACTTCAATGGCATTTTCTACTAAGTCTATCTGCCGCTCTGCGCTATTGAGCTGCGGGAGCATGCCCCCACCATTTCCAAAAATTTGAATTTGACGAGGGTTAATTTCGTTGGGATTGATGCCTGCGGCTTGCAAATCCTGAAATGTAATTTTATGTATGCCTGTTTGAGAAATACGCATTTTATAAAAAATGCCTTCAGAAAGCACAGATTGCGCTTGTAAGCTCGTAAATGAGCCTACTAAACATAGAAAAGCCACAAGGCTAAACCATTTTTTGAGATTAAAGTCTATATATTTCATTTTTTACTAACTGTTTTGTGTTCATACAGATTACTATCAAAAATTATCCTGCTTGGTTTTAGCATGCGTCGTGTCTGGTTATGAGTAACTGACAGCACGTAACAACCACCCCCTTTATCCCCTCCTTGAAAAGGAAAGGAGTTTTTTTGATAGCTCCCCTCCTAAGATTAGGAGGGGCTGGGGGTGGTTGAAAAATATCCTACAAAGGTACATAAGCAAATATAGGCTTGTAGCTATTGTCAAAGCTAATTTTATTGCATTTTGAGAAATATTTTTAAACCGTCTTCACGTTAATAATACAAAAAAACCAGCATAAATGCAGAAAAGCGATTTATTTTTTTGTAAGTTTGACAGAGCACTAACAGTTCTCAAGCCGCTGTTAGTTCTATGTGCAACTTTTTCTTTAATGGAATCCATGCTTACTTATCGCTATTTAACATTAACATTATACCTGCTTTTATTGTTTTTACCCATATCTTTGAGTTTGGCTTCTGTTTGGGATTCTGACCGCCTTTCATTTGATAGTCAAGTTCCTACACGGCTTATGGATAGGGTTGTATTTAAATACCCTCGTTATTCGGAGGCTTATTATTTATCCCGTTTATCGCATGTTGATACATTGCTTTTGGCTCATCCAGACTCTTTGGAGTTGCATTTAGATAGGGCAGCCTCTTTTTTCTACTTAGATAGCCTTGAAGGGGCTATTGAATCGCTTTTGCCTTTAGTACGTAAAAAAGCACCGAATTATCGCATCTTAAGCAGTTTAGCGACCTATTATTTTTATTGTTATGATTTTCGTCGTGCGCGCCAGTTTTTAGAAGTTGCTTCGAGGGTTCGCCCTCTCGATGCTGTGGATCGCATGGAATACATCTTGGCAAGTTATGCACTCGAGTGCAAACGAGGCGATGCGGTTCGGCTTCCTATGCAGGGTTTTGTAGGTGCAAATGATTTAGCAAGGCAGCGCGACCCCGATGATATAGAAAATTTTTATCTTTTTTGGGAAAGTTGGCAACGCAGGCGGCTTTCCAAAGATAGTCTTCCTCTTTCGGTATATCAAGAGGAGCAGGCTATCATAGCCATGAGTGATTTGCATCGTTTTACTCGTCCGAAGTCTGTTTTGGCACTTGAGGCTTTAGCAGATTTGCTTTTGGGTAGTGGTTATGGCAATTTAGCCGCTACGGTTTATTTGCAGTGTAGCCAGATAGCGCCAAGTGCGGCAGGGCGTGTGTATAATATTTTGGCGCAAGAAGCCTTAATGATTCAGCAAAGATTGCGCAAAAACTCTATATCTTACAACTCTATGCGCCTTTTGTTAGATATTCGCAACAAAGATGCGGCACTTTTTTCCGATACTGTGCGCTGGCGTGAGCAGCAGTATTTAGCACAAAGAAATGCTGCTATTGCACAAAATGATAGCGTTGGATTGCGCACCTTAGATAGCTTATGGAATCCGCCTAATAGCGAGCCTACCACAAAAGAAAAAATTTTGCTTTTTAATCCTAACCCTAAAAAACCCGATTTAATCATCACTGGTTTAGATTATTATGGAGAGGTAGTGGCACAAATTTATAAAGATACAAGCCAATTGAAAACCGTGAGGGAGGGTCCTGTGCGTATATTAAGTGCCGTACAAAATAAAAAGACCATTTATAAGCTATGGATTTTTATTCTATGTGCAATTTGTGTTTCTTTGTGGTTGTTTTTTAAATTTCGAACTATTTCTAATTCATGAGCCGATTAGCTATTCCCTTATCTGACTTAGCCTTTGTAGAAGGCACAGTAGCCGACCTTAATGAACTTGCCGCCCAGCTTATCAAGGCTTCCGGGGGCTTAAAAATCTGGATATTAGAAGGCGATATGGGGGCTGGAAAAACCCATCTTACAGCTGCCCTTTGCAGAGCACTCGGGGTTGTAGATAAAGTACAAAGCCCTACTTTTAGTATCGTCCATGAGTATCAAAATGTGGCACAACAGCCCGTTTATCACTTTGATTTTTATCGTTTAGCATCTGAGGAGGAAGCCCTCGATATCGGTATTGATGAGTATTTTTATACGGGTGCTTATTGCTTTTTAGAATGGGCTTCTCGCGTCGAGGGCTTGCTGCCCCCAGATTTTTTTTATGTGCATTTAGAAATTATAGATACTACAACACGGCGATTTTATTACAGCCCGTGCCTCCTCGCATAAGTATAACAAGGGGTGTACGCCAAGTTGGTAAATTGACTTAGATAATTTCAGAACTAATAATTTTAGAGAAATGTTCATACTACATATACCTTTTTCCATAGGGGCTTAGAAATAATATTTCTCAAAGAAATGTTATTTCTGGCTAATGAATAATATCTAATAGTATGAGCGCAAATACTTAATAGCTGCTAAGTTAATAACTCATCATTACCCTAAAAAACATGAATGAATCTACAGAAATTAGTGAGTTTGGTATTGTATTGCTTTTTCTCATAGGTGGCTTGATGCTCACACTTATCGGCATGGGTTTGGGCTCTTTTTTGCGTCCTCACCGCCCTAATGAAGAGAAAAATACAAGTTATGAATGCGGGGAAGACCCCGTAGGTGGTGCTTGGCAGCCTTTTGATGTGCGTTTTTATGTCATGGCACTGCTGTTTGTGCTTTTTGAAGTAGAGCTATTTTTTCTATTTCCTTGGGCAATGATTTTGACTTATGAAGGGGCTGTAGCCGAATGGTCTCTCTTCATGCTCATAGAAGGCTTTATTTTTGTAGGTATATTGCTTGTCGGTTTGGTGTATGCTTGGCGTAAAGGACTTTTAGATTGGATACGCCCGGAGGCTCGTCCTTCATCTTTTACATCTCGCATACCAGAACAGATTTATAAGCAATTCAAATCCTAAAATGAATATAGTGTTTTATGAAAGAAATCATCTTCAGTTTGCTGGGTGCATTTGCAATTAGTTCATTTCTGATGCCTCAGATTATAAAAATAGCGCATGCACGTGGCATGCACGATGCCCCTGATGCACGTAAAATTCATACAGATAAAATTCCTACTTTTGGTGGTATAGGTATTTTTTTTGGTTTTATGATAGCAGCCTTAATAGGCTCTTTTCCTTACTTCGATGCCCAAACACAATTTCTTTTTGGTGGAATTTTAGTTATTGTTGTCGTAGGTATGCGCGATGATTTTATGCCTTTGAGTGCTTTTTGGAAACTGCTGGGTCAGATAGGTGCAGCCATTTTGCTGGTAGCCGCAGATTTGCGTTTTCATTCGCTTCACGGTCTTTTTGGCGTAGAAGAGATAACAATATGGTGGAGCTATCCAATTAGTTTTTTTACGATTATTGTCATCACCAATGCTTTTAATCTTATCGATGGCATTGACGGGCTTGCCGGTACGGTTTCGGTGATTGTATTTAGCTTTTTCGGCACTTGGTTTGGGCTTTTAGGCATGCACGTACCGACGGTTATTTGTTTTGCTACTGTAGGTGCGGTCATTGCTTTTTTGCGATTCAACTACAGCCCTGCACGTATTTTTATGGGCGATACAGGTTCGTTGCTCTTGGGCTTTACCGCCTCGGCAATCGTATTGCTATTTTTTGATACAAATGCAAAACTACCCGCCTCACAGCCTTTGCGTTTTGACTATCCTATTGTTATTGCTTCGGCTGTTATGGTTTATCCTCTTTTTGATACGATTAGAGTTTTTGTGATGCGCGCCTCGCGCGGACGATCTCCCCTATCAGCAGACAAAAATCATATCCATCATTTGCTACTCTGTACGGGACTATCACATACACGCTCTGTTTTTGTCATCGCAGTTTTCAATTTGCTTTATATCGGTTTCTTTGTATTTCTGAATCAGTTTCCTGTTTTTTCAGATAATTTCTTAGTACCAGTATTGATTGTATCAGCTATTTTGCTTATTTCAATCCTAAAAAAACGCATTGCAACTTTATGATTTTGTGGCTTCAAGAAGTGTACGTCAAGTTAGTAAATTCGCTTAGATAGTTTCAGAACTAACAGTTTTTCGAAAACTGTTAGTTCTTGATGCTTAGTCAATTGAACAAACACAAGGTTTCAATTTACTCCTGCCACAGACTAAAAGTCTATGCTACAAATTTTATGAATTGCTAAACGCGATAACCTCTATTGGTGACTTTTTATAACCTTTACTTCATCATGCTTTACTACAAAACTTATACAGAAGCCAACTCACAGGAATGGGTAGTTTTTATCCACGGTGCGGGAGGCTCTTCGAGTATTTGGTTCAGACAGATTAAACCTTATATTCAACATTTTAATGTTTTGCTTTTGGATTTACGTGGGCATGGACGCTCTGCCAATGCAGCCAGCCGCTTAAAGAAAATTCATCAATACACTTTTGAAGATGTAAGCCGTGATGTACTCTCGGTTCTCTCACATTTAAATATACAAAAAGCACATTTTATAGGTATTTCGCTCGGAACGATAATTATCCGTATGCTTGCCGAGATAGCCCCTGAATGCGTAAAAAGTATGATTTTAGGGGGTGCTATTACGTATTTAGATTTTCGGTCTCGTTTGATTTTGTGGTCAGCCAAAATAGGCAAGCATATCATGCCTTTTTTTTGGCTTTATAAAATTTGCGCCTATATTTTGATGCCACTTCCTACGCACAAAACCTCTCGTGAAATGTTTGTGCGGGAGGCTAAACGCATGGCGCAGCCCGAATTTTTGCGCTGGTTTACGCTTACTACCGACTTGCAACCGCTACTCAAACATTTCAACAGCACTCCACTGCCCATTCCTACACTTTATTTAATGGGCGATGAAGACCACATGTTTCTGCGTGCTGCGCGTCAGATTGTCAAGCAACACCCGCAAGCACACCTTGCCGTGATTCCGAAGAGTGGGCACGTTTGCAATGTGGACCAAGCCGAGCATTTTAATCAAATTTCTATTGATTTTATCTATAAAAATAGCCATTAAAACTGTGAGTCTAACCATAGGCTGCCTGTAGTAACGAAGCTACAGCTATAAATTTTAGAAATAACACTTCTAGCAGAAATGTTATTTCTAAAATTTTGTTAAATATCTACTGACTGCGCTATGAGTTTTAATGGCTATTTACGATAAGATTTTCTATTTAACCTATCGTCTCGATAATGATATTATGGTTTGTATAAATACAAATATCAGCAGCGATATGCAAACTTTCTTTGACAATAGCTTCGGCATCGAGGTCTTGGGCGTGCTTTTGTAAGGCAAGTGCAGCTGCTTGTGCATACATACTTCCAGAGCCAATAGCCGCTACATCAGAATCAGGCTCGAGGACATCTCCCGTACCCGAGACAACTAATATTCCATCTTTATCACAAGTGATAAGCATAGCTTCGAGTTTTCTCAAATAGCGGTCGGTGCGCCAATCTTTTGCCAGCTCGATAGCCGCACGACGCATATTATTGCCATAAGCACTAAGTTTTTCTTCAAAGCGTTCGATGAGTGTAAAAGCATCAGCTGTAGAGCCTGCAAAACCTACTAAGATATTGCCATCTTGCATTTTGCGCACTTTTCGTACATTGCTTTTGGCTACGGTATTGCCCATGCTTGCCTGCCCGTCAGCACCAATCGCAATTTTTCCTTTATGTTTGACAGCCAGTACGGTTGTTGCATGTATTTTTTGCATAATTTTTTGTTTTTGTGTCTTTGTAAATATTCGTGATAAAAAAATAATTTGCATTGCTATTAAGAAATAACATTTCTGGCAGAAATGTTATTTCTTAATAGCAAAAAATGTTTATTCATAAGGCAACTTATACACAGGTTTTTTGCGGTATTTAAACGGCAAAAATGTGCGTAGCGTAATCGCATGTCGGTTAAGCCCGTCTATGACGGTACCCTTGAGTCCCTGCCTCAAAAAGAGAAAATTGTAAGAATAAACAATATGCGTAGAGTTACCAATTTCGCCAAAAAGCTGTTTAAACGAAATTCCGCCTAATGCTTTAAGTCCTACATTTACATTCTCAAAATCAGTATATGCATTGAGGCTCAAGCCAAATGCGCCATAACCTTGAGTCCAAGCGGTAAAACTCGTACCGTAAATTCCACGCCAAGGATCTGCTTCAATAGCAGCTGAATAGGCATAAAAAGTATTGTTATAACGCCATTTCGCTTGTGAGAACCCTATACCAAGCACAGTGGACTCAAAGGTCTCTACCGATAGGCTTACACCAGTGCCATAGCGTTCATAATAGAGCTCTCGTGTATCATAGACTTCTGTATCCGTAGCTTTACAGCGGGCATAGACTTCTATAAAAATATCTCTTTGGTTAGCATCTAACAGCACGAGCGTATCTGCGTCCTGCCTCATAATATCGAGTCTTCTGCGCACCTTTCCATTGGCTTTTTTGAGCACAATAGCCGAATCTGATTCGCTATTCCATAAGCCCTCTTCTTGGTACTCGTAAGTGCTAAATTGATAGTTCTGACCTTCAAACTCAATATATAGCATTTGGCAGTTGTGAGAGGTGTATAACGTATCCCTTACCCCACTCGTTATTGCAATATAACGCGCAAGTCCCCAGCGTTTTTTTTCAAAATTTTGTTGCCCTGCTGTATCGCTTTGCGCAATAGCTGTGGTAGATGCCCCCCCTAAAAATAGTAGGCATAAAAAAAGCGGTATGAGCTTTTTCATATCTAATATCATATTTTATTTTGCTTTGCGAATAACCAAACCTACTTCCATAATGCCAGGAACGGTCTTGCCCTCCTGGCCATGCGAGATGCTAAATTTGTAGTTACCTTTCTCTTCAAATTTAAAACTCTCGACTACAACCTGCTCACGATCAGTAATATCAAGTGCAATTTCACCAAGGGGGCGTTCGTTATCATCTAAAAGATTGATCGTATAACGCTCTTGACTTGCTTTGCCCGAGGGCAACTCCGTGATAAGGTTCACATCAAGGTCTTTAAAACCAATATTAGAATGATGACGAATAGCCACTATCAACTGATAGCTGGTTTCAGTGTCATCAATCGGCACATTAAAAACTTTTGTTTCGTCCGACTTCCATTGCAATCGCTTTACGCCTTGATGGTCTTTATAAATGACGTTGGAGTCGCAAGAAGTTAAAAATAAAAACAGCAAAATGCTTAGTGATAATAAAATAGTTCTCATACGTTTTTTGTTTAGTCATTGTAATTGAGGTGGCAATAAACGAAATTTTAGCTAAAAACAATCGTTTTGCCTGCCTTCTTTGGTTCAAAAATACAACATAAAAGTAAGGATTAAAAATTTTATAACACTTAACTCACGCTCATACCTTTTTAACGATACGCTAAAAGCACTAAATAAGCAGTTATAAATTAGCGGACAAAAGTAGGAAAGACCTGTTTTTTTGAGTAAAGCCACTAAAAAAACTATGATATAATTATGAAGTTGATTGTTTTTTCGTTATATTTAGCATTGCGCTTGTATAAATAGTATTTTTACATTTTTTGAACGCTCGCTCACTTCTTGTATAAAATTTGCACAAGCACTCAAAAACAAAATGGATTCGCTATATATTTTATGTATAGCGGCAAACAAAAGCTAACTATAAATCATAATAGGCTATGCGATTTATTATTCTTGTTGTATTTTTATTGTTTTCGTCTTTCTATTTTTCAAAAGGTGTGTGCGCACAGCCCCCTCATGATATTGAGCAAACGGTTGATATTTTTCAATCGGGTAATTTTCGTTTAGCTCAAAAAAGATTAGAAGAAAATTTAAAACACAATCCTAAAGACCGAAGTTCGCGTCTTATACTTGGTTTTATACTTTCTTACTTGGGTAAGAACGAAAAAGCCATCGCCACTTGGGAAGCAGGGCTTGATGGCACGGATAATGACTATTCCTACTATATGAGTATTGCAGAAGTAAGAGAAAAGCAAGCTAAGGAAGAACCTTTTTTTAGCCAGCTCCCCGAGTCTTTGCAAGATACGCCTTATAATTTTTTTAGAACCTTAGCCATTGAAGCCTATAGCAAAGCGCACGCCCTCTATCCATACCAGACAGAACCGATAGAAGAGCTCGCCAGATTGCACCAAGACGAGGAGCAGTATGACGATGCTATTGCCTACCTGACGATGCTTGCCGAGCTATATCCAGAAAAAGATTTGCATCAAAACCGTATTGGTTTTTGCTATCTATTGCAAGAAAAAACAGAAGAAGCATTACTGCATTTTGAAAAAGCAGAATCTCTAAATCCTTATAATGGAACTACTTACAAAGGAAAAGCCCTTTGTTATGACCAAATGGAAAACCAAGAAGCCCAAAAAATATACAATGATAAGTATATGTTTTATGATGCTATACCTAAGTTTATCACACTTGAGTTTAGCCCTAAACGCTACGAGCAACTCAATCATTTTTTGATGCTCGGTATGCAAGAACAAAATTTTTATCATTACTACAACAAACGCAATCGTTTTTTTGATTCTCTCATTACAACCCTGCCTTTTCAAAAACAAAATGCAGAACTACTCGCTATTGCTTATTGGAATGACCTATTGGTAGAGGAAGAGCTCGAGCAAGTAATTCAGTACTTAAGCCAAGACCCCGATGAATACGGTATTTGGCTACTTTTACAAATCGCAGCACCCTGCAAACAAGTAAAATTAAGTAATCCAATTTTGCAATGGATAGGTATAAACAAGCCCCCTGGTGCCTTTCGTTTTTTAATAGACCTCTTTGAAAAAGAAGAGCGAAATGCACAACTCCAAATATCTGAAGCTCTTGTGCTCCTTCAAGACGACTTAGCAGTACCCTACTGGGCCAAACGCCTCGAATGGGCACAAGAATATACTACTGAAATACCTCAATTTGTGCAACCACGTGTTGTATCAAGAATCAAAGCAGCACTTGCACTTGGATATTTTGATATGCCACTCGCACACGAAGCACTGCAAAAAGGATTACAAAAAAAAGCAATACGTGTCTTTTGTGC
Organism: Bernardetiaceae bacterium; assembly: GCA_020832465.1. Taxonomy (GTDB): domain Bacteria; phylum Bacteroidota; class Bacteroidia; order Cytophagales; family Bernardetiaceae; genus JAFIER01. The sequence goes on from JAFIER010000263.1 coordinate 45,730, forward strand.
CGCCGCACTCTACAGACTCACTCAAAAAACAGAATACCTTGCAATTATTCAAAATTTTGCAAAAAAAGGCGGAAAAAGCCTCCAACTCGCTAACTATATAAGCGATTTTGATGACAAAAAAACAAAACGAATCGCTAAAAAATTGCGCTACTAAAAACGCAGAATCATAAACCACTAAGTAAGGACTACTTAATAATATTTAAAAGTGCTAAACCCTGCACGATTCTCAAAAAAAAACAAGTACTTTGTAGCGAAAAACAAAAAATATAACAAATAACACACACCCAATACACACTTTTTACTTTATCATCACACATAAAACAACATCATGAGAAAAGACAAATTTTTGATTATCGGTGCATCAGGGCAAATCGGTACAGAACTCACCGAGAGTTTGAGAAACCTATATAGCACCGAGCAGGTGATAGCGTCTGATATTCGCGCACCCCATAATGAGGCTGCCATAGCACCTTTTGAAGTCCTAGATATTTGCGATGCCAAAGCCTTAGCGAATGTTGTGCAAAAACACCAGATTACTCAAATATACCATTTAGCAGCTATCCTTTCTGCCAAAGGAGAGGCTAATCCATTACAATCTTGGAACATCAACATGCAAGGCTTGCTCAACGTCCTCGAAATTGCAAAAGAAAAAAAATTACACCGAATTTATTTCCCAAGTTCTATTGCCGTTTTCGGACCCAATACCCCCTCGCCCGCACCGCAAGATACAGTGATGCAACCCCTTACCGTTTATGGTATCAGCAAAGCCGCAGGTGAAAATTGGTGCGCTTACTACCATAAAAAATATGGCGTCGACGTACGCGGACTCCGCTACCCAGGACTTATTGGATATAAATCACTACCCGGAGGCGGTACAACAGACTATGCCGTAGATATTTATCATAAAGCACTAGCACAAGAGCCTTTTGAATGCTTCTTGAATGCAGATACAAAACTGCCAATGATGTATATGGCTGATGCCATACGCGCTACTATAGAACTCATGCACGCACCCACAGAACTAATCAAAATTCATCACGCTTATAATGTCGCTGCTATGAGCTTTGCACCAAAAGATATTGTCAAATCAGTCAGAAAGTATAAGCCAGACCTTGAAGTCAGTTATAAACCCGATTTTAGAGAGCAAATCGCTAAATCTTGGGTAGATGATTTTGATGACAAAGCCGCACAAAACGACTGGAACTGGAAACCCGAATACGACTTGGATACCATGACCCAAGATATGCTCAAAAAACTACCCCAATATTTTGACTTTTCAATCAATACCGAAGAAACAATTGTTTCCTAATTTTTGAAAATCTAATTATATCTATACCCAATAAATCTGTATTAGAAATGACATTTCTTCAAGAAATGTCATTTCTAATTTTAATCGCAATAACCCTTATCGCTAATTTTTCTAAGCCTATTTTATTTATGCTCAAAATTTTTTTTCACGTAACCTCGCAACAAGGGCACAAACTCTTTCATGCCAAGTATTTCAAGCCCCAAGCTTCACATCAAGAAGCTATATCCGAAATATTATCCGTAGGCAGTACAGCACTTATGGGAGCTTGTAAAGAAAAATTGGGCAAAAAACACTTCGTAACCTTTGCTAATTCTGCTTATTTGCAACAGCTTTGGGCAAAAGAACAAAAACTTAGTTATGATAATAAAAATTGGGAAATTCAAATTTTAAATGCACAAATCGAGTACTTCCAACCCGATGTCATTTATACTGTAAACCCTGAATGGTTCTCTCAAAATTATAAAAAAATCGCAGATGTAAAGATTAAAGCAGCTTGGAAAGCATCTCCATTTGCTAAAGGATTAGATTTCTCTTGCTTTGATGTAGGCTTATCTTTTAATGAAACCTACCTCAAGCAACTCGATGACGCTGGCGTAAAAAGAGTTGTCCAACAAGATTTTTGCTTCGACCCAAACATAAAACCCACTCTTTTTAGTAGCCAAAATAAAGACATCGACCTGAGTTTTACAGGTACTTATAATGATTTTATGTTTCAAAAACGGAATACACTTTTGCACAAAATCATTCAACAATTTTACCTTAAAAAGAAAATTCGCTACTACCTCAAAACCTATCACCGTGTAAAAGGATTAGTACCTATTTTGCCTAAATCTTTTTATTTGGTATATCGCAAATCTGTATTTTTTAAAGATTTTCTCAATGTAATAAATCGCTCAAAAATTGTATTTAATTGTCATAGCGATAGCACTGGCGCGCGCAAAGGGAATATGCGTGTCTTTGAAGCACTTGGCATGGGAGCATTTATGCTCTCCGATATAGGCGAATATCCACCATATATCAAAGAAGGAAGAGATTTTATCGCCTACAAAGACCAAAATGATTTGATAGATAAGGTGCAGTATTTTTTGAAACATGAAAAAGAACGGCAAGAAATTGCACAAACAGGTTACGAAACAATCAAAAAATATCATAATGTAACAGAAACAGCAAAAAAGCTCGAGCAAATCTTTATAGGATAACTTTGATAAAAGTTCAGATTTTTGTCTGAATCAAGAATTTCAGGATTAGGAATTTCAAAAAAAAACTCTGACAAAGCCTTGAAGCCTCGCCAGAGTTTTTTTTCACCTCGGAAGCGGTCGAAGACCCTCCCGATGGTTTGCGTTTATTCTTTTATCAATTTCTTAACAATCGTAGCCGCCTCGCCGTTTAAGCGGAG
>JAFIER010000267.1 GCA_020832465.1 Bernardetiaceae bacterium
TATTTAGATTTGTATAATCTCAATACAGGATATTTATTAATTTATGACTTTCGCAAAAATAAAGAGTATAAATCTGAATGGATAGAAGTCAGAGAAAAACAAATTTTTGCGGTTTGGGTATAAATCAAAGCACCATCAAAATAACGAACAGTTTTTGGAAAACTGCTCGTTATTTTGATGGTTCAAAACTACTTATGATTTTGAATTAAGCCTCGCTTACAGTGCGTTTTTCAATACGTTTTTCGTAGTTTACACCTTGGAAAATACGCTGTACGAAAATACCAGGCGTATGAATAAAATTAGGATATAACTCACCTGCTGGCACAAGTTCTTCTACCTCTGCTATGGTAATTTTCCCTGCCATAGCCATCATAGGATTAAAATTGCGTGCAGTGCCTTTAAAAATCAAGTTGCCATGCGTATCCCCTTTCCAGGCTTTTACAATAGCAAAATCAGCTACTAGACCGCTTTCAAGTATATATTTTTTACCATTAAACTCACGCACTTCCTTGCCCTGAGCCACTTCTGTGCCATAACCTGCGGGGGTAAAAAATGCAGGTATTCCCGCACCGCCAGCACGGCAGCGTTCGGCAAGCGTACCTTGTGGAATTAAATCTACTTCTAACTCACCGCTCAAAAGTTGACGCTCAAACTCATCATTTTCGCCGACATAAGAAGAAATCATTTTCTTGACTTGCTTCTGCTGTAGCATTAAACCAATACCAAAGTCATCTACACCAGCATTATTAGAAATGCAAGTCAAACCGCTTACTTTTGATTTGACAAGTGCAGCGATGCAATTCTCGGGAATGCCACAGAGTCCGAAACCGCCAAGCATCAATGTCATACCGTCTTTGATGTCCTCGGTGGCTTTTTCTGCATTAGGATATACCTTATTCATAATTTTGAATTTGAAGTGTTAGTGAAAGCTATAAGGCACTAAAAACCTTACAGATTGTAATTTATAGATTTTGAAAAACGAATTTTCTCATTTTTTATCAAAAAAGCAAGTCTAAACCAGAAATCTTTTGTTTTTTGTAGCGTGGGTGGCATTTTTTGTACGCTATCAGTATTCGGAGGCTATGAAGCCTTTCCTTTTTTTAACGTCAATATAGTAATTTCGGGTAGCATACCGATGCGACCAGGAAATCCCAAATAGCCAAACCCCCGATTGACATACAAATACTGATGCTCTTTTTGATACAAATCAGCCCATTGTTCATATACGTACTGCACAGGACTCCATTTAAACAACTTGGTATCTATACCAAACTGAAAACCATGGGTATGCCCTGCAAAAGTTACATCTATATCCTCAAAACGTCTTTTTTGAATTCCCAGTTTGTCAAAAATTTCTCTATACTCTGCGGCTTTGCTTCCATTGACTTGTGCGTCCCAGTGCGAAGGATCGTGCGAGAGTAAGAGTTTAACGGCAGCCTCTTCTGTGCCTTTATGTGCGAGTTCGAGTTTGCCATTTTTAGGAAAACGTCCCCGTGCGCCCCAATTTTCAATGCCAATAATAGCAAGTTGCTCACCGCCCTGTTTGAGGATATGATTTTCGTTCATAAGAAGCTTCCAACCCATTTCTTTTTGGGTTTGCTTGAGGTCTGCTAAATTTTTGCGTTTAGCTGCCTCAGATTGCCAAGGGACATAATCGCCGTAATCGTGATTGCCTAATACAGAATAGACTCCAAGAGGTGCTTTAATTTTTTCAAAAATAGCTTTGTAATCTTTCATTTCATCAGCACGGTTATTTACAAGATCGCCCGTAAAAAATACAATATCTGGTTTTTCTGCCATAAGCATTTCTACGCCTCCCTTGACCGCCGTCGGATTAAAGAAACTCCCTGAATGCACGTCAGAAATTTGTGCAATACGAATCCCGTCAAACCCCGAAGGCAAATGAGGTAAATAAACACTTCGATGACGGACTCTATAATCGTGCGCACCAGAAATAATACCATAACCCATAGTAACAAGTGGCGCAGTCATGGCAATAACACCAGCCTTAGCAACAAACTCAGAACGTGGAATAGTATGCTCATCTGGCGGTGGTGGTGGTGAAAGCCAACCCATTTTAGTGGCTATCCAGCGAAGTCCACGGCTTATGTCTTCTATAAAGAAAATAAGTACGCCAAAAACTTTTGAAAAATAATACACAAAAACCCAAGAAAGCATAAGGCTACGATTTAGATTACCTACTTTTTCGGGTTCAATAAAATTATAAGTAAACATCATTGCAATGGTAGCTACATTGAGTAGCCAAAAGCCTATGATAATGCTGCGTCTCAAAGGCATATTCAAATGCTGAATCGCTACTTTGATGCCTTGAAAAACATATAAATCTATGAGTAAAAAAAATACTGCCGTAAAGGCAATAATCGTTAGTCTTTGCATAATTATCGAATATAGTAATGGTTTGAAAATAGCAAAAATTTTAGAACGAAGCACTCTGACGGGTGTACGACAATTTTGCTAAATTTTCAGAAATAACATTTCTGACAGAAATGTTATTTCTGAAAATTTGACATCTAATATCTTTACTGCAGGTGCTTCGGGCTACAGCTTTAAAATCTGTTAAGGCTGAAACTATCTAAGTTGATTTACCAACTTGACGTACACCCGCTCTGGCAGCACTATTAGTTCTAAAAGTTATCCTAAAAAGCGTTGCTTAAGCTCTGGTGTAGGCAATCGGCACTCGTCTTTTTTACCAAACCAACTATAACGATTTTTTGATATAAGGCGATATACGCCATCTCGCACTATAGGTGGCACTGCTTTCAGGCCGTGCAAAAGTTGCCAACCACCACCAAGTACACGTACAACCTCTAAAGCTGCACTTGACTCTCTGTAAAGCCTGCCCTTTTTGATAAAAATAAAACTTTTGAAGTCGGTAGTAGGCAAATCATATACCTTCAATACAGTCTGACCAAAATCAGATTGCAAAGAAGCAAAGTATAATTTACCCTCTTTATCCCTATCAATTAAAAAATTGACAGAGCTATTGCAAAGATTGCATACCCCATCAAAAAGTACAATATTTTGGGTAGCTATTATTTGGTTATCGTTCATTTTATCGCTCATCGTGAAATTATTTTTTATACGATTCACCTTTGAAAAATTTTGAGCTTTGTCGAAGGTCAAAAGCAAGGTTTAGTCTTCTTAAAAGAACCTTATTTTACGTAAATTGTTATTTCTAATTTCAAATCGTGATGCTCTTTTATTCTTTGTCGTCGTTTTTATCTTTTCTAAAAAGTTCGCTAATATGGTCATATTCTCGGGTAAAAAGTAATGAAAGTCCTGTCTCGATGAGTAAGCCATCAATAATTCCAGCAAAATTATTTTCACGGAACACCTGCATTTTATATCTTCCGTCTTTTGTAATCAAAAAAGAGACAATCATATCACCTGCAAAACCGCTCAATCCTTGTTGCTGTTGCTGTTGCGCTTGCGGTCCTTCTAAGTCAATCTTACTACCAATTTGAAAGGTTAGTCTATCATCAAAAAATGATTTTGAGACATTGACATCGAGCTGGGTACGGTTTTGCCCTTCGCCCGCAGTAAAGTCTTCTTCGGAGCGTAGGTCGAAGTTTAAATCTACACCTTTGATATGCCTACCCGCCAATTGGTTAAGTTGGCTACTTAGCAAATCGCTTACTGTATTGCGTGCGGTGCGCTCGGCAAATCCCATATCGCTCTGCGGACCGCTATCAAGTGGGTTTTCGGAAATAAAACCGCCCAAAATCAAAAGGGCAAAAACTTGCTTATTGAGTTCAGATTCTTGTCTGCGCAAAGTCTGCAAGCGTGTATCTACGGTAGCCGCCATGGCTGCTCTTTCAGGCTCTGCAAGCTCTATGTCAAAACTAATACTGGGGTTCAAAATTTCGCCTTTCATTTTCATCAGTACATTAAAAGGTAGCCTTTGTTTGTATTTGTTAAGCTCTTGTTCGGAGCCGGGCTGATTTTTCATAAGTTCGTAAGGCGCGGTATCTATGCGATAAGCAGCTGTGAGGTCTGCTTCTATATCCATAACATCACCAAAAAAGCGCAAATAGCTTCCTTTTCTCAATTTAAAATTACGTTCTGCAATTCCATAAAAATTAAGTTTATAGATGCCATCTTCAATTTCGTATCGCCCTGTGATATTCATCTCTCCATTGGGCTTGAGGTTCAGATTGAGGTCACCACCGCCCTGCACTTCGAGGACATTCGAGGGGTCTATCACTACGTTCATTTTAGCTTTTCTATCAATAGCAAGCGATGCCTGCACGTCGAGCCCCTTAGGATAGGCACTGCTATCTTTTTCTATCACAAGTAGCGTAGAATCTATAGGGGCGTGCATATCTACAAACTCAATAACCCCCTCTTTTTCTATCTTTGTTACGTCATCAGCGGGTAGTAAGTAAGTTAGATTTGTACCTTCTAAGACTTTAATTTGCGCCGTAACGACTGGGCTTGATAAATCACCTCTGACTTTTACATCTAAATTAGCAATAGCTTTGCCATAATACATATCGTTTCCGCTACGCTTATCGCTATCTACAAATACAAAATTTTGAGCCGTGAGATTTAGTTTGAACAGATAGTCTCTGTAGTTTTGTGTTAATATTCTGCCGTTTATACGAAATGGATTTCCCGCTGCGTCAGAAAAAGTAAACTTATCGAAAAAAATACCTTGCTCGTCAAAAGTAATGCGCTCATTTTTGAGTTTGAGCCTTGAGCCAAGTGCTAAAGGCAAAAATCGTAGGCTATCAAAATCTAAACTACCTGAAAGACGGGGTTTATCTGCATTTCCTTTGATGCTGATACGTCCTTTCATTCTGCCTTTTAAATCTTTGACATACTCATCGGCAAACTTTTGATAAGTAGCAGCCTCAAACTCACGTACTTCAAGGGTCATATCAATGGGGTCTTTTACGCCTTCATTTGCATCATAAGCCCCAGCGATACGAATATCGTTATCAGAACTTTGCAGGTAGAGGTTGAGATAGTACTTTTTCAAATCTTTACCCAAACTCTGTACTTTGAACGAAAGCTCGCCCAGCGAAATGCCCAATACCTTGAGCTTACGCAAACTTATATCCGCTTGCAAACCAAAAGTTTCTTGAAAATTTTGGGCTAATACATAACCGTGCAAAATGCCATCAGCAAGCAGTAGGCTATCCCCGTCAACATTAAAAGCCCTTGTGATATTACCTATATCAAAATCTGCAAATCCAAAACGCAGGTCTTTGTCATTGTTTTCAGAACGCAAGAAAATTTGCTCTACGCCTTTGTTCAGTACAAAATCACGTGCGCCAATAACATCTGAAATAATGACTTGATTATCCCTAGGTGCAGTCCATATTTCATAATTCAACATTTGCTCACGAGCGAGTCTAAACTCCAAACGGCTTGAATCTATACGCTGAAGCTGTGTTTTTATATCAAAATTGCGTTTACCTTTTTTATCAAAAATAGACAGGTTGATATCGGCTACGTCGTTTTCTAATTTCCCGTTTAAATAAGGCTCTGCAAGCATAAACGAACCTACACGCACAGAATCCATACCTACCCGATAATAAAATGCTTCGGGGTCTGATTCAATATCAACTTTGAGCGAATCGATGATAACGCCACTATAATCAATATATGGAAACGCACCAGAGAAAGCAAAATGCTTATCAGCGGCTCTATACTCACCCACAAAGTCAGCAGGATCGAGCCTTTTGAGCGCAGGTAAGAAACTACGAATAATGTCAGATTTACGCAAATGCAGTTCAAAATCAAAAGCAATATCTTCTTCGTTATCAGCCATACGCTGCTTTTCGCTTGCAGAGAGCGAATCCAGAAATATATAAGTATTGACATGCTCTTTGAGTGCTACATCAAAAGACGAAAAATCTATATTCCCACGCAAATCCGCTTCCATAAAATCGGAACGCAGGGTCATATCTGTAGCACCTTTTTCTGAAAGCGATGACAAAACAAGCGAATCTATATGTAAATTTTTATCTCGGTATATACCACGCAAATTGCGCAAAGAGGCTTTTCCTTTGAATTTATCTAAGTTAAAACCCACTAAGTTTGCGTTCAAATCTAAGGCAACGGTGAGCGAGTCTTCCGAAAGGTTAAGATTTTTGAAGTTGAGCTGCCTAACTTTTAAATTGCTTCTCAGCTGCTGTACCGTGCTGTCTATATCAATAAAACCATCGAGCGTGAGGTCTGCATTCTCGTCATCGCTATGAATTTGAGCTGTAAATTGTGTACCTTTTGCCGTAACGTCCAAATCTATGTCTTCATAAAGATAGCGCATATACTCAAAGTGCAGGATTTGCCCTGCTATTTTGGCATCGAGGTTTTGCGCATCAAATCCTACCCCTTCGGCATCGAGGTGTACGCTTACATCGCCATACGTCATGGTATCTTGTAAAAATCGGCCGATATTGAGCGCATCGAGCTCAATTTTGGCTGTATATTGTGGCTTATCGCTCAAGCCAGCCATCGTACTCGAGATATCAAAACCACCCCAAGCACTCCCCATAGCTATTCGGGTAATAAAGTTATTGCTTGTACCTTTAAATTCTACATCGCCTTTGAAATAAGGGGGCAGCGCAAAGTCTGAAAGTAGCGTATCGGGAAGATATTTTTTAATATCTTCGGTATAAAGCAGTAGCTCTTGTGTAGCGACGTTGGCATAAATTTTATCGGGTTTATCTGCATTTTTGAGATTACCAGAGATACGCAAGCGGTTGCGGTCTATTTCGGTAAAAAACTCAAAAAACAGGTCTTGCATGCTCCCTTTCAGGGAGGCATTCGCCGTAATTTGCTCTGGCAAGTCATAGCCTTCGGGTAGGCTGCCTTTCGGCAAAACCATAAGCAAATCCTGCCTGCTACTCTTGAATCTTTGAAGCTCAAGGTCGAACTTCATCTTATCCGTATCGGGCGCACCGCTTACTCTTCCATCAAGCACGACATCAGTTTGGCGCAAGCCTCTGATTCGAAATTTTCTGAGCGTCAGATTATTCACACTCCCATTTGCCTGCCCCGAGATATGTAGCATATAGGGATTGCTCAAAGGCATATTAAAAAACTGTGCCGTCTCTGGGCTAAGGTAAAAAAGGTCTGCAAAAGCAATACTTGTGCCGTTGGTATTGATTTGAATAGGAGCGTTTTCCCAATCCTCGATAAGCTGCTCGAGCGAGGCGGCGATATCGATGTCTTGTTTGATTTGGCTTCTGCCCGTATTGATTTGAAAATCTTTGACTTTGATTTCTTTGTTATCAAGACTAATTTTACCCCTGGCGTTCGTAATTTCAAAATCTTGTGTAGCATCTTTGGCTACAATATTGAGAAGCTCAAGACTGGTATTTTCGGGGCTAAAAACAAAGTCTTTCGCCTGCAAAGTGAGGTTTTTGAAATGCATGTGGTTCATATCCAAGCCTCTTTTGAGCTTTGGATAGTTATAGTCATTCATTTTGATTTCATTTTGGGCAATATCTATTTGGCTCACTGCAATATGCCAAGGCTTGCTCTCACTTGTGTCTTCGTTTGTGTTTTGATTTGGGCTACCTTCTTTGGCTGCGGTTTCTACCGCTATTTGCTGTTGGATTTTTTCACTAAACTCTTGTGAATAAGCCACGTAGCTATTTTTTAGGCTCACCGACTCAAACAGCAACTTTTGTGCATCTAAGTCAATGTCTTTCCCTTTGAGCTTAAAATCTCCGATATGAGCTTGCGCTTTTTGTCCGTTTACATCGTTTTGATATGAGGTGCGCAGGTTCTGAATATGGGCTGTGCCTAAGGCGATAGAAACACCAAAGCCTTCGTCTCCCGCCTTCGTCTGTGTCTCTCCCGCCGTTGTTGTCTGTGTACCCACAGACGAACTTTCAGCTACGCCTTGTTTTTGTAGAATATGTATTTCGCTATCGTTCAATGCTATGGCATCGAGGTTGAAGTGCATTTTTTGCAAATCAAAATCTTTAAAATGGGTATGAAAATGCCCAATTTTGACATTGAAATTATCACCTTGATAGCGGTCGTCGTATCGGAGTGCGATATGATGAAGGTCAATCTTAGCGACGGATATTTTGAATGAGCTACCGCTCTCTTTGTCTTCTACGGTTTTATCATCGTTGAGACCGAAGGCTTCGAGGATAAAATCTATATTTGACGTACTATCTTCTGCTACCCAGAGGTTTGCCGTAAGGCTATCGAGCCTAATGCTATTGATTTTGAGGTGGCTATTGAGTAGCGAAAACATGCTCACATCGAGGTGCAGACTCTGGCTAAAAAGAAGCGTATCTTGCTGCGCATCTTCGAGATAGACTCCCTCGAGGGAGACCGCTTTGGGAAAGCTAAGGCGAAACTTATCGATGCGCACTTCTGTCTGTAGCTTCTTTTTAAGATATGCCTCTGCCTGCCCTGCGGCAAAATCCTGCACGGGAGGTAGCAAAAACAAACCAAAAAGCAACAAAAACAAACCTACAATGATACTTATGCACCAAAGTAAAATTCGAACTGCTTTTTTAGCTATGCGTTTTATGCGAAGGGAAAGAGACATAAAGTGAGTATTGTTGTTTTGATATTTGGCTCGCCATAATAACAAAAATAGCGCAAATAAGTTTGCAATACCCACTTTTTACAACTTTTTATGACTTATGCTTACTTATTCTATCATCACAAAAGCACCCCAATAATAAGGCTCAGGAAACTGCGCTTTGAGCGAAAGCTGGGCATTTTTGAAGGCGGTGCGCTTGTCTTCACCTGCGAGGAGGTTTTTGTAAAAGCTAGTCATCAAGATTTGAGTTGCCTCGTCGGATACTTTCCATAGCGACATGAGCATAGTCCGTGCGCCTGCTTGCTTAAAGGCTCTCTGTAAACCAAAAACACCTTCGCCATATCTGATATCGCCTAAGCCTGTTTCGCATGCCGAGAGCACGACTAAGTCGGTGTTCTCGAGGTTTAATCCTAAGGCTTCGGCGCTGGTGAGCACGCCGTCCTCACCATCGGGGTTAGAGTTTTCACAACCTGCAAAAAGTAGCCCAGAGTTCAGAAGTGGATTGCTCAATAATTTTGCTTCTTCAATGGATACTAAATCTTGCGCATCATAAGATAGATTATCCTGTCCTATAAAAAAGCCGTGCGTAGCGATATGCAAAATAAGTGGTGATTGCATTTTTTTAATCGTATCCTCGCGGACATCTGCCCCTATAAAAGTGCGCACTGGCTTATTGATTGCCTTAAAAAGTTGCTCAATATTTTCTATTTCACTGAGCGTACCAGGCAGCAGTGCCACAGCCGCCCCTCCGCTTGCGATACTTTGCAACCTCGAGAGTTTGCGTGTATTTTCTTCGCCTGCTTCGCTACTTTCTAATCTAAAAATCGGATACCCGAAGAGATAAACTTCTTGTGATTTGTCTTGCAGTTTTGCCTGCAAGTTGATTTGTTTTTTCTTTCTGTTGCGAATTAAATCCGCAGGATTACCCAAAATTTCTATGTCAAAGTCTTGAATCAAAAAGCGGTCGTTATCGGGGTTTTGCAAAGCATTAAGGCTAATTTGATGATACACGCCCGCAGGGGAGAAATAGATTTTATCAAAATTGCCTTTCGTGGCAGCTATTTTTTCGGCTATGGGTTGCCAATACTGTGCATAGCTGTTTTGGTCTTCGATTTTGTAGATAATAGCATTTTGATAATACTTCAAGTTTTTGTTATCGAGGTCTCTATCATTGAGTAGTATGAGCTCAGGCATGGTTTGCGAAGCTGTCAAAAAGACAAAGCCATATTGATTCGTAAAAATAGTATCTTTTGAGTTTACGTTTATAAGTTCTATCACATCTATAAGCACTTCGTTTTCTTTGAGTTGTTTTTGTAAGTCTTGCCATTGGTAGTTTTCTTTTTGCGTTTGACGTGCAAAAAATTCAGATTTTTTAGAAATTTCTTTTTCGCTGCGCTCAATTTGCGCTTGCATAGCTTTGAGTACTTCTTCTTTTTCACTATTTCCTATGGCTTGGGCATACTCTTTTTTACGCGCTTTCCAACTCTCGAACGCTTGAATGAGGGCGGGGTTTCCGCTATCTAAAATCTGCTCACGCATCTTTTGCGTAGAATAAAAAACTAAACCTTTCGTAAACATACTCTGCTCGAGCATGCGAGCAGCCACAGTAGGGTCTTGGCTGTAACTGACTGCATAAAAAGCATTTAAAGCATTTAGATTACCGATTTTCTTCTCAACATACTCGATGCGCTCATTTTCTGAAAGTATGGGCAGCAGTAGCTCCATTTCTTTTCTCATAATCTCCCATACATTCTTGAAGTAAGGGGCAGCTTCCTCGAGGCGATTTTGTATGAAATAAGTGCTGCCTAAGGCATACTCTATTTGGCGATGGACAGAACTAAAAGAAGATAAATGTGCTTGGCTTAGGGCATAAGCCTTTTGAAAATAAACCTCCGCACTGTCGTAGTTTTTCAAACGCTTAAAAGCAGCAGCTAAGTTATGTAAGCTACGGACTTTATACTCGAGCATCTCGCTTTTTTCATTAGCTGCCATAATCTGCTTGAGCAAATCGATGGCTTGCTGTTTTTTATTGCGGTCCATATAAACTGTAGCAAGATTATTGAGCGTGCGCAAATACACGGGGTGCGTATCTCCAAAAACTTGTTTTTGATAGGCGATTACTTCCTCAAAAATCTGTTCACTTTCTGTGTAGAGGTCATCATCCTCTGCATAAACAGCGGCGATATTAGAGAGCAAAATGCTATAGTTAGGTGTGAGTCCGTTTGCAGCGATTCTTTTTTTCGCTAGCTCGTGAAGCATCTTGTAGTAGGTAATCATCTTAATTTCCAAGCCCACATTACGATAGAAAATCGCTATCGAATTGACTACGTTGATATAATACTCTGAATTTTGGGCAAAAGAAGCCTCGAGTTGGTCTTTTGCTTCGAGATAAAGTCGTTCGGCATTTACGTAGTTTCCCTGCGAAGTGTACAAGTCTGCTAACTGTCTTTTGCTGTTGAGCAGCGATATCATCATTTTGGGTTGCTTATTTTTGGGGTCTGCTAAAATGCTTTCAAAAATTACTTGGGCTGTATCTAATCGATTTTGACTCACCAGTATTTCTGCCAATTTAATTTTTAAATCTACGATACCTTTTCGGTCGTAATGATTTTCTAACAAAAGCAAGGCACGCACGCTGCGCTCGGCTTCTTTTTGCCTATTTGTGAGCGAATACAAATCAGTGAGTTTTTCTTTGCACATAATAAAGTATTGATTACTATGGTACTGACTATCCAACTCATTGATGAGCGTTTCGTATATTTTAATTGCCGACTCCCATTCATTGATATCGTAATAAAGTAGTGCCCAGTTGAAGCGCACAGAAAAAAGTTGCCATGAGTTTTTTCCCGTTAGTGGCTCATAAATTTCGGCTGCTTCGATAAAAAGAGCCTCCGCACGCTCGGCGTTGAGGTCATACATAGCATAGTACACAGCCAAATTTTTGAGCGCAAGCGCGTAAGCCGTATCTTGTTTGCCAAACTCACGCTCGGCTTGTGCGATAGTTTGCTCGAGGAGTGGCTTGTTTGCTTTTACTTGGCGATTGTCAAACACAGCTTTGGATAAATCTTTTAGAGTTACCCAGTTTAAAGTATCCAAATCATACTGCTCATGCACTGCCTTCTGCGCCTGAACGCCAGAGACAGATAGGCACAGCCCTAAAACCGTAAACATTAAAAAACGAGTTAAGAATGTCATATTATTATCTTGGGGTGAGTTTTTATGTATAAATCCAATAGTTCTATACATTTTTCCATAGCGTTATGGAAAAATGTATAGAACTAACATTTCTCTGAGAAATGTTAGTTCTGAACTAGAAAATGTCCATGTAGTATGACGCAAAATATAGTTTTAGGGTTTAGAAATCTGCCCCTTTTAACAAAATACACCCATTTTTTTATTTTACTCACAATTGAGAAAGCGAATCTCGACCCTTCGGTTTTTTTCACCTTCGCTTCGGTTTGTGGTGAGTAGGCGCGTATCGCCATAGCCTATGGCTTTAATGCGGGCTGTGGGGATTCCTTTTTCTTCGTAAAGATAGCGTTTGACGGCAGCAGCACGCTGCTCAGAAAGCTGTTTGTTGAGGACTGGATTGCCGATTTTGTCTGTATGCCCTGCAATTTCTACACAAATATCTGGATTGCGCATAAGCACGGCAGCAATTTTATCAAGCGACTCGAGGTACTGGGCAAGTAAGACGGCACGCCCCTGCTCGAAGCGTACATCTAAGTTGAAATCCCGATTTAGCGCACTTGCCGAGATACGCTCTTCATTCAAAATCTCATCTAAGTCTTCCGTTGGTGTTGGCTCGGTTTCTTCTGTTGCTGCTTGCGCTATAGTGCTTGTGGCGGTATCCACTTGTGTAGGTTCTTCAGGTTCTGTTTCTGCTACTGTATCCTGCTCGGGCTCTTCGTTTTGTAGGGTGGTGGGTATGGTTTCTATGCGTGCAAATAGCCCTTTTCCCTCTGTGCCTACCCATAGGTTTTGCTGTGCATCGAGCAGTAGCGAAATCGCCGAGCGGCTTTCGAAGCCTTCTGCTTGGCTATAAAAACGCCACTGCCCGTATTTGTAATAAGCTACCCTATCAGCGGCAAGCCATAGCCCGCCTTCAGCATCGGCTTGCATAGCCGTAACGCGCTGGTAGCGAATTTCTTCGGGGAGCTGTACGCTTCGCCATTTTCCGTCTTTGTAATAATACAAACGCCCGCCTTCGGCATCGTTTCCTGCGGCAAAAAGTGTTTTTTGAAAGTAAGCCAATGCCGTAGCTTTCTCGATGTTGCGCTCGGGCTTCCACTTTTCTCTGCGCTCATTCCAAAGGGCTAAACCCTGTGCAGTGGCTACCCAAATATTGCCTTCGTTGTCTGCTTTGATGTCAAAAGCGCTATTTGAAGGGAGTTTATCGCTTTCGTCGTAGTGTTTGAGTTCGCCCTCTTGGGTACGCAAATACACACCACCGCCCTGCGTAGCGAGCCAAACTTGCCCTTTAGCATCTATAAAAATGCGGGTAATGAGTTGGTTATAATTGTGTAATAAGGAAAGATTATCGGGCTGGCTGCCACTATAAAGTTTGCCTTGATAGGTGGCGAGGTAGGCTTTGCCTTGTGTATCAAAAGTAATGGCAGCTATGGGAGTGTTTTGCAAGTGATGGGTCATCTCGTGTTTGCCGTCATTTTTTGGTGTGATGCAAAAGAGTCCTTTTTCTGTACCAGCCCATATTTTACCTTTTGCATCTTGTGCAATTGCCATGACGGGGAGCTTTTCTTGCCCTAACTCTATGGTGGAAAACGGTATTTGTGCTTTTGTGTGTGTAAAAATAAGAAAAACAAAAAGGGATAAAAATAGATAAAATCGCATATTTCAAAGAGTATTTATAGATTTAAGCGTATAAATTTGTACCTTTGTAGGCTCAAGCCCTAAAAGGGTCTTGTATTACATATCTATACAAAAAGTAAGCTAAAATTACGCAAAACTGCTTAGAATAGCAATTAAAACAGCGTATAGAACTTGGCGTTCTTAGCTCAATTATACATAAAAGACGCTCTATATTTGATTATGCCCAAAGAAAAATACAAAAGAACACTCGTTACCGCAGCCCTTCCTTATGCCAACGGACCGCTACATATCGGACATTTAGCAGGTGCTTACCTGCCGGCTGATATTTATGTAAGGTATTTGCGCCTCAAGGGCGAAGATGTAGTCTTCGTTTGTGGTAGCGATGAGCACGGTGCAGCCATCACACTGCGCGCCAAAAAAGAAGGGATTAGCCCTCGCGAAATCATCGATAAGTATCACAGTATCAACCAAAAAAGTTTTGAAGATTTTGGGATTAGCTTTGATATTTATCATCGCACTTCGGACCCCGTGCATATAGAAACTTCACAAGCTGTTTTTAAAAAACTACACGAAAATGATAAGTTTATAGAAAAAACGACGGAGCAGTTTTACGATACGGAGCATAATATGTTCCTCGCCGACCGCTACGTCATGGGCACTTGCCCCAAATGTGGATACGATAGTGCTTATGGCGACCAGTGCGAAAACTGCGGTACAAGCCTTAACCCCACAGAGCTTATCAATCCGAAGTCGGTGCTCAGTAACAAAACGCCTGAATTGAGAGAAACAACCCACTGGTTTTTGCCTATGAACGATTATCAAGAGTGGCTCGAAGAGTGGATTATCAAAGAAAAAAAAGGCGTTTGGAAAACTAATGTGTATGGACAGTGCAAGGGCTGGCTCACACAAAAACTGCAACCCCGCGCCATGACCCGCGACCTCGACTGGGGCGTGCCCGTGCCGCTCGAGGGCGCAGAGGGTAAGGTGTTATACGTTTGGTTAGATGCACCTATTGGATATATCTCGGCAACAAAAGCATGGGCTGAAACCCATAATAAAGACTGGGAAAAATATTGGAAAAGCGAGGATACACGCCTTTTGCATTTTATCGGAAAAGATAATATCGTGTTTCACGCTATTATTTTTCCTATTATACTCAAAGCCCATGGCGATTTTATCCTACCCGAGAATGTACCCGCTAATAACTTCCTCAACCTCGAGGGTAAGAAAATTTCTACCTCAAGAGATTGGGCTGTATGGGTAGGCGAATATATGAACGACTTTCCCGAACAAGGCGATGCGCTTCGCTACGTGCTCACGGCTATTGCACCCGAAACAAGTGATAGTGAGTTTACTTGGAAAGATTTTCAGCAACGCAACAATAGCGAACTCGTAGCGACCTTAGGCAACTTCGTACACCGCACCTTAGTCCTTACACACAAATATTTTGAAGGAAAAGTGCAACCCAAAGGGACTATGGCAGTGTACGATAAGCAAGTTTTGGAAGCCGTAGGCATTCAAAAACAAAAAATAGAACAAGCAATAGAAAATTTTCATTTTAGAGATGCACAATACGAACTCTTAGAACTTGCACGCATCGGAAATAAATACCTCGCTGATACAGAGCCTTGGAAACTTATCAAAGAAGACAAAGAGCTTGTCGGTACGATTCTGAATGTTGCTTCGCAGTTGTCAGCAAATTTAGCGATTTTGATGCGTCCTTTTCTACCGAAAGCTGCCGAAAAGCTCGCTTATATGCTCAATTTTGATTATTTAAGTACCGTATTTGATTGGGAAAAAGTGGGCAAAGAGGATTTGCTTACACCTTTTGTGCCATTTAGGGAGGCAGAACTTTTATTTGAAAAAATTGAAGACAAAACCGTAGCTGCACAGCTCGAAAAACTCGAGCAGAAAGCCCTCGCCAATCAAAAGCCCAAAGAAGCTAAATCCGAAATTAAATTTGAGGATTTTCAAAGCATGGATATTAGAGTTGCTACGATTACGGCTGCTGAAAAAGTAAAAAAAGCCAACAAACTCCTGCAACTTACATTACAAACAGGACTCGATACGCGCACCGTTGTCAGCGGTATCGCTGCTTACTATAAGCCCGAGGATATTATCGGCAAGCAAGTTTGTGTGCTTGTGAATCTTGCCCCACGCAAAATTAGAGGCATCGAATCGCAAGGCATGATTTTAATGGCTGAGGATAAAGATGGAAAGCTCGCTTTTGTATCGCCCTCGCAAGCAGTAAGTGATGGCTCTACCATCGCCTAAAACAAAATTGATAGTGCATGATGATACTGCTATATATTTACCAATAAGAACTAACAGTTCTCAGAGAACTGTTA
>JAFIER010000270.1 GCA_020832465.1 Bernardetiaceae bacterium
GGTAAAATTCCTTATTTTATGGTGCAGCACTTGCGCCCTGGCTCGCCTGCGGCTGAGGCGGGCGTAGAGGTAGGCGATCAGATATTGAGCATCAATTTTGTAAGCATGGGTAAGCTCGACCTCGATACTATCCAGAGCATATTGCGCAAAGAAGAGGGCAAACTCATACGCCTGCACCTGCTACGCAATGGAGAAAAAATATATATTGAATTTCGTTTAAAAAAATTTGTGTAAAACAAGCTGTATCTTTGCCCGAGCTTGAACGTTATGATTACAGTTATTTTTATGATTATTTTCAAACAGTCGCATAGCCAAATAGTGTTGATAGAAATGTAGTAAATTTGCACTACACGCTCTTCGAGTTATTGTTCCACAGATTCTGTTTTTTGTCTTATGAAACTTTTAGATATTGTACTTTTATCATTTGCATTGGTATTTTTTGTCATTGGTTTGCACCAACTTTTTGTCAATGGAATCGAGGCGAGTTATCCGATATTTATGCTCTCTATTTTGCTACTGCTTGTGCTCAATTATTTCAAGCGAAAGGCAAAAAATGAAGACAAAAAAAGCGATACAGATAAAAAGTAAAGCGCTATGCTTACAAATTGAAAAAAAATACAGATATTCACACTTATATTCATGCGCATAGTCATGAATATGCTTATAGTCAAACCTATAAAGCGTTTGCAAGCTTATAGGTTCTGCCCTTTTTTTATACGATTTTGTTTATGATGTCTTTTTCTATGATGTCCGTTTTGATAGTGTTTGTATCTTTATTTTTTTCGGCTTTTTTTTCGGCTATTGAAATTGCATTCGTATCAGCAGACCGCCTACGCCTTGCACTGAAAAGAAACGAAAAGGGATTTATTGCACGCTCCTTAGCTTATTTTTACGAAAAAGAAGACTTTTTTATCGGTACTACACTCACAGGCAATACCATTGCGCTCGTGGTCTATGGCATTTATATGGCAAAAATCATGGACGATCCCTTAAAAGTTGCTCTTGAGCCTATGATTACTACTTATCTCAGTGATAGCGATTCTATGCTTTCACTTTTGGTTTTGCTTGCGCAAACATTGCTCTCTACACTTATTGTTTTGCTCACTGCGGAGTTTTTGCCCAAGAGTATTGCCTTAGGAAATCCTAATCGCTTGCTGGAAGTACTGATTCCCGTTATGCGTGCTGTTTATATACTTTTCTATCCTTTTGTATGGCTTGTTATGCAACTTGCAAGGCTTACCGTAAAAAAAGGATTTAAAATTCCATATAATGAAAAAAGTCAAACACTCGGTATTTCAGATTTGCATTCTTACTTGCAACAACTGAGTCATACAGAAAGTGTAGCTACGGATTTAGATGTCGATGTCTTTAAAAATGCCATTGAATTTGGAAGCCTCAGGGTAAGAGATTGTATGATTCCGCGTACAGAAATCGTAGCCATAGACCAAACAGATTCCATAGAAAACTTACGAGATAAATTTATCACCAGCGGGCATTCCAAAATAGTGGTATATAACAATGATATTGATGAAGTTACGGGCTACTGCCACGCTTTGCGTATGTATAACAATCCACAAAGCATTACTGAAATACTAACAACTATATTACACGTACCAGCCGCTATGCTTGTCCACGAACTTATGACACAGTTTATCAGTACACAAAAAAGTATTGCACTCGTTACGGACGAATATGGAGGCACAGCAGGCATCGTTACCATAGAAGATATTATAGAAGAAATTTTAGGAGACATCGAAGACGAACACGATGCGGATGACCTATACTTCATACAAAAAAGCGAAAATATATACGAACTAAGCGCAAGACACCATATAGAAGACTTAAATGAAAAACACAAATGGCAAATCCCTGAATCCGATGATTACGAAACCTTAGCAGGACTTGTGCTACATAGCACGGGCACTGTACCACCCGCTGGTACATTCATAGAACTCGAGAGTCTAAGCCTTAAAGTAACCCAAGTGAGTGGCGCAAAAGTAGAATTGGTTGAAATCAAAATCAAACCAACAGAAAATGAAAGGTGATAATTACCATACTACTACTATACATTTTACAGGCAGCAATACCTATCAGAACTAACAGAGTTCAGCGCACTGTTAGTCCTACAATGATTTTAAAGGAAAAATGGGTTTAGCAATAACATTTATTTGAGAAATGTTATTGCTAGCTGGAGAATATCTATTAGTGTAGATGAGTATGATATATTTTATCAAAACCTTAGCACTTAACCCTACATTGTAACTATTCTTTTGTTATGTAGGTTATGATAATCATACGAACGTGGCGTTTGCAAACCCTGCGTTATGAAAAAATAGCTTTAAAAAACAGTATTTATTTGAGAAAAAGGGTCTTTCTATGTTAGATGCCCAAAAAGCTTAGCTATAGCATTTTTTGAGCATTTGTGCAAAAACTTTATAGTGATAACACTTTTAATAGTCTTCTTATGTGGAATAAATTCAAACTCGAGTCAGCATTCAAACCTACTGGCGACCAGCCTCAGGCCATTAAAGCGCTTCAAGAAGGTATTTTAGAAGGCGAAACATTTCAAACACTACTCGGCGTAACGGGTAGTGGAAAAACTTTTACAATAGCCAATCTTGTCGAGAATCTTAACCGGCCAACCCTTGTTTTGAGCCATAACAAAACCTTAGCAGCGCAGCTTTACGGTGAGTTTAGGCAGTTTTTTCCTGATAATGCCGTCGAGTATTTTATATCTTACTACGACTACTACCAGCCCGAGGCGTATGTCTCCACGACAGATACTTATGTAGAAAAAGATTTAGCCATCAATAAAGACATCGAAAAATTACGCCTGAGTACTACTGCTTCCCTTCTCTCGGGGCGGCGTGATGTACTTGTGGTGGCTTCCGTATCTTGCATCTACGGTTTGGCAAATCCGAAAGAGTTTGGTAGCAATACTGTAACCTTGCGGGTCGGTGATGAGATTTCGCGCAATCAGCTCTTGCTCGATTTGGTAGATATTTTGTATAGCCGCAGCGAATCAGAGTTTGAGCGTGGCACATTTAGGGTGGTAGGCGATACAGTTGATGTATATCCCGCTTATGCGGATATTGCGTATCGCATTTATTTTTGGGGTAACGAAATCGAAGCCATTCAAAAAATAGACCCGCAAAGCGGAAGCAAAATTAGCGATGAGAATACCCTACTTCTCTTTGCTGCCAATCTTTTTGTAACGAGCAAAGACGCTGTGCAGCAAGTTATCGAAGAGATTAAAAATGAAATGGCAGCGCAGGTGCGATTTTTTGAGCGTGAAGGGCGGACTATCGAAGCGCAGCGCATCAAAGAACGCACAGATTCTGATATAGAAATGCTCAAAGAACTTGGCTACTGCTCGGGCATCGAAAACTACTCACGGTACTTTGACGCACGAAAGCCGGGCGACCGCCCCTACTGTCTTTTTGATTATTTCCCGGAGGATTTTTTGCTCATTGTCGACGAAAGCCACGTTACGATTCCGCAGATACGTGCTATGTGGGGTGGCGACCGCTCGCGAAAGACAAACCTTGTCGAGCACGGATTCCGACTGCCCTCTGCCTTAGACAACCGCCCACTCACCTTTAACGAGTTTGAAAATTTAATCCCACAAGTTGTATTCGTAACCGCAACCCCAGCAGATTATGAATTGCAAAAATCCGAAGGGGTAGTCGTAGAGCAAATTATTCGCCCGACAGGGCTACTTGACCCGCACATCGATGTGCGCCCTACGCTTACGCAAATTGATGACCTGCTAGGTGAAATTGATATTTCTATCGAACGAGGCGAGCGCGTGCTTGTAACTACGATTACAAAGCGTATGGCAGAGGAGTTGAGTAAGTATTTTGACAAAATGCAAGTCAAAGCCCGCTATTTGCATTCCGATGTCAAGGCTTTGGATAGGGTAGAAATTATTCGTGAGTTGCGGCTGGGCGTAATTGATGTGCTTGTCGGTGTGAATATGTTGCGTGAGGGTTTGGATTTGCCTGAGGTTTCGCTTGTCGCTATTCTCGATGCCGATAAAGAAGGTTTTTTGCGCAACGAACGCTCACTGATTCAGACTATAGGCAGGGCAGCCCGTAACTCCAATGGCAGGGTAGTCATGTATGCCGATAAAACTACACCTTCTATGAAACGCGCTATTGATGAGACCAATCGCCGTCGTAAGATTCAAACAGCCTATAACGAAAAACACGGCATCACGCCTACAACAATTCTAAAATCCAGAGAGGCTATCATACAGCAAACTTCAGTAGCTGATGTGCGCTCGATGCAAAAAGTGTATTTTGAAGAAGAAAAAGCGACAGTAAGCCTCGACCCTATTGTCCGCACGATGGATATACAAGGATTGAGTAAGCTCATTGCACAAACCAAAAAACAAATGGAAAAAGCTGCTGAAAATCTACAGTTTATGGAAGCCGCCCGATTGCGAGACGAGTGGCAAGAACTCGAAAAATTACGCAGCGAAAAAGTCGAACAAAAGTAATTCTCATATCAAATAAGTCAATACGAAGCTGGAGCTTCGTGCTACTACAGGGCAAGAATGTTATGTCATCAGAAGAAGCAAGAGAAAAACAAAGGGAGGTCGAAAGTGCAGCTTGGATTGCAATATGGGGCAATGCTTTGCTGGCTATAGCCAAAATTGTCGTGGGGATTATCGCTGGCAGTTTGGCAGTAGTAGGCGATGGCATAGACTCAAGTTCGGATATTCTGACATCTTCTATTGTACTTTTTTCTTCACGCCTGATGCGTCGCAAGCCCAATGCACGCTATCCTTTTGGCTTTCGCAAAAGCGAAACTTTGGGGGCCAAGCTACTCTCGTTTGTTATATTTTTTGCAGGTGCGCAGTTGTTTATCAGTTCAATTTCGGTTTTGTGGAATGATGCAGCTAAAGATGTACCTTCATTTTTAGCCATTTATGTTACAATTTTATCTATAGTTGCCAAATGGCTACTCGCTTGGCATCAAGCCCATATAGGCAAAAAACATAAAAACAAGGTACTTATTGCCAATGCACAAAATATGCGTAGTGATGTACTGATTTCGGCTTCAGTACTTATAGGCTTATTTTTTACGTATTACTTAGAAATGCCTATTTTTGATAGCCTTACAGCACTTGCAGTAAGTTTATGGATTATACGCACAGCCATTGGCATTTATATAGAAAATAGCTTCGAACTTATGGACGGTATGAAGCAAACCGAACTTTATGCCGAAGTAATTTATGCCGTAGAGCAAATACAAGGTGCGGAAAACCCACATCGCATTCGCATTCGCAAACTCGGCGAGGCTTATTTGATTAGCTTAGATATTGAAGTTGATGCCCAAATCACAGTGGCGGAAGCCCATGTTATTGCAAAAATGGTAGAGGATAAAATTCGCGCGCGCATCGATAATGTTTATGATATCCTTACCCACATCGAACCCCTCGAAAATGAAGAAGAGGAACAGTTTGGCATCAGCCGTAAAAGTCTTGATAAATAAAATGAGCGCAGAAATAACATTAACTATGCTGACAAACTTATAAGTAAGGGTACAACAATAACAGCCCTTTTTAGTTGTTTAATAAGCTCATAAACAGACACCTACTGAAATAATAAAAAAGCACTGGTGCTTTTTTATTTGCGTACTGGAAGTTATATACCTAAACTTTTTTTAGCTATTTGGGTTTGGATAGCAAGTGTTTATTCATAGGAGTGCACTGTCTTTTTGATTTTAGTTCGTGTTGATACTTTTCAATTAGTACGATTTAGTACGGCATTTTAATACAAAACGAAGCATTATTTTATTATGGTAATTACGGAAAAGCAAATTCTCGATGCCTTAGCGACTGTTGATGACCCAGATTTAAAACAAGATTTGGTTACACTCGGTATGGTCAAGGATATAGAAATAAAAGATAAGGCTATTTATTTTACAGTAGTGCTGACTACGCCTGCTTGTCCGCTTAAGGAGCTTATTCGGAACAATTGCATAGACGCTATTCACAAATTAGTAGCATCGGATTTACAAGTTTTCGTTAAGATGACTTCCAACGTAACAAGCACACGTCAGGGACCTATTCTGCCGGGCGTAAAAAATATTATTGCCATTGGCTCGGGCAAAGGTGGCGTGGGCAAATCTACAGTAACCTCTAACTTAGCCATTGCCTTGGCACAAAAAGGCGCAAAAGTGGGTTTGATAGATGCCGATATTTTCGGCCCTTCTATTCCTACAATGTTCAACTGCGAGGGCGCACGCCCGGGCGTTATCGAGAAAGACGATGGTAAATATGTATTGATACCGCTCGAGCAGTACGGCGTAAAGTTACTATCTATCGGATTCGTTACAGCACCTAAAGATGCCATTGTATGGCGTGGCCCTATGGCAAGTTCTGCCCTCAAACAATTCATTACCGATACAGACTGGGGCGAACTCGATTATTTACTCATTGATTTGCCACCCGGCACAAGCGACGTGCATCTTACGCTTGTGCAGACCGTACCCGTAACGGGAGCGGTCGTGGTTACGACTCCGCAAAAAGTGGCTTTAGATGATGCGCAAAAAGCAGTTTCTATGTTCCATAATCCCAAAATCAATGTACCTGTATTGGGCATAGTGGAGAATATGTCTTATTTCATACCGCCCGATATGACGGATAAAAAATACTATATTTTTGGTAAAAATGGCGGGCACGTTTTGGCTTCGCGCAATGAAGTACCCTTCTTAGGCGAACTGCCTTTGGTGCAGACTGTCAGAGAAGCAGGCGATAGTGGTGCACCTGTTATCTTAGATAAAAAATCCGAAATTGGTAAATCTTTTGCCGACGTAGCTGAGGAGTTGGCGCGCGCTATTGCAGTGCGCAATGCCAAATTAGGCACTACAAAAGTGGTGGAGATTACCAGAACATAAAGAATGAAGCCTATATGAGAGTTTTGCTAAATAAGCCCAGAACTAACAGTTTTTAGAAAACTGTTAGTTCTGGGCTTATTTTATTCCCATTCAATAGTTGCAGGTGGCTTTGAGCTAATATCATAAACGACACGATTTACGCCCCTTACTTCATTGATAATTTTGGTAGAAACACTGCGCATAAAATCATAAGGCAAATCATACCAATCAGCAGTCATACCATCTACACTGGTAACGGCACGCAAAGCCACAACATTTTCATAGGTGCGCTCATCCCCCATAACACCTACGGACTGCACGGGTAGCAACATGGCACCTGCCTGCCAGATTTCATCGTAAAGATGGGCAGCTTTGAGCGAATCTATAAAAATAGCATCTACTTCTTGCAAAGTACTGACCTTCTCAGCAGTAATATCGCTCAAGATGCGAATGGCTAATCCTGGACCAGGGAAGGGGTGGCGTTTCAAAATAGCATCTGCAACCTCCAACTCCGCACCGACACGCCTTACTTCATCTTTGAAAAGTAAACGCAAGGGTTCTACAATACTGAGATTCATTTTTTCGGGCAGACCGCCCACATTGTGATGCGATTTTATCGTAACTGAAGGACCGCCCACAGAGACCGATTCTATCACATCAGGATAGATTGTACCTTGGGCAAGCCATTTGACATCTTTAATTTTGTGTGCCTCTTCATCAAAAATTTCGATAAAAGCATTGCCAATAATTTTGCGTTTGGCTTCGGGGTCTTTAATTCCTTTGAGCTTACCGTAAAATAAATTTTTAGCATCTATGCCTTTGATATTCAACCCCATATCTTTGTAGCTCTCTAAGACTTGCTCGTACTCACCTTTGCGCAAAAGCCCATTATCTACAAAAATGCAGTGCAATTGCGTACCTATCGCACGGTGCAAGAGGGCAGCTGCTACACTCGAATCAACTCCGCCCGAGAGGGCAAGCACGACCTTATCTTTGCCGAGTTTGCTTTTGAGTTCGGCAACAGTCTCCTCGGCAAAAAGTGCTGGAGTCCAGTTGGGCTGAAGGGCACAAATTTCACGTAAAAAATTTTCTAAGATACGCTTACCCTCGATAGAATGTGTAACCTCTGGGTGAAATTGTAAGCCAAAAGTGGCTTCGCCCTCTACTTCAAAAGCCGCCACGGGGATACTTTCCGTAGAAGCTATGACCTTAAAATTTTCAGGCGGTGTTTCTATCGTATCTCCATGCGACATCCACACTTGCGAACCCTCGCTTACAGCATTGAGCAATGCGCTACTTTTATCTATTTTAAGATTGGCACG
Organism: Bernardetiaceae bacterium; assembly: GCA_020832465.1. Taxonomy (GTDB): domain Bacteria; phylum Bacteroidota; class Bacteroidia; order Cytophagales; family Bernardetiaceae; genus JAFIER01. The sequence continues at coordinate 8,208 of JAFIER010000270.1, forward strand.
CCCATACTCACGCTTACTGCTGGGGCTGACCTCTCCACCACACTCCTGAGCCAATAGCTGCGCCCCATAGCATATACCCAAAAGCGGAAAATGATTGCGCATTACCGAAAGGTCTATACGAGGCGAATTAGGCTGGCGCACCGAAGAGGGGCTACCTGAAAGTATAATACCCTTAACCGTCGAATCGAGCGGTGGAATATTATGAAAAGGGTGTATTTCGCAATACACTGATAACTCCCGAACACGACGAGCAATGAGCTGTGTGTATTGAGAGCCAAAGTCTATGATAATGATTTTCTCTTCCATGCTCAAAAATACGCAGAATTAAGAGTAAAAAACAAATTTGAGCCTATTTTTCGTCGTGTTTTTTTAATCAAAAACATCAGAGCATTATTTACATCAAAAAACTAAAAAAACTTTCCAATAGCAAAGCAGTATAAAATACAAGTATTCCGATAAAATGCTGTATATTTATGCTATGTATTTCATATTACAAAGCTGTAGCCCGAAGCTACGGCTTCGGAAGTAGCCTATAACGAAGCTGGAGCTTCGTTACTACAGGTGCATAAATCGCTAGCCAGAAATAGTGTTTCTAAGGCTTTTTTGAACATGCCCTATCAACTTTTGTAACCTCTAATTCTTTATGCGTATGTTACCTAATTTCAAAGCATTTTTATTTTTTATAGCTATCATACTACTGCTTCTTAGTAGCTGTGGAAAAAAAGATGAGCCCGAGCCTGCCATACAAGACGTGCGCTTACCTTTTGAAGGTACTTTTGTAATGAGTTCTGAATTTCGCAATGCTGAGGGGCAGCTCGAGCGCACTACTTATGAGCTATCTATTACGCGTTATTTTCAAAATGATAATCAGGAAAGCAATCGCTTAGTACTTACAAATTTAGCAGATTTGCGTGTAGCTTCTGATGCTTTCGTAGGCGATGAGGCTACCATAGATATTCCTTTACAAGGTTATCTTTTTGAAAATACGGGGGAGTTTATCTCCATAGAAGGCAGTGGGCAGTTAGTCGAAAATGAATTGAGACTGCGCTATACAGTTGAACGTGAAGGTGCAAACGGTACTGTTGATTACGAAGCCGTAGGGACTTTCAAATAAATAAAACCGCAGCAGGCTACCGCCTTGCAGATTTTAGAAATAACATTTCTGACAGAAATGTTATTTCTAAAATCTAATGTTATTATTTCAAATCCACGTGCTCGGGCAGCACCTCAATGGCTTGATAAATGCGGTCTAAGTCATTCAAGTCCATAATATATGGCGGCATAATATAAAGTGTATTGCCGAGTGGGCGCAGCAAAATATCACGATTGATAAAATACTGATATAAGCGGTCTCTCATGCTGTTAAAATAAGAAGTTTCGCCTTGGGTTCGAATATCTAATGCTATTACAGTACCACGATAGCGTACATTTTCTATAAAAGCTAAGGCTTTGAATTTTTGCGATAGATTTTGAATTTTTTCTACTATTTTGCTGATGCGCATTTGCGTTTCGCTCTGAAGTAGCAAATCCAAACTGGCATTAGCGACGGCACAAGCCATGGTATTTGCAGTATAAGAATGTCCGTGCAAAAAACTTTTAGCATAGGGTACATCTTCAAAAGCAGATTTGATGCGTCTATTAGCAATACTTACACTTAGTGGGAGGGTACCTCCTGTAATACCCTTTGAGAGGCAGATAATATCAGGCTTGTGCTCGAGCTGTTCGATGGCAAAAAGCGTTCCTGTGCGATAAAATCCTGTCATGATTTCATCTGCAATACAAACCATATCATCTGTTTTGGCTATAGCCAAAAGTTGATTTAAGTATTGCGGTTCATACATATTCATTCCACCTGCGCCCTGTATTAAAGGCTCAAAAATAAAAGCCAGGCTCTCTCCTTCGTTTACATAATTTTGCATTTGCTCGCATAGTCGCTTTATGTTTGTTGCATTGGGCAAATCCAAAAATTCAACTTCAAAAAGAAAGGGAGAAAAAGGTGCATTGAATGCACTGCGTGCGCCTACGGACATAGCACCGAACGTATCTCCGTGGTATGCACCCTCAAAAGCAATAATTTTATGACGTTTTTTTTTCGTTGTATTATTTTGATTATCAAAATATTGCATTGCCATTTTGAGTGCTACTTCAATAGCAGTAGAGCCATTATCTGAAAAAAATACAGATTTAAAATCCCCCCCTAAAAGCGATAAAAGTCGCTCTGAAAGGCGAATAGCTGGCTCATGTGTGAAGCCTGCAAAAATAACGTGAGGGAGTATAGCCGCCTGCTCGGCAAGTGCTTTAGCTAAATAGGGGTGTGAATGCCCATGCAAATTTACCCACCAAGAGGATACAGCATCTAAGATTTTTCTACCGTCAGCAGTAAATAAATAAGCACCCTGGCCACGCACAATAGGTAGCGGTGTGTATTGCTCGCCTAAAGGCGTAAATGGATGCCAAACCGATGCTGTATCTCGCGCTTGTAATCCTAATTGTGTTGTATCCATCTTCAATGATTTGCTATCTGTTGTAATGCAATAAACTATAAAGTCAGAAAAAAATGTAGCTCAAAACTACTTAGTTCGTGAGATTGTGTTTGGTGAAGGCAGCAAACACGGCGATTAGTTGTAGCAAGATTTCGGGCTCATCGAGCAAAGTTATCGTGCACCCAATGCCCCCGTCATAAAGTTTATATTTGACTGACTTGAAAAACAAAAATAGCTAAATCTACACTTAAAATCAAACTGTAAAAAAGGATTTTCAATCCTTGTATAGGGTTTCATACCTCAACGACATAGTGTGGGGGGGGAGCACAAATCAAAGCATCTGCTTTCTCGTTTTTTATTGAGCGGCTAAGGAAATTCTGAATCCAAGACTAGGGAATTTAGCTGCCATTATTTTTTTTGAGCGATTGGTTATTCTACATTTTGCAGGGTAGCTATTTCTTCCTCCTCCTCTGACGATATAATCAGCTCCTTCTTGACTCACTTTGGGATTATGTGTATTTTGGTCTTTGCCGTAAGGGGCGTAGCTGTCGGCACACCATTCGGCTACATTTCCTGTCATATCGTAAATACCGAGTTCATTGGGTTCTTTTTGCCCTACGGGTTGTGTTTTTTTGTCAGCATTAGAAAAATACCAAGCTACTTTATCAATATCATTCGAGCCAGCATACTGGTATGCTTTGCTTTTTTCACCTCCTCTTGCGGCATACTCCCACTGTGCTTCGGTAGGGAGGGCAAATTGCAGCGCTGTCAATTGATTGATTTTTTCAATAAAACTTTGTACATCTTTCCAACTAATAAACTCTACGGGGCAGTCCGTACAAGGTTTGCTATGATTAGGTATTTTTCCCATGATAGCTTCCCATTGTTTTTGAGTTATTTCATACTTACCGATATAAAAATTTGATAATTTGATATTTCGTGTGGGTTTTTCATCATTATTACAATTTGTATCTCTACCTTCTTGGCAACCCATGACAAAAGTACCACCTTTTACGAATACCAAATCAAAACTAACACCATTGATAAGAATTGTAGTATCTTGCTTTAGCGTTGTTTTTAGTGCCGTTTGCGTAGGGGATACATAAGTATTGGCACTTAGTAAAAAAATCGTTATCACAAGAAGCATTAGGCATAAAATGGAAAAACGATAGTATTGGGTTCTATTTTGAGTTATTTTGTTTAGCATACACTCTGTTTTTTTGAGGTTTTACGAGCTTAAAGAATTTGTAAGTTATTTTTACAACAGTTCACCTATGACACATATACGCCTTTTTAGCTTGCGATGCAATATAAAAGATTTTAGGACTCACAGTTGTGGCAGAACGTGAGTCCTAAAATTGATTTATTACTTTCAATATAAACTATCATACTACTGGACATTCTCCTTGCAGAAATAACATTTCTCAAAGAAATATTATTTCTAAGCCCATTTTTACATAACGCTATGTAAAAATGTATAGCAGTATGATCAACTATATTAGTACAAGCCATTACTTCGTATGAGTTTATTCTATACTAAGGATTCTGACTTTGTAATTGATAATTTTATTTCTAGTAGCTTTTGAGAGACCGCAAACAGAATTATATAGTCTATTTTCGCCTGCTAAGATATCAGGTGCACTATCTCTTGATAGTAGGAATCTTTCGCAGGTTTCGATGACTTGTCCTTCTTTGTCATAATATTCAACAGCAAACTTTAATGCTTTGATTCGCCTGTTTCCTATATTTTCAAAGAAAAAAGCAAACTTATGATTGGCTGCATTGGTGATACTGTTATCGGTTATATTGCTATATCTGATAGTAGCTTTGAGGTCGAGGTTTGGACTTTTGTTTTGATTCCAGACTAACTCAAGCGGTGGCCCTGTTTCGTATTTTTCAGCGGCTTTATTCTGTTCTATCGAGACAATAGATAGCCTAACGTTCTTTAAATCTTTCGGTGCGGTAGCTTTTTCGAATTTAAGAAAATTGAGAGGCATAATATCACCAGGTAGATAGGGTGTTGATCCCGAGAGGTTATTTCCAAGCTCGATATAATCTGTATAAATGACTTGTTGTTGTGAGTTGAGCCATTCTAACTTGAATTTTGCTTTATCTATTTCTATACCTTTAGCCACAAGTTTTCCTTTAAATTTGTAGGAATAACTATCGCTAAATGGCGTAAGTTTTGATTCTTGTGTTTCTAAGGAAAGAAATGACTCCCACTTAGGTGCATCAAAATTTACTTCAATCATATCGAGGTCGAAATTCTCCTTTGGTGTTTCTATTATTTGGTCACTGCTAGCGGAGCTTTCAGATGTCGTTTCTTCGTATAATCGTTCTGTGCTATACTCTTCTAATGGGGACATAGGCATCAATGCCCAAGCAACGATAAACATCATGACTAAAACAGCCATAGCAATCGCTATCACTACAGCCTTATTAGGCTTTTGAGGAGTCTTCGCTGTTTGGATTTTGTGGTTAAGTCTTACATTTTTTTCAGTTTTGAGTCCAGCCAATACATCAAATGCAAGGTGGTTATCAGCTTGAATTTGCAGGGTTTCTCTGGCGAGTTTTTCAGCAAGTTTTTTATTTTCAACTTGGTCATTCTCCTTCCATTGATTGAGGTGCGCAAAAGCACATTGGCTCAAAGCATCTGTATGCGAAGGGAAGAGTATGAGCACTTGCTGATACTCTTCGATTGCATCTGTCCAAAGTTGCCTTTTAGCAAACTCTTCTGCTCTTTTGAAATGGTCTTGCAAACTTTTTTTGACTTGTAGCCAATCTACCCCAATTTCTTGGGCTATCATTTTAAGGTCTTCTTCTTGAAGTTTGCCTCTACTTTGTTGCGCCTGTTGTATTTGCAAAACTTTATCTACATAGTTTTGCAGTTGCTTGTCTTGCTCCATAAAGCCCACTCGTTTTGAAGTTATAAAATCACTATTTGAATAAAAAATATATTGGATTAGGTATAGGCTACTTAGGGATAGCTTTTTTGTATATCCAATTTTTTAATTTATAGCTCACTTACTTAATAGCAACGGTTGATGCTTTTCTATTTATGAAACCAAATTGAGCGAGCTCTTTTTTCAGTTTGACAATACCAGGTTCGTGAGAATAACAATTTTGAACGACTCGGTTAAGCTCGAGCTGTATATTGGCTATCTTTTTAAAAGGTAAAAGCCATTGAGGAATTTCCGCATAGATATCATCGGGCGTATCTTTATCCTCTAATCTATCCTCGATTCTTTTTTCTACGATATGCAATGCTTCTTTGGCATAAGTAGGTAAGAATGGTTCTATCAAATCTCTAAAAACAGTATCAAAACGTAGTTTATCTGCTTTTTTAATGGCTTGGGTAGCCACTTGTATTCTACCTTCTGCAACGAGTAGTTGAATATACATAGTGAGTGCAATCGGGTCTTTGTCTGCTTTTGTAGCAAAGCTATCAACAAACTCTATTCTTTCATCTCGTGATAAATAGGCTTGCATTTCTTTATAATATTTAATATCAAACTTGAGTTTGAGTTGATGCAGGGCAATTTCAGCATAAAGAGCACGCTGTGTTTTGGGGTCTGTATGTTCTTTGAGGTAAGATAGCAAGTCTGTAGGCCATACTTTAAATGCACGCTGTCCGAGTCTTTGAAACTCATCACTTTGTTTATTTTCCCTATAATGTTCGAGGAGTTGCTTTGTAAGCTCAAGGTCTTCTCTTGCAAATCTTTTAGCGGTTCGTTCCCATAGTCGTGTATCTTTGCCTATATACGCAATTTGTAGAAAAAAGTTTACAGTATCTTCCCTAAGCATGCCTTGTTCATCATATTTTTTGAGCATATATTCGGCAAAATTAGGCACAACAGCAAGTGCATGAAACCATACATCAAGTGCTGGGGGTACGGGCCTTATATTTCCAGAAATAAATTCATTAAAATGCAACATAAAAAGGTCTAATGAAGCTTTGGCTTGCCATTCACTTTTGATAACCTTATTCATAATATCCTCACTTAAATAATTTATTTGCTGTTTGAAATAACCTCTTAAATTTTCTTTCCATTGAAAATCGCTAATATGCTGTGTAAAATTAGGAGGTACTTCACTTATACGCGTACCTTCGTAAATACCAAAAAGCACTCTTGATGCATCAAGTAGCTTTCCTTCTTTCGCAAAGTGTATAGATCTTGCAAAGTATGATGATAAAAAGTCTTCTACGCTTTGCTTTACTTGCGCTCTTGGTGTCATTATTTTATGGGTCGGGCTAACCTCAAACTCATCTGTAACAACTTTTCCTTTTTGTTTCTTTTCTTGTGATAAATCGAGGTTTTGTAGCCCTGTTGCTACATCTTCCGCAATAGCGTTAAGCCTTCGATTTTCTTCTTGTAAAGGCACTACTTTATCAGCAAATTGCAAACTTCTAATAAACTCTACAAACTGACTTCTCAGTTCGGGGTGTTGCTTTATAGCTTGTTTATAAAACTCTTCTTTTTGCACAAGTGGTATTTTGCGTAACACGACCTCGAAGGGGTCTGCTGTAGGCTCACTATCAGGTGCTTTTATTGTGCGGTAATCATCGGCTAATATAGCTAAAGCTAAGGCTACTTCATAAGCACTAATAACCTCTGTTTTTGTCGTCCTGCCCTCAGCCGAAGCATAAAACTTTAATTCGCCATAGGCAATATCAAGTAGAATACGGTCATGAAGCTCATCGCCTATAATTTTTCCTGAAAAGCGATTTCCTCTGCGCTCAACTTGTTGCACAAAACCACTTTCATAATAGCGTTTGCCTTGCTCAAACACTTTACGCGGCGTGAGCTCCTTGATTGTTTCAATCGTAAATGGAAGCGTTATATTTTGCATATTTACTTGTTTTGTTTGTTTTGTTAGAAAACTTAAATTCTTTTTTACGTTATGATATTAATACTTTGGGTAAAGTCGTTTATTTGATATTTGGTAGTCTTAAAGATGTAATGCTCAAAGTCTTTCAAAACTAACAGTTCTCAAAGAACTGTTAGTTTTAAGCATTACTTGTTATAC
>JAFIER010000004.1 GCA_020832465.1 Bernardetiaceae bacterium
AGTAAAAAAATAGACCTTTGTCATACTACTGGACATTCTCCATATAGAAATAACATTTCTTTGAGAAATGTTATTTCTAAGCCCTTTTTTCCATAGTGGGGGGCAGAATCCCACGCTATGGAAAAATGTATAGTGGTATGATCTAATTCAATTGATCTACAAATTGACTCACGCACACCCAAAAAATTTGGGTGTACGTCAAGTTGGTAAATCGACTTAGGAAGATTCAAAACTAACAGTTTTTCGAAAACTGTTAGTTATTGACAATTAGTAAATTATAGAAATAATATTTCTGCCAGAAATGTTATTTCTGAGCTAATTTAGCAAAGTTGTCGCACACCCAAAAAATTTACTTTATGGAACAATACAAAATTTTTTTAATATGGGCTCGCCCAATTACACACACACCTATCAAAAAAACACAATGAGCATTAACAATAAACACGAAGAAAAAACTTTCGAAGACGAAAAACCATTGCCCTCGGCAGAAGAGCAGGAAGAAAAAATCCGCAAGGCTTTTAGAAGAAAAAACTGGAGCGAAATAAAATCTGCTAACTCCTGGGTTATCTTTAAAGTCATGGCAGAGTTTGTAGAAGGATTAGACAAACTCGCCAAAATAGGACCTTGTGTATCTATTTTTGGCTCCGCACGCACCAAACCCGATAATCCGTATTATCAAATTGCAGAAGAAATAGCTGCCAAACTTGTGCGCCATGGCTATGGTGTAATCACCGGCGGCGGTCCAGGCATTATGGAAGCTGGAAACAAAGGCGCAAAACGAGAAGGAGGTAAATCCGTTGGCTTAAATATTGTATTGCCATTCGAGCAAAGTGCAAATCAATATGTAGATCCTGATAAAGTTATAAATTTTGATTATTTCTTTGTGCGTAAGGTTATGTTTATGAAATTTGCACAGGGATTTGTAGTTATGCCAGGTGGATTAGGCACCTTAGATGAGCTTTTTGAGGCTTATACTCTTATTCAAACCCATAAAATCGGTCGCTTTCCAATTATCTTAGTAGGGCGTGAGTTTTGGAGTGGACTTTTTGATTGGATAAAAAATGTACTCATCGAGAGAGAAAAGAACGTCAGCCCCGAAGATTTGGATTTGATTAAAATTGTCGATACGCCAGATGAAGCCGTGCGAGAAATCGATGATTTTTATTCAAAATATTTGCTATCTCCTAATTTTTAGGCAATAGCTAAATCATTAGCTTCAGAAATAACATTTCGTAAAGGAATGTTATTTCTGGCTTACTAAACCGTAGCCATAAGAAATATCAAAAAATGGTATCAAAAAAAAAAAATACATAATTACGATGTTTTTCAATCAAAAAAAACATTTTATTTTCCAAATTAGGTTGTTTTTTTTTACTTTTGTAACAAATAATTTTGTACCATATTCCTAAAACAGCCCCATGGATCTTACAAACCCCTTAGTATATGGCATTCCTGCCTTTATCGCTTTTGCTTTATTAGAACTCACATACAGCAAGTTTTTTGAAAAAAATAATATTTATGAATGGAAAGACTTCGCCGCCAGTGCATTTATGGGGCTCGGAGCAGTTTTGCTTGCGCCTTTGCTCAAAGTTGTATCGGCTGCTGTTATTTTTGAGTTTGTGTATGAAGTCTTTAACCCCGAAGTTGATGGCGTAAGAACGCATATTTTAGGCTACGCCTCATTTGGGTGGGCCTGGTACATCTGGCTGATTTGTCAGTTTTTAGATGATTTTACTTATTACTGGTTCCACCGACTCAATCATACAGTTCGTTTTCTATGGGCTGCTCATATTGTCCACCACTCCTCAGAACATTTCAACTTCGGAACAGGATTTCGTAACGGCTGGTTTACTTTGATGTACAAACCGCTGTTTTATATGTGGCTACCAGCAATTGGTTTTCACCCCGGTATGGTATTGATTTGTTTAGGGATAGAGGCTTTATGGCAGTTTCAGTTGCATACACAATACGTACCTAAACTCGGGTTGTTAGAAAAATTTTTGAATACGCATACACAGCACCAAGTACATCACGCTCAAAATATAGAATACCTTGACAAAAACCACGGCGGATACCTCAATATTTTTGATAAAGTATTTGGCTCTTGGAAAGAGTACGACGAAAATATAGAAATTAAATACGGCGTAATACACCCCCCTAAATCTAATAACCCCGCAGATATTCTACTTCATGAATATCAAAATATTTGGGCTGATGTTAAAAAATCTAAAAACCTTTACGAGGCTTTTATGTACACCTTCGGAGAACCAGGATGGAGCCCGGATGGCTCTACACTTACTGTAAAGCAAATACACCGACAAATGAAGCAAGAAGCTATGCTCAATAAAGTACCCCTTACCGCTAAGGTTGCGGATCAAAATCTCTTAGAAAAGGTATAAAAAAGCATACCAAATATACATTTTTCCATAGCGTGGAGCTGGCAAACCCCACGCTATAGAAAAATGGGCTTAGAAATAACACGCCTTTCAGACATGGTATTTACAAATGGCGAATGTATAGTAAGTTATGATACTTACTTAAAAACGCTCGCTACCATTGGGCTGATGCACATAGCGAAAAGTATAAGTAGCAGACTGATCGCGGAAAGCATCAGGCTCAGCAGGTGCACCTTTGTAATAGCTCAAAATCTCGAGCTTAGTAAATTTACCCTCATGTGTGCGCACCAATATAATACGACCCGCAATCGGAGAAACAATATGACTCTGTGGATTATAGCTGTACCAACCATTGCCACTACCCATCGGAATCGCTAAGTTTGGTGCATTATCCTGCGCAAATTCCGTACCCGCAGGGACTTCCATTAGCTCCTCGAAAATGCCACTTACTACTGCCGCTGCGGCATCGCCCTCACCACTTGTGCCACCGTTCACACGAATAGCCAATCCTTTAATGGCAATATCCCAAGTTTCATCTTCACTTACAACCTCACCCTTCGCAAGGTTGAAATACACAAAAGGACGCTCCTCGACGACCTGCCCCGTTTCTCTATCTATCACATCATTAGGCGCAGCCAAATCTTTTATCAGCACGACCTCCAAGTCTGGCACAGGGTCCTCGCTTTTTTCCTCTTCGCTGCCGCAAGATACAAAGGTAAAGACAGCCATAAATAAAAACACATACACGAACAGTTTATCAAAAATTCTCATCGTAAAATTTAGATTAAGGTAAAACATATAGAAAATTAAAATTGAAAAAGTTTAATTGCCTTCAAACTGCAACCGCAGCGCAGCATACCAAAGCCTACCCGGCATGGTCGGAATAAGCCTCGAGTTGGTTTGATTCAAAAAATTATCACAGCCCATTTGTAGGCGATACTTTTGTTTGAAAGTTTTGGCAATCGCAGCGTGCAACGTAACAAATCCTGGTACGTACTCATTATCGTTATCTAAAATTTGATTGGCGTTGAGGTCTCCAAATCCATATCGCCCGCGCCATACGGCACGCAGAGAAGATTCTATACCCGTTTTTGATTCGCAATAAAAAATTTTTAAGTTCCCGCTGTGGCGCGAACGGTTGAAAAGCCCGCCGTACTCATCAGCCCTTACACGTCTTGTGCGTAGCGTTTCGCTATCGCGCTTAAAGACTTCACCATTTTCTATAGCTGCTATAACATCTCTATCCTTAGCTATAAGGTATTGATAACCCGCTGATATACGCAATCCCTTAAGCGGTGTATAATGCGATTCGAGTTCTGCACCTTGTGTAAAAACGCTGTTCAGATTCAGATAGCTAAACACAAACTGACCGTTTTGCTTCTGCGCTATGGGCTGGGTCTCGATAAGGTCTCTGACTTCGTTGTGAAAAGCATTTATTGAAAAGCTAAACTTTTGATGAGGCGTAAAGACCGCACCTATGTTGTATGCCCACGAACGCTCAGCACGCAGATTACCAATCTGCTCGGCAGGAAACAGCATTTGCGCAATTTGCCCTTGAGACTCTAACCGCTGCAAACCCTCAGCAAGCTCAGCAGCCCCGAGTACGGCATAGCCCACTACGGCATTATCAAAGTTTAGATAAAGCTGGCGAAAATCTGGGGCTTTGAAGCCCGCCGCTACCGAAGCCCGCAGATTCAGCCAAGGGGCTAATTCATAGCGAAGGGCTAACTTGGGGCTTAGTTGCGAATTGTATTCGCTATGCGTATCGAAACGCGCACCGATGATGCTGTTCATACGCGGTGAAATTTCCCATTCATGTTGAGCAAAAAGATACTGACTCAAAAAGGGCGTAACATCATTGTAGCGTGTTGCCTCTACGGCTTCGCGCACTACGCCCCCACCAAAAGTCAGAATATGAGCATCACTATGGTAGTACTCATTCAAGGATTCTATGCGCAGAAAATTTTGATTGAAAAAATTTGCATCATACATACTACCACTCTCAAACTCCCGCAACTCGTTGTTTGTGGAATATGCACTGTGGTATAATCTCAATTGGGATTTAAAGCTATCCGAAAAGCGATGGCGCAAATCTAATTTATGATTGTAGTCCTGCACCCTACCATCGCCCACGATTTTAAGTAGGTCAGCCTCACTACCAATACCAAAAGAAGGATTTTGATTTTCATAAAAAATACGAGACGAGAAATCGAGCTCCGTGCGTGAGCTAAGCTGATAAGCTACTTTAAACCTCGCCGTGTAGTTGTGAAAGGGCGCTACAGTTTGTCCAAAGCGCTCGGGATTAAAATCAAAACCGCCCGTTTGATAGCGATTGAGCAGTGCATAGACCGATAATTTTTCGTTGGCATAGCTTCCATCAGCCGTAAAATCACTGGTTTGATTTGTACCATAACGACCAGAGAGCGTAGTTTTCCAACCTTGCTTAGGTTTTTTGGTAATGATATTGATAACGCCTGCCAAAGCCTCAGAGCCGTATAAGCTCGAAGAAGGTCCTTTCAAAATCTCGATGCGCTCCACATCGGCAAGGGCAATACGAGAGAGCTCCAGAGTGCCTGCCGTGCGTCCTATAAGCGGCTCGCCATCGATGAGAATCAATGTATAATCCGGTGAAAGACCTTGAATCTGTACACCACTACCATGGTCTTCCGTAACGGCTAAGCCCGTCTGCTCAGCAAGCAATTCATTCAGACGAAGCAGACCCGAAGCCTCTATCTGCTCCCGAGAAACCACCGTTATGGGCACAGGCAAAACCTCGATTTGTTTTTCGTTACGTGTAGCCGTAACTACTATGTTGGCCAAAGTCGCGCCCTCTCTGATGCTATCCTTATGCACCAAATCTTGTGCATAAGTGCTTGATAAACAAAATGTTAAAATCAATAAGTAAAATATAACTCGCATAGGTTTAGGGTTTTGTTGTTGCAAACATAAAACTTATTTAGACTTATTACAAATAAAAATAAGAATTTTTTTCAAAAAAATTATCAGGCTCTTATCTAACTTTAAGCGCACTACTTAGACATTCGCCAGCCAGAAATAATATTTCGCAAAGCCATGTTATTTCTAAGCCGATATAGAAAAATCTATAGTGGAGTAGTCTGAGCTTTAAGCAAAAGATTCACCAGCAGGGATTTGCAGTTTTTTTGAAAAAAAACTTATTCTTATTTTGACTTAATCTAAATAATAACTACATTTGTGCTTGAAACCTAATTTATAAACTGTCTAAATAACTTATACAATGCGACTGAAATCTTTTTATTTTTATTGTGCGTTAGGCGTTGCCTTGCTTTTTTCCTGTGGGAATAGCAAAACAGAATCGCAAGCCGAAGCAAGCGAATCACAAATAGAAAATACGCAAGAAACAGGCAAAAAAATTGTTTCCTTGAGCGGCGCACTTACCGAAATTATTTTTGCTGCTGGTTACGGCGATAAAGTAGTCGGTACGGACGTAACGAGCACCTACCCCGAAGCAGCAGCGGCTTTGCCAAAAGTAGGGCATAATCGCAATATAGAAGTAGAGGGCGTGCTTTCGCTCACGCCTACTCACCTGTTTACTATCAAAGATGCGCTCAAGCCCGAGGTGGTATCGCAGTTCGAAACAGCAGCCTTACAAACAGAGGCTTTCGTGCAAGAATTTACTATAGAGGGCACAAAAAAGCTGATTCAATCTGTTTGTGAAACCCTCGAAACGCCCCAGACAGCGCAAAAACTCAACAGCAAAATCGATGAAGATTTAGCCAAAGTAGAGCCGCTCGCTCAAAAACCTAAAGTACTTTTTATCTATGCGCGGGGTGCGGGCTCGCTTATGGTAGCGGGCGAAGGCACACAAATGCAAGAAATGATACAACTCGCTGGTGGCAAAAATGCCGTAACAGGTTTTGAAGATTTCAAACCGCTTACTGCCGAGGCATTGGTGCAAGCAAACCCTGATATTATTTTGATGTTCGACTCTGGGTTGCAGAGTTTGGAGGGTGATGCGGGTCTGCTCGAAGTGCCTGGCATGAGGGATACGCCAGCGGGCAAGCACAAAGCCTTTATCTCGATGGACGGACAATTCTTATCGGGCTTCGGACCTCGTGTAGGCGAAGCGGTTTATACCTTAAATCAAAAATTCAAAAATTTGAGTGATGCTGGGCAAGCCCAATAATATCAATCTACTGCTTTTAAGCTGTCTAATTTTTTCCTTGCTTGCCGCAACGGGTATAGGTGCGGTTTCGATTGCGCCACTCGAGGTCTTAGCGATTGTAAGCAAAAAATTGGCTTGGCACTGGGGCAATTTTACGGCGCAACAGGAGGTTGTCTTATGGTCTATCCGTCTGCCTCGTGTTTTGATGAGCATTCTGGTAGGCGCGGCTTTAGCGATTTGTGGGGCAGCGATGCAAGGGCTTTTTCGCAATGCCCTTGCTGACCCCTCGATTATCGGTATATCGGCTGGTGCTGCATTTTCAGCGGCTTTGGTTATTGTGCTTATCGCCCCTATGCTTTCTGCCTCTATGCTTTGGGCGGGCTTTTCGCTGCTTTCGGTAGCAACTTTTACGGGGGCTGTGCTCTCGACGGTTTTGATATTTGCCTTAGCCAGAGAAAAACGCAAAACTAATGTCGTTACGATGCTTTTGGCAGGCATTTCTATCAATGCTTTAGCTGGCGCAGCCACAGGTTTATTGACTTACTTGGCTGATGATGCCCAACTTCGCAGCCTTACCTTTTGGACTTTGGGCAGCTTAGGTGGCACGACGTGGAAAGCCGTCATTTTCATGAGTGTAGCTACGGGCTTGAGCTTGCTGATTTTATTGCGTTTGCACAAATCTTTCAACGCCTTAGCCTTGGGCGAAGCCGAAGCCATACATCTCGGTGTTTCGGTAGAGTCGCTTAAAAGGTGGGTTATTTTTGCTACGGCATTGGCAGTCGGTGTATCGGTTGCTTTTTGTGGAATGATAGGATTTGTGGGCTTGGTTGTGCCGCATATTATGCGTCTTTGGGTAGGGGCAGAGCATCGCTATCTGCTGCCCGCTTCGGCTTTGGGTGGGGGGCTTTTGTTATGCTGGGCAGATACGCTTTCGCGCACTTGGGCTGCACCTGCGGAGATTCCAATCGGTGTCATTACCGCCTTAGTGGGCGCGCCCGTGTTTTTGTTTTTGCTGTTCAAACAGCGCAGGGCTATGGCAATGTAGCATAGCTTATGGGCTATGTTTGCTAATGATTTTGTTAGGGGTGTAGATAATTGGTTATCAGGATTCTATAGCAATAACATTTCTGTCAGAAATGTTATTTCTGGGCTAATTTAACGCATAATAGAAAACAATCCTTTAGGACTGAAATATGGGTAGAAAACTAACAGTTTTTGAAAAACTGTTAGTTTTAAGATAGCGAAGTTCCATTTTTATAACAGAAAAAATTATGTTAGAAGTAGAACAGATTTCATATTGCATTAAAGGCAAATCTATCCTCTCGGACATCAGTTTCGAGCTGGAGCGGGGGGACTTTTTGGCTATTATCGGTACGAATGGGGCGGGCAAATCCACGCTTATCAAAACCTTGAGCCAAGAACTTCGACCTTCGCACGGCGAAGTGCGTTGGAAAAATCGCAGTTTGAGCAGTTGGAAACCTCAAGATATTGCGTTAGAACGGGCTGTTATGACGCAGCATGTGGGTTTGAGTCAAGATTTTAAAGTCGAAGAGGTTGTTTTGATGGGACGCTATCCACATTTCAAACATCAGCCTACTTCTGAGGACAAAGATTGCGTCTGGCGGGCGATGCAAAAAACGCAAGTCGAGCATTTGGCGCAGCGCAATTATTACAGTCTCTCGGGCGGCGAGCGGCAGCGTGTGCAGTTTGCCCGTGCGCT
Source organism: Bernardetiaceae bacterium (assembly GCA_020832465.1). Taxonomy (GTDB): domain Bacteria; phylum Bacteroidota; class Bacteroidia; order Cytophagales; family Bernardetiaceae; genus JAFIER01. The sequence continues at coordinate 8,261 of JAFIER010000004.1, forward strand.
TACGCAAATGGATAGCCCGCAAAGGGGGGCAAAAATGCTTATGCTCGATGAGCCTTTGAATAATCTGGACCTCAAGCATCAGCATTACGCTTTGCAACTTGCACAAGATTTTGTCAAAGAAGGCAATATTTTGTTACTTGTTATTCACGACATCAACCTCGCTGCTATGTATGCCGATAAAATTTTACTACTCAAAAACGGGCGAAAATTAGCCTTTGGCGATACTGCCGAAGTGCTCAGCGAGCAAAATTTACAGCGCGCCTATGAGTTTAATCTAAAAGTTACGGCACACCCTTTTGTGGGCTGTCCAGCGGTGCATTTTTATCCAACTTGAAAAAATAGATTTCAGAACTAACAGTTCTGCCAGAACTGTTAGTTCTGAAATCTGGCACAGACTAAATTCTATGCTACAAGTGCAACAAAATTTCTTACTCAAAACATATTCGTTAATTATCATGGAAACAAACATTTTAACCTCGAGATGGGCGGCATTGAAAGCCGAGAATCCACAAATCCGTATTCGTAATGCGGCACAAGAATTAGGCGTAAGCGAAGTCGAGCTTTTGGCTGGTGAATGCGGCAACACCGTATGGCGATTGCGCCCCGAGTTTCAAGCTATTTTAGGCGAGGTCGAGACTTTGGGGAAAGTCATGGCACTCACTCGCAATGAAGAAATCGTGCACGAGCGCAAAGGTACTTATCTCAATCCGTCGTTGAACAACAACCACGTGGGTCTGTTTGTAGGCGAGGATATTGATTTGCGTATTTTCTTTTCTTCTTGGGCTTCGGCTTTTGCCGTCAAAGAAGGCAGCGATGAGAAACCCCGCTATAGCATTCAATTTTTTGCCGAAGACGGAGAGGCGATTCATAAAATTTACCTCACGCCGCAAAGCGATTTTGATGCTTTCGAGACTTTGGTAGAAAAGTACAAATCCGATGACCAAACGCCCGAGCAGGCTGTAACGCCACGCCCTGCGCCGGAAGCCGAAACGCCCGATTCGGATATCGATGTAGAAAAATTTCAAGAGGCTTGGCGCAATTTGAAAGATACACATGACTTCTTCGGACTTTTGCGTAAGCACAAGCTCGCCCGTGTGCAAGCCCTGCGCCTTGCGCCTGAGGGAGGTTTTGCCGTAAGGCTCAAAAATGATACGTTGCGCGCTACGCTCAACGCCGCTGCCGAGCGTCAGATTCCGATTATGGCATTTGTAGGCAATCGAGGTATGATTCAGATTCATACAGGCGAGGTTGAGCATATTGTAGATTATAATGAATGGCTCAACGTCTTAGACCCCGATTTTAATTTGCACGTCAAAGAACCTGCTATTGCACAAACTTGGCTCGTACGTAAGCCCACAGAAGACGGCATGGTTACGGCACTCGAGTTTTTTAATGAAAAAGAGGAGCAAATTCTACAACTTTTTGGTAAGCGCAAGCCCGGCATTCCCGAGCTTGAGAGCTGGCGAGAACTCATAGCAGAAATAGAAGCGCAGCATCAGCTTTAAGCAAAACTCAATTTTGTGTTTGGTATGGACACTAAACACGGCGTAAATATCGACTTTCCAACTTTGACAAAGTGCGAAACTTTGTCAAAGTTAAATCCTTCGTTTTATCTAAACGAGAAAGCACTACTTTTTTAAGGTGGTGCTTTTTTTATGTAAAATGCTGGCAGTAAACGCAAATTTATTTATATTGCATTATCACATAATGCTACTCTTATCTTTTGTAGCATAGACTTTAGTCTGTGCCAGATTTCAGAACTAACAGTTCTGCCAGAACTGTTAGTTCTAAACTCCTCTGACGCTATATACGTAGCTTCCGCAATACAATTATTTTTACAATCAAACAAATTAAAACTTTTTAGAACTCATGAAAAAAAGTATTTTTTCTTTGCTCACTATCTCTTCGCTTTTGATTTTATCATCGTGTGGTGGTGGTGGCGGTGCGGATACGCAAACTGATACAGGCGATAGCGATTCACTTCACACAGAAATGTCTGAGGAGACAAACTTCGAGGCGACTTCCGACGAAGTCAAAAAAATTGATTTTGAAATCTTTGCAGATAGTGGTGCGGTTGCGCTTGTAGAGAGCGAACCTGATTCGCCTGGCGCAACTTTCAAAGAAGAAATTTTGGTTGTTACTCAAGTGCCGAGTCAGACGAATTTGGAGGCTATCCAAGCTATTTTACAGAAAGTACAAAACTATACAGGCGATGCAAAACAAGCCTTAGCCCAAAAGAAAACAGAATACTTAGATGATTATGTAGAAATGAACTCTGAAGAAATGGTAGGCATGTCGGCAGATTGGTATAAGGAAAGCACTGTAGAAGTCGTTTTTAATAATGATTATTTTACGACGATTGGTTTTTATTCTGATGAGTACGGCGGCGGCGCGCGCAGTTTTTACAGCAGTTCTTATCTGGTGTTAGATTTGAAAAATAGCAAGAAAATCACTTTATCAGATATATTTGATGCTGATGGCATAGACAAACTCACACAAAAGCTCACCGAGGAGGCCTTAGCTATGGCAAAAGAAGAAGGGGCTTTGTCTTTAGAAGATGCTGGTTTTATGGTAGAAAAAGTAGAGCCTACGGAGCGTTTTTTAGTTGATAAGCAAGGTCTCCGTTTTGAATATGCGCAGGCAGAAATAACATTCCGTGCTGTAGCCCCGCCGGTTTTTCTTTTTGAGTGGAGTGAGCTAAAAGATATTATGAAGTCTGATTCGCCTTTGCGGGTTTGGGTCAGATAAGGAATAAAGGGTGGAGGGGATTTACCATTCAGTATTAACAGTTCGCAGCGGATTGTTAGTGTTGCATCTATTTTTCTATAGTTGGGTGTGGGCATAGACCAGGCTATGGAATAATGATGTATGGTAGTATGAGCAATCATATTTTTGCGTTTTGTTATGATTATTTTATATTTGAAAAGTGTTCAGTTTATATGTATAGACAACCCGATTAAATTAGGCATATTATGAAAGGACGACGAGAGTTTATCAAAAAAGTGGGTCTTACGAGCTTAGCTGGTGGTTTAGGATTTGTTTCACTTTCGGCCTGCGAGGAGAAAAAAAGCAATGAAGAGAAGCTTTCAGAGTTTGCTGCATTGCAAGGTAGTAAGCCTCTTTATGAATGGAGTATTGCGACGACTTGGCCTCCAAATTTTCCTGTATTGGGCGAAGGTGTAGTGCTTTTTGCTAAATATGTAAAAGAGATGACTGGTGGCAAGTTTCGCATTAAGGTTTTTGGTGGTGGCGAGCGTGTACCAGCGTTAGAGGTTTTTGATGCTGTTGGCAATGGTGCTATTGAGATGGGACATGCAGCGCCTTACTATTGGGCTGGTAAAGTGCCTTCTTGTCAGTTTTTTGCTTCTATTCCTTTTGGCATGAATGCCCAGCAAAGCATAGCCTGGATAGCCAATGGAGGTGGTCTTGAGTTATGGGAGGAGATTTACGCACCTTTTGGTGTTGTGCCTATGCTTGGTGGCAATACTGGCGTTCAGATGGGTGGTTGGTTCAATAAGTCTATTGATAAAATAGAGGATATTAAAGGTTTAAAAATGCGTATGCCTGGTTTAGGTGGTAAAGTATTACAAAAAGCAGGTGGCTCGGCAGTTACTGTGGCTGGTGGTGAGATTTATACAAATTTAGAACGAGGCGTTATAGATGCAACGGAATGGATAGGTCCTTATCATGACTATAAAATGGGTTTTCATAAAGTAGCGCGCTACTATTACTATCCGGGCTGGCATGAGCCTGGTTCGCTTCTGGAGTTTACGGTGAATAAATCCAAGTATGAATCATTGCCCAATGAGCTACAAGAAATTATTCGTGCGGCGGCAGCGCGCGCTTCTACTTGGATGTTCAATGAGTTTGAAGTTAAGAATATGATATATTTGGATAAAATTATGTCAGAGTCATCAGTTGAATTGCGTGAGTTTCCGCAGTCGGTGCTTGAGGGTTTAAAGGTTCATACAAATACAGTTTTTGATGAGCTTACTGCTCAAGATGCACCGAGCCGTAAGATATACGAGGCCTATAAGGCTTTCCGCAATAATGCCAAACGCTGGTCTGCTATTACAGAGGAGGCTTTTTATCAAAAAATTCAGATATAGATAGGGCTGCTTATGTCAAGTTGGTCAATTGGCTTAGATAGTTTCAGCACTAACCGTTTTTCGGAAACGGTTAGTGCTGGGCTAATTTAGCAAAGTTTTCGTGCGCTTTTGTAAGGCAGTGAGTATCGCTATAAAATCATAAAAATATCAACCCTTCTGTTGAGTGCTTTTTGTGCTTCATCGGTATTATCAGCAATGGGATAGCTCTCCCCGTAGTATTCTGTAATAATTCGGTTTTTGTCAATGCCTTGCGCAATTAAATACTGCTTTACACGTTCACTTCTTCGTTTAGCGAGTTGCAAGTTATAACTTTCACTGGCATCAGAATCGGTGTGTCCGAGAATGCGTAGCTTTGTATTTGGATTAGCTTTGGCCAAATGTATGAGCGTATTTACTGCTTCAGATAAGCTATCTTTATGAAACTGGTCTGCATCAGAATCAAACCAAATACGCGCCAATTTTTTTAGATTCTTGACTTCGTATCCAAAAGTTACGGTACGGAAGGGTTTGCCCTGAAATTCTGTGGACTTTCCATGCTCTTTGACAAAATCAGGATTAAATAGTTTCGTACCGCTCACTACTAAGGCATTGGTATAGCTTACAGCGGCTTCTTTGGCATGGGCAGAACTTGCAAGTCCGAAAAGGATAGCTTCTGTGCTATAGCTACTTATCAAGCTCTGTAAATTATCTTGCAAAACAATGGCATGGGCAAAAACTTCAGCCCCAATTACCCTATCGTTAGTAAGTGCTATAAAACCGACAATATCTTTATCCTTTGGGAATTGTTGTGCAAAATGCTTGAGGTAGCCCGGTTGTTTGTCCTTAATGAGTGGGTGCTTACTTACTGCTAACAAATCATCAGTAGCGGATTTTATCTCTAATCGTGATAGGTAGTCAGATACGTTATTCCATACAAGTTGCTGGTTATTGTGCCTCATGCCCTGTTCCTTGACGCTTTGGGGTGCTGTCATAGGTACAAAATTAAAATTCATATTACTTTCGGAAGACCAACGCCCTTCTTCGATACAAAAAACGGGCATTCTTTCACGCTTTTTATTAGGCATTACAATCACGTCATCTCTGAGCATACGATTTTGCTTACCGCCCTCTAACAAGCTACCGCCAAGGGCATAAAGGGTATCGGGTGAAAGGTTATCCATAAGCAAAGCACTTACCTGCGGTTTAAACTCTTGGCTACCATCTGGCTTAAGCACTATAAACTCCGATATGCTTGCTTGCCCTGCGCGTATGGCTCTATCTGCACTTTTAAGAAAATTTCCTTCTCCAAAGTGCGATAAATACATTTCACTGGCGCGTATAGGATATATGCGCAAATTTTGATATTCTATGGGATTGTTCGTATCTAAGGTTAGATGCGTCTGCTGTCCATATAAGCTACTTATGAGGGTTAAAAGACCGATTAGCGAAAGTATTATGATTTTTCGTGGCATGATTCCTTTTTTTAGGTAATACTATTTGAAATGTAAACTGCATATAAAACTACAAAATGGCAACTTTTATTACTTGTAATTTAATCTTTTAACGTAAATTATTTGAAAAAGTATGCACAATTGTCTGTCTTTTTTTGTAGTTTTGTGTTCATAAAATGACTGTAAGTCAATCATTAGGCAAAGATAGTAATAAGTAACAAAATATATGGGTGTTTCGGAACGAAAAGCAAGAGAAAAATTACGTCGCAAGCAAAATATTATAGATGCAGCCGAAGATGTTTTTTTTACACAGGGTTTTGAAAACTCGACAATGAGTCAGGTTGCGCTTAAAGCAGAGCTCAGCAAAGGCACACTTTATCTTTATTTTAAAAGCAAAGACGAGATTTATAGTGCCATTATTTTACGAAGTTTTCATATCTTGCAACAGCATTTAGAGCAAGTACTTACGGACTGCGCCGCCCTTTCGGGTTTTCGTATGTTAGAAAAAGTAGCGGAGGCTTATATCAAATTTGCTTATGAGTTTCCTAATTATTTCAATACAATTTTGGATTATGAAAATAGCGATTTTGATTTAAAAAACCTCGAAGGCGAGGCCAGACGTGCACTCGAAGCAGGTAATGGCGTTATAGATTTGCTTGTAAATGCTATTCGTAAAGGACAAGAAGACGGTAGCATACGTCCAAGCTTAGAAGCTACGGAAATGGCTTTTGTGCTTTGGAGCCAGCTTACGGGGCTTTTGCAAGTTATTCGCAAAAAAATGGATATTATTTCGCATTATTTTAGCATTCAAAAAGATAATTTGTTGCAAACACACCTTGAGATTATGAAAAAAGGTATAGAACTTTTAGAGTGGAAAAGCAACGAAAGTAAAGACACAATTAGACCTTTGCGCAGTGATGAGTAATTAGCATGATACAATTTTCTTACAGCATCACTACGCATTTATACAGAAACCAAAAGATTATGAACCATCAAACTCAATTTCTATCAAGCCTATGAGCGATAGTACTTTTCGCGCACAAATTATGCGCTCTACAGGTTCGTGGTATGATATTAGGCACACCGAAACGGGAGAGGCTTATAAAGCACGTTTGCGAGGTAAACTAAGGCTTAAAGGATTAAAAGTTACGAATCCAGTAGCCGTAGGTGATTTTGTGGTGTGTGAAATAGAATCACAAGCTGATAAAATTGCAAATATCAAAGAAATTGAAAAACGCAAAAATTATATTATCAGACAAGCGCCGCATAAGCGTGCATTTGGGCATATCATAGCCGCTAATATTGACCAAGCTATACTTATTGCTACACTTTCACGCCCCCGCACTTCTTTGGGGTTTATTGATAGATTTTTGGTGGCTGCTGAATCTTTCCGAATTCCAGCGGTTATTGTATTCAATAAGCGTGATGTCTTAAGCCCCGAGGAAATTGAACTACAAAAAGCCTATCAAAAATGCTATGAATCTATAGGCTATCCAACCCTATCTCTCTCGGCTACAGAAGATGAAAGCCTCGATGCGCTCGATGAACTCCTTAAAGGAAAACTTTCTCTATTTTCAGGACACTCAGGGGTAGGAAAATCTACCTTACTCAACAGACTTGCACCAGAAATTGGACAAGCTACAAAAGAAATTTCAAATTTTTCGCAAAAAGGCGTACATACGACTACTTTTGCTGAAATCTTTGAAATACAACCCGAAACATTTCTTATAGATACGCCCGGTATAAAAGAAATGGCACTCGCTTATACAGAAAAAGCCGAAATTGCACACTATTTTCCCGAAATGCGTGCCCTGCTCAATGCCTGCAAATACCATAACTGCCTCCACTTAAACGAACCTCAGTGCGCTGTTATTGATGCTGTAGAAGCGGGTAATATTGCATACGAACGGTATGAAAGTTATATAAGCATGCTCGAAAATGCGGATAATAGGCATTAACGCCAACAAATACCTTATTATTTTTTTCCTTGTAATACTTCTGAAAGTACGCTTGCATTGATTTGCTCAAAGGTATAAATAGCCTCTCCTTTGTGGTCTATTTTAAACTCCTGAGCAGCATCTTGCGTATCAAAAGGCATAAAATCTGCCCCCATAGGTCCTTTTTGCTGACTACCACTTACATAAAACGCTTTTTTAGCCTCAATTTTTTTAGTGGTATAATAATCCGTTACTTGGGCTTCGGTTATATCCGCCGCAGTTATTTGATTTTCATCATTCAAATAAAAAGCAAACAAACAGCGCGTAGAGCAAAAACCATGTTGTGAGGAAGCTGTTTTAAAATAGGCATTAAACTTTGGAAACTCGCCCGAAGGCATGCCACAAAAACTGCAATCCTGCTCGAGAGGAGAAGGCCTTACCTGAACCTCCGAAGAAGTCTCTTGAGTATCGGTGCGCTCCTGTGTTTGGCAACTTATAATCAAAAAAGCCAAGCATAAAAATCCAAAACAAACTAAAAAAAATCGTTTCATATCATTGAATAAAATTAACAAAGTATTCACTTTTTACCCCAAATATACTAAGCTATCCGCAACATTCAGCCATACGTCAAGTTGGTAAATCAACTTAGATAGTTTCAGCCTTCACAGTTTTTAAAGCCGTAGCATAACGAAGCTGGTGCTTCGTACTACAGGCAGTAAAGATATTAGATGCCAAATTTTTAGAAATAACATTTCTGTCAGAAATGTTATTTCTGACAGAATTTAGCAAAATTGTCGTACACCCCAACATATAAAACTTCTTATATCTGTATTTGTTTTGGCCTTTCGAACATAAACTTTATCGCTTTTCATACGCATAGACCTTCGCCAGCGAGAAGTAACATTTTTTAGAGAAATATTATTTCTAAGCCCATTTTTGTATAGCTTGGGGTTTGCAAAGCCTACGCTATGCAAAAATGTATAGTAGTATGATTCCTAATCAAACTTTTCTTATTAGCTTGCGTTATACATAGGCTAAACTTTATTGTGCAATTGCTATTTTGAGCTATCTTAACGCTATACCATGAAAGAACTCAGTAAATTAAATCCATACATTTATCGCTATAAATGGCATCTTTTGGGCGGTACGCTTTTCGTACTGCTTTCTTCTTTGTTTGCTATTATACCAGCACAAATTGTACGCTATGCGTTTGACCTGCTCGGCGAGACTATAGAAGTCTATCGCTTACACGCCGATTTTGAAGCACAAGGTGAGCTATATGAGCGTTTTGCTACTACGGTTTTGCTTTATGGCAGTATTATTATTGGTTTAGCACTATTGCGTGGTGTCGTTTTGTTTTTTCAAAGGCAGACTATCATTGTCATGTCCCGACATATTGAGTATGATTTAAAAAACGATATATATCTGCATTATCAATCCTTACCGCTGAGTTTTTACCGCAAGAATAATACTGGTGATTTGATGGCACGCATTTCTGAAGATGTCAGTCACGTGCGTATGTACTTAGGACCAGCCATTATGTATAGCATCAACACGATTGGTACTTTTGTGCTTGTTATTGCTTATATGCTGACTATCAATGTCAAACTTACATTTTTTGCACTCTTACCCCTGCCTGTGCTTTCTGTGAGTATTTATTATGTCAATAACATTATCAATCAGCGTTCGACGGCATTACAAAAAAGTCTTTCTTCGCTTACTACTTTTGTGCAGGAGTCCTTCTCTGGTATTCGGGTTGTCAAAGCATTTACAAGAGAAAAGGATTTGTCTTCAAAATTTTTATTTGAAGCGAATACTTACAAAGGCAGAGCTTTAGATTTGGTAAAAGTAGAAGCTCTTTTTTTTCCTTTGATTGTAGCTCTTATCGGATTGAGCACGGTGCTTACAGTATATGTAGGTGGTCTTGAAATCATGGCAGGACGCATAACAGCGGGCAATATTGCTGAGTTTATTATTTATGTGAATATGCTAACTTGGCCTGTAACATCTGTGGGCTGGGTAACGAGTATAATTCAGCGTGCCGCTGCTTCTCAAGCGCGTATTAATGAGTTTTTGGATACGCCCAATCATATTGTATCGGTAGAAAATCAGCCCGCTACGGATATTCAAGGTCGCATATACTTCAATGATGTAAGTTTTGTTTATCCAGAATCAGGGATAGAGGCGCTTCAAAATATAAGTTTTGAAATTTCGCCTGGTGAAACCTTAGCCATTTTAGGGACTACAGGCTCCGGTAAATCTACGATTGCTAATCTTATTTCTCGTATGTATGAACCCACAAAAGGAGTAATTCATATTGATGAGAAGCCTATTGAGGTTTATAATGTACAATCCCTACGTGCGCAAATTGCTTATGTACCACAAGATGTATTTCTTTTTTCAGACAGCCTCAGAGAAAATGTAACTTTTGGAATGAGCGAAGGTAGCGTTTCGGAAGCACAGGTTATACAAGCAGTAAGTGATGCTGATTTGTATCAAAATATTCTTGACTTTCCAAGGGGCTTAGATACAGAACTTGGAGAGCGGGGCATTACACTCTCTGGGGGGCAGAAGCAGCGCCTAAGTATTGCAAGGGCGATTGTTAGAAATCCTAAAATTCTTGTCCTTGATGATTGCTTATCGGCAGTAGATACCAAAACTGAAAACAAAATCTTGAACAATATGCAACGCATTATGAAAGGACGAACCGCTATAATTATTTCGCATAGGGTTTCATCAGCACAGCTGGCGGATAAAATTATTGTCCTTGATGACGGAAAAATCGTCGAAGAAGGAAAGCATGAGCAACTTTTGCAATCCAATGGCATATACAAAGAGCTCTACGAAAAACAACTCGAGACCGAAGTCAAAGTCAGTTAAGCACAATATACTTTACGCACGGTATAGGCTAAGACCCGTTGTGCACCAGCCCAAAATAAGCAATACACCACCAATTGGCGTAATTGCGCCAAGCCAAGTTATGCCTGTCAGGCAGAGCAGGTATAGCGTCCCGCTAAAAATAAGCGTTCCGATGAGCATAAACCAAGCGGCGAGGTTCAATAGTTTATTTTGTTTTTGCCAGTGTGCAAACCCGATACCCATAAGGGCAAAAGTATGATAAAAATGATAGCGAGAGGCTGTATGAAAAGTTTCTAATCGCCCGCTTTGGCGTAGCATTTCATCAAGTGCATGCGCACCGAATGCACCTATAGCTACTGCTGCTGCGCCGAGTAGGCAAGCAATCAAAAGAATGGTTTTGGCTTTCATAATGATTTGATTATATGAAAATTCAGAGGTCTGCAAAGCAGGTGGTTTAAAATTCAATATACACAATAAAACGCAAAAAGACAACCGCTCAAGCAATCTATAATGAAAACATCATAAGGCTCGGGGTTGTCTTTTTCTACTTGCATATTGTAGCATAGCAAAAGGCATAAAAGTCTGAAAAAAAAATTAGTTTTCAGAAGACTGCTTTGCAGTAGTGCGTCTTTCTACACGTGCCGCTGTGATTTCGGCAGCTTTGATTTGCGCAGCATGATAATTGAGTTGTTCCTTATTTTTAAGGATTTTTTTGGCTACTCTTTTTCTCATGATTTCTTGGGAGTTTAGGCAAAATGAATAAATGCTTATAAAATAAAGGCAGTAATAAAAGCCAATAAGTGTTTTATTTATGCGGACGCTCGTCCGATACACTTAACTTTTTTCTACCTTTTTTACGACGGCGTGCCAATACGGCTCTGCCGTTTGCTGATGCCATACGCTCACGGAAACCGTGTTTGTTCTTGCGCTTGCGGCGCGAAGGTTGGAATGTTCGTTTCATAATAACGTCTTTATTTGTACTTGATACGTATGTTTCTCAAAAGAACAGCAAAATTAGTAGTAATTTTTTGAAAAAGCAAATTCTAAAACCTTTTTATTCAAAGTTTTTGCTTCTTGGGTATGCAAATACAATAAATTAGCATACAGCCCGCTCATAGGGGCTTCTTTTTAAAATGGAGATTGATAAGAGTTTTTCAAAAAGTCGTCCCATTTTTCTTTTTTATGTAGGTCGTTGGCAAAATAATAAAGCATAGGGTGCAACTCTTCGGGTTTGCGATAGCCTGGTAAGGGCTGAATCATATTAAATTTTTCGTCTAAGAAAACAACCGTAGGGTAAGACATTCTTCCGTTGAGCAGGGCGGCTGCAAGTTCGTGTACGCCTCTTTTGCCTTGATCTTCTAAAAAATTAAAAGTTTGGTCTCCGAGTATAACTTTTGCTTTTTGCTCGGCATTAAATTTGACAGCATAATAATCGCCACTTAATAGTTTGCGAATTTCGCTGTCGCTAAATGTATTTTTATCCATTTTGCGACACCAGCCACACCAGTCGGTATAAACATCGATAAAAATTTTGCGTGGATTTTCTTGCGTGCGTGTATATGCTTCCTCTATACTAAGCCATTCAACATCCTGTGATTGAACAGCTGGGCTTAGAAGAGCGAGCATAAAAAACAGGAAAAAGCAGTTTGCATATATCCTTATTTGCATATTTTGAAATGATTTAAGTTTGGTGTATAAAACCTCACTATGTTGTGAGTTCATAAAATTTGTAAGTACAAAAAACAGGCATTTTTGTGCTTAAAGCACTATTATGCACTTTATTTTGTTTAAAAATAACAAATACTTGCAACATTTGACAAAATAATGCGGTCTTTTTTCTGAATTGATATTAAAAGTTGTTATTTTTGCACTTTATCAAAAACATTTTAGATTTCAATAAAATATGATTATCCAAAAACAAATTTCTGCCTTCATACTGCTCCTGAGTTTAGGCTTGGGCTTAGTAAGCTGCGGTGGCGATAGCGAAGGTAACGGAGACGATCCTACGCCCACCCAACTGCTCCCACAAGTACGCATCAATATGCCCCAGCGCGATACACTTGTCTATACAGGCGTAACGATACTTTTTACAGCTACTTCTCAAAATCAAGTTGATGAGTATCAATGGGCTGTAAATGGCACGCCTGTCGAAGGTGATAGAGATGATAACAGATATAGCTATTCGCATAACTTTAACCAAGTGGGTGAGTTTACAGTATCTATATCAGTAACCAACGAAAGAGGAACGATAGAAAATAGCCGAGTCGTTAGAGTAGAAAATCCACCTATTTCGCGTGAAGATTTGCTCACTGGCGGCAGTAGCAAGCGTTGGAACTACGATAAAATATTGCTCAATAATCAAGGCTCGAATTTATTAAGGTCTTATGAAACGGATAATTCGCTTGTGATTTATAAAGACGTACAAGTAAACGACCTTGGAAGAAACTATCGCTTGTTTTTTGACCCAGGTAGCAACCGTACAATCCCGAGAGACCCTATACCGGGCGAGGAACAAGAAGTATATGGCAATTGGCAGTTTTTGGCAGATGGACGTTTGTTAGAACTCCGTCCCATATTTTCTGACCCTATGACTGTAGTCGAAATTACAGAAACTAACTTAGTTATTTCTATTCGCTCTACGAACACGGCAAGCATTTACTATTATTTTAAAGCCAATTAAATCAAGGGCTAAAATAGGTTTATAAAAACAAAAAAATAACATTTCTCAAAGAAATGTTATTTTTTTTGTGCCTAATTTTTTGTGCATAAAAAGAGGCTAAAAGCCTCAAAATTTGATAAAATGTTGTATTTTTGCACCAGCAATAACTTACTGATAAATAACCATTTACTTGTATTTGCATCTATGAGTCATCAAACTAACACACGAGTTTATCTCGATAACGCCGCAACTACAGCACTTGATCCAAGAGTGTTGGAAGAGATGTTGCCTTATTTTACTACGCACTTTGGTAACCCCTCTTCTATCCATGCAGATGGTAGCAGAGTGCGCTCGGCAATAGAAAAAAGCCGTAAAAAAGTAGCAGAGTTGCTTAATACTTCTCCTTCTGAAATATTTTTTACCTCAGGGGGCACCGAGTCGGATAATACAGCCTTACGCTGCGCTACTAAATCACATCAAATTCAGTATATTATCACCAGCCCACTCGAGCATCATGCCGTATTGCATACAGCAGAAGACTTGGAAAAAGCAGGGCAGGTAAAATTACTTTACGTCGCACATGACGAAAAAGGCAATATTGACTTAGCAGATTTAGCGCGTTTGCTCTCGAAGCACCCTAAAGCCTTAGTATCGCTTATGCACGCCAACAATGAAATTGGTAATATCTTAGATTGGCAAATCGTAGGCGAGCTTTGTGCGCAATACGGTGCAGTTTTTCATTCTGATACCGTCCAGACTGTGGGGCACTATCCCATAGATTTGCAAGAGGTCGATGTGCATTTGATTGCCGGTGCAGCGCATAAATTTTATGGACCCAAAGGTGTTGGATTTATGTACATACGTCAAGATGCGCAAATCTGTCCTTATGTTACTGGCGGTGCGCAGGAGCGAAATATGCGAGGCGGTACAGAAAATATTTACGGTATTGTAGGGCTGGCTAAGGCTTTAGAGTTATGCCTTGCCGAGCGCGAGGCAAACTATAAGCATATTTTTGCACTCAAAACCTATATGATTGAAAAGCTATGCCACGTCTTTAAAGATGCGCAGTTCAATGGTGAATCCCAAGACCCTAAAAAGAGTTCTTATAAAGTCTTGAATGTAAGCCTTCCTAAATATGAGCTCAGCGATATGTTGCTTTTCAACCTCGATATTCAAGGTATTTCTGCTTCAGGTGGAAGTGCCTGCTCGAGTGGCTCAAGCTTAGGTTCTCATGTTTTGCGTGCCTTACAGGCAAATCCAGAACGCACGTCTATTCGTTTTTCTTTTGGCAAAGATAACCGCAAAGAAGATATTGATTTTACCGTAGCCAAACTTGCCGAAATTTACGAAATAGAAAATGCAAGTGTATAGCATACTTACAGCACTTCTACTCATAAAATAGTCTTCTATAGGGCTGATGCTGTTACGGATATAGCGCAGGGGCTACCTGAAAACAATATTTTTCAACGCATTCATAGCCTATTTCATAACATACTATGATACATTTTACCATAGCATCGTGGGGTTTATAGTGCAGTCAGCAGATATTTAATAAAATTTTAGCACTAACAAGTTCTGCCAGAACTGTTAGTGCTAAAATGAGTTTTTTACTCATAACGGCGGCGCACAAACCATCTATCTAAGATAGTCAAGCCGAGTGAAATTCTTACATAGCGTTCTCTTACAAGTCCATTTTCAAGCGTACCTCTTTGCCCTACGGCGGCGGCAATATTTAACCCTGAGAAACTTGAGCGTGCTGGTAGTGTAATGCCAGCATGCAAAGATAAGTTATCGATGTGTTGCCCCCGCAGCATAATAGCACTTCTTTCGTATCGCAAACCAGCTCTATAAGTAGTGCGCGATAAGATTGAGGTTGCTCTTACATTGGGAATAAGCTCACCGCCAAATGCGATGGTTACGGCTTGCTGAAGGCTATCATTCGGGATTTTACTATCGCTATATTCTGCCCAATTTTCTAAGGATACGTCTATACCAATGGTATAAGCCGAGCGTTTTTGTGTGCGCGCCACTTCCTCAATAGGGCGTTGTAGGCTTATGCCTAATCGCCATGAAGAGGGTATTTGGATGCTGCCGGCGTTATTACTAAAAAGTGTATCGCTTTCTAATAATGCTTCATCAAAAAGTTTGCGTTGAAAGGCACGAAACTCCGTAGTTTTGAGCGAAGTGCCGAGTGCATAAGTTACGCCAAGGTTGATAAAAGAGTGGCTTGCTTTGCCTGCGGGCTTGAACCTATAATGCAAACCGCCTTCAAATGAAAAATCACTGACATTGCGCCTATCTAATAGTTCTATGATAAACTCATTTTGTCCGTCGTCTAAGATAGATTGTGTTCTATCTCTCAAAAATCCAAAGTTGTAATTAGCGCGCACGCCTACGGAAAGTTCTTTCCAAATCTTTGCCCCTGTATTGAAGTATAATTGTGAAATTCCGCCTTCACCCTGGTTTTCAAAACGTGTAAATACTTGGGTTCTGGGTAAATAAGCCGTTTCTATATTGGCATAAGAAATGACCGTAGCGGCTTGAAAGCCTAATCCTATTGTCCATTTAGGAGAGACGGGGAATGCAAAAGCTACAGATGCAAGGTTGCCTGAGAAATCTGTAAACTGTGCGTCTTGCCCTTCTAAATTTTTATACTCGCTTGTAATGGCAGCTTCGAAAGTAGTCAGTGAGTTGAACCTTAGCAAAGCGGGGTTTTGGGAGTTAAGGTGTTTGCTATTAGGGTTGCTAATGCCTAAGCCTCCCATAGCAAAATTGGGTAGCGACATAGATTGCGCATTAAGCCCCACGCCTATGCGCGAATAAGGAGATTGCGCCAGCTGTGCCATAGCAAAACTACTTGGTAAGAAGAGTAACACCATAGCAAAGATAACGACTTGAACGATACGAAAAAAGAATGATAACACGGGTCTAAATAGTTTTAATGAATATAAATATGCAGATGCTTAAATTTTATTTGCAGTCCAATAAAGAAAGCGTATGTTTAATAAGGGGGTTGTGGCAGTTTTTGATGTTGTAATACCGCAGCTAATCCCTTCAATACCAGATGCACTTCTTTGTATAAGTGTACAAAGTTGGGTGTTTTTATTTTTTTCTCAAAAAAATCAGCATCACCACCGCAAAGAATAACGTTAAAGTTTCTATAATTGCCTTTATAGGCTTCTATTTGGGCTTGTATTTCTCCAATGATACCACGCACTACACCAATTTGCATGGATTCTTGTGTATCTCCGCCTTCGAGGGGAAGCGTAGTATTAGGCGTTGGCACTAATGGCAACTTGGCTGTAAGTCGGTGCATAGCCTCGAAGCGCATGCGCAAGCCAGGCGATATGCTCCCACCTTTATAGATTTTTTCAATAGTAATGAAGTCATAAGTAATACAGCTACCCGCATCAATAACTAAATTGTGTGCTTTGGGGAATATAGCTTGTGCGCCTATGACTGCCGCTAAGCGGTCAGTGCCGAGCTGCTCAGGTTTGCGGTATTGATTCTGTATCGGAATATCCGTATCCGATTTTAACCAAAGCAAAGGTGCTATGCGCTCAAGTGCTTCTGTCCAGATAGCATCATCAGCCCTTACCGAAGTGGCTACGATATGCGTAGGTTGGCGCAACCTGGCGAGTTGCTGTATATCAGTCAAAGTAATTTGTGTATCGACTGAAGTAAGTATGCCATTTTCGAAATAGCCAATTTTAGCTAAGCTATTACCGATATCTACTGCCCAGATGCTTGCCATGATTTATACACTTCTTTTTTTGAATCAAGGAACTTATTTTCAGACCGCTAAATTCTGAATAAAAAACGTACTTTCAATATAAATTGCTGCAAAATTACAAATTATAAGGTTTTCTTTGCACAATATTGAAAAGCATTGTTTATATTGTAAGTTGTTTGAATCCTACACAAAAAATCAAAGCCCGCAGTATGGCAAAACTAAATCCCCATACCGAAGAGCCACATGCTATAAATCAGGACTTGCTGCGCAAGCTCGAGGAGTTTGAGCAGGAGCAGTTGCGTCAAGATATTGAATCTTTTAAAGCTGATGTCGAGGAAAATTACCTCCGACACAAAAAAGAACAGCCTGCATACAGCCACATCAAAAAAGATTTGAACTATAGAATTATGCTACACGAGGGCAGCCTCAAAGAGCAATACAAAGCGTTCAAAGAGCGTGCGCGTATATTACAAGAGGCTATTCCTACGCCAGAGGAAGTCAAAACCGCAGATGATTTGCGCTATGGTGCGCAGGTTTACCTCAAAGCATTTGCAGAGAGAAAAGCCCGTAGCGGTCCTCACTCACGCGGAGAACCTACTGAAAAAACTTGGGAAACGGAGCTACAGCGCATCGTTGATCAACAAAAAAATGACTTTGAAACCCTCGTGGGTGAAAAGCTCATGAGCCGTTTAGGTGTGCTAATGCTTGTCATAGGTATAATATTTTTTATCAACTATGGCGTTGCAGAAGGTTTTATAGGTGCTTTCGGGCAAGTTATGACCGGCTTTATATCAGGGAGTATTGTCTTGATTATATCTAATCGAATGCGCCGAAAAGGTTTTCAGACTTTTAGTACGCTGCTGCTACTCGCTGGTATGGGGTTGCTTTATTATACCTCTTTTTTGTTTAATGAAGTCTATGACGACCTCACTACACTTATTATTTCATTTGGGCTAAATTTAGCCGTAACAGGCGTAATTATCGGTATTTCACTTTATTACAATCGTAGGGATATAGGGCTTTTAGCAATTATTGCGGGTTATATTACGGCTTTTATTGTGTATCGCTATCACCCTGGTAATTATGCCGCATTATTTACTTACTTGCTCATTTTAGCTGCCATATCACTTGCTATTGCCCATTTTAAGCAATGGATTACGCTTAATACAATTAACTTTTTTGTATCCATACTTATTTTCTTTGGCTGGGTACTGACGCATTCTATCCGTTCAGCGGAAGATTATCACGATACTGCCTTGCTTTTTGGTTCTTTGTATTATGTTGTATTTTTTACAATGAACGTGCTCTATAGCCTGCGCAATAGTCTCTCCTTGCTCAACTATTATATGATGCACATCAATACTTTGAGCTATGTCATTACTGTTTTTATTGTATTGCGCCAAACGGATTCATTAGCAGATTTTGGCTGGCACGCACTTGCACTCTGCGCTTTCAACTCTTTTTATGCCTATATTTTGTATCGGCAGAGTGAAAGTGATTTGAACTTTTTTTATACCGTGTTAAGCTATTCGATCATATTTTTTACGATATCAGCGCCGCTTGTAGCAGGTGTGCAGTATATGAATCTGTTTTTCTTAGCAGAGTCTTTGCTACTGCTTTATGTAGGCTTGCGTACTCAAACTTCAGTCATACAAAAAGCAACGATTATTGTCATGGGGCTTGCCCTTATATCCTTGGTTATAGACTGGTATATAGTCTATGGCAATGCGCTTACACAGTTTTTTTGGAATGCTGCTACATTTGCCAGTTTTATTACCGTAGTAGGTTTAGTCATAGGATTTATGATGCTACTCAAGCGGGATAAAGATGAGCCTTTGGGTTTCCTAAACTGTGGCGGATACCGTATTGCGCTTATCGCTACGGCGGGTGTGGTCGTGCTTCTCACTGGTAATCTTGAGTTTATGATGCACGAGACAAGCAACTTTAGCAATGAGTACATGCGAAAAATGTTTTTAGGTATGTACAATACTGTATTTATTGTGGGCTTATGGTTTTTGCTCAAATACTTAAAAATAGATGGTGTAAAGCGCAATGTAAGCTGGGCTGTTGTATTTGTAGCCCTTCTTTATTTCTTTTTGGGGCATCCGAGTGCAGCGAATTTGAGAGATGAGCATCTTACGATGCAGGGTATGCAGTCTGCACTTCTTGCTGACGAAAATTTACTTTTTGATTTTTTCTTTCATTATATTACCGTAGGGCTTTGTTCGCTTGGTTTATATTTTGCTGCTAAAGATAATTATAAGGATTTAGGTCCGAATGCCGTAGAGTATGCTGTTATGGTTTATTTAGCAGCTTCTATTATCACTATATACGGCACTTTTGAAGTCTCACATTGGTATTTACTTGTGAGTTATGACCCTATTGAAAACAATGATATTAGTGTGATATTGCGCAGTGCGCGCCTTTTAGGCTTTACGTTTTTTTGGGCAGGCTTCTCATCAATGGTTGTTTGGCTGGGCACTCGTTTCAAAATCAAAGAATTGCGCCGCTATGGTTTAGTGCTTTTTATCATCACGATTATCAAGTTTTATATTATGGATTTTGGCGAGCTCGAGATTGTCGGCAAGATTATATCTTTCCTTGCTATTGGTTTGATGCTCGTCGTGATTGGATTCCGTTACAACCGTATCAAAAAAGCGGTTATCGAGAGTGAACTTGCCAAAACATTTGGAAAAATAAAAAATGATGATGCTTTAAAGGAAAGCAAAAAAAAGCCACCCGAACCGAAAAGTAAATCCGACGATGAGCCAGAGTCATAAGTCCTACTACCTATGGGGGGCTATAATCGGATTTTGGATATGTAGCCTGACGGCTTGGCAAGCTACAGCGCAAACACTGCCACGCAGAGCGCATTTGGGTGCGCAAATCGGTACGCTTACGCCAGCTATCAAGCGGGCGTATCGCCTGCCTGATAGTTTGAAGGGGATTATTTTCTATAAAATATTCCCCGCTATGGCTGCTGACCAAGCCAATTTGCAACCCCAAGATATTGTGCGCACTATCAATAACCAAAAAGTAAGCGAAGCCGCAGAGCTTGTTCGGGCAGTAGCGCAAGCTAAGGGGGGCGATAGTTTGCGCTTCGAAGTGTTACGCAAAGATAGTACATTCGTACAAAATATTGTTTTAGGATTCTATCCGAGAGAGTATAATTTGTTTTTCGAAACTTTTTATACCTCTGTGTGTAATGCGCAGGGAGATACGCTTTCGCTTATTTATACCAAACCTAACAGCGATAATGCCGTACCGCTCGCTTTGCTACTACCGAAGGATAAGTCTATTTCGGTAGAATATCCTTTTTTACCAAGGGAGGGTTTGTATCGCTATGTCGAGACCTTAAGCCGCCAGGGCATAGCCACATTGCGCATCGAGCAGAGAGGCTGTGGTGATGACAGAAGAAGCCCTGATAGTTGCCAAACAGCACTTATTACAGACTGGCAAGCATCGCTAAGTACGTTCAAACGTTATGCTTTTATAGATACTAAAAAAGTATTTTTGCTCGATGAAGCCGAGAATAATGATGCCTATTTTTTATATCAAAACCTCGATTTTGTCTTTGCTGGATTTATAAGCAGTAGTAAAGTAGGAAATCCACACTTGCATTATGACCCTGAAAAAAAAGACTTTTTATTTGAGGTGGTTGAGTCTATAAAGTAGCAAACTCGCTGGCACAAGTTGCAAAAACAAAACAAAAAACTTAAATTTACATTTTGTATGTTAAACGCAGGTTGCTATACATTTTTTCATAGTCTGGAGTTTGCAAACCTCACGCTATGGAAAAATAGACTTAGAACTAACATGGCTCAAAAAACGGGTGTACGACAATTTTGCTAAATTATCTTAGAAATAATATTTCTGTCAGAAATGTTATTTCTAAAAATTTGACATCTAATATCTTTACTGCCCGTAGTACGAAGCTGAATATTCGGGCTACAGCTTTAAAAACTGTTAGTTCTGAAATTGTCTAAGTTTATTTACCAACTTGATGTACACCTCATCAAACATTATCATGTTTATCAAGTGTTTAATTGCTTATTATAGCCGCAAAAGGGTAATAAAACTAAAGCAAAAGGCGTGATGCCATAATTACATCATTTTTAAGTCAAATTATGCCAAAAGAATACATCAATAGCGAAACTTTATTTGAGCAAGCTCAAAAAACTATTCCGGGTGGGGTAAACTCACCTGTGCGTGCTTTTAAAGCTGTAGGCGGAACGCCTATTTTTATTAAGGCTGCCGAAGGTGCTTATATTTACGATGAAGACGATAACCAGTATATCGAGCTTATCAACTCTTGGGGTCCCATGATTCTTGGGCATGCCAATCCTTATGTATTGCAAGCCGTGGAGCAGGCGGTCAAGAACTCTCTCTCTTTTGGCGCGCCAACTATTAGAGAAATTATTATCGCCGAGCTTATCGTAGATATGGTGCCCTCGATAGAAAAAGTTCGTATGGTAAACTCTGGTACGGAAGCTACTATGTCGGCAGTGCGTGTAGCGCGTGGATTTACAGGGCGTGAGAAAATTATTAAATTTGAAGGTTGCTACCACGGGCATGGCGATTCTTTTTTGATTGCTGCTGGAAGTGGTGCCGTTACTATGGGGCAGCCTAATAGCCCTGGAGTAACCAAAGGTACGGCAAAAGATACCCTTACTGCACCTTATAACGATTTACAAGCTGTAGAGGACTTAATTACAGCCAACCCCGATAGCATTGCTGCTATGATTATCGAACCCGTAGCGGGAAATATGGGCTGCGTCGTACCTAAGGAAGGCTATTTAGAAGGATTGCGTGCCCTTTGCGATAAGCACGGTATTGTACTTATTTTTGATGAAGTCATGACAGGCTTTAGGCTCGCCCCTGGCGGTGCACAAGAGCGGCTTGGGGTCATACCTGATATGACTACATTAGGTAAAATTATTGGTGGAGGAATGCCGGTCGGTGCTTATGGTGGAAAGGCTGAAATTATGGATTGTGTATCCCCACAGGGGCCAGTTTATCAAGCAGGTACGCTCTCTGGCAACCCCGTAGCTATGGCCGCTGGATTGGCTATGCTCAAGCAATTGCACGAACACCCAGAGGTGTATAAGCAGCTCGATTTGATTACAGGGCGTATCGTAGAGGGTTTGAAAGAAAATCTCAAAAAACTCTCACTCAATTATACGATAAATCATATCGGCTCGATGTTTACCCTCTTCTTTACGGATAAGCCCGTATATGATTTCGCCTCCGCACAGCAGTCTGATACAGCTATGTTTGGGCGTTATTTTCATAAAATGCTGGATAATGGTGTGTATCTCGGACCCTCACAATTCGAGAGTCTGTTTGTCTCAACGGCTATTAGTACGCAAGATATTGATAAGCTCAATCGTGCAAGCTACGATGCGCTTTCATCGTTGTAAATCATAGCATGAAGTAATGAAAATCAAGCCACTATACATTTTTGCATAGCGTGGGGTTTGCAAACCCCACGCTATGCAAAAATGGGCTTAGAAATAACATTTCTTTGAGAAATGTTATTTCTGGCTTTTCATCAAAGTTTATTTTGTATTAAGTTATTTCAACAAAAAAATACAACTTCAAACGTCCTAACTTATCTTTTTTATGCTTACCGACCACTGGATTATTGCTCAATTATTAGCCGAGACCTGCGCCTTTGTACTGCTTACAGTGGCACTTTTTAGAGCGCAATTTATTATGCGGTATTGGAATCCGGCTAAGCCTGATGAGTTGCAACTAAACTTAGAGCGCGGCAGTTATTTAGTGGCATTGCTTGTGCAAGTCGTTTTATTTTTCTCGATGATATCTTTGGTGCTTTTTATCATTACAGTCAATCACCACCTGCCCCCCGTGATTGAGGGTGCGATGTGCGCCACAGGTACGCTCGCTGCCAATAGCTACGGATATCCTTTGCTTTATCTCAAAATTTTTTCTGTATTTGTGTATGCTATGTTTTTGTTTTTACAAAAACTCGACAGCCGCTCACCCCTTACCCCTCTTACCCCCCGTAAATATTTTTGGGTTTTCCCTGCTTGGCTTTTTTCTTTGGGCAATATAGGGCTTCTTTATCTTTATTTTACGCATATTTCGCCCGATGTCATTACTACTTGCTGTGCTGTACGTTCATTCTCGAGCGGTGGTGTAGCGTTGCAGGACACTTTTCTCGATGTAGGCGTACAGACCCGTGCGATTATTATCTTCGTAAATAGCTTTTTTCTTTTGGCTTTTTGGCTTATATTTTTGAAAAAACGCCTTTTCCCACAGCTTGTTTTGTCTGTATTTTATGTTATTTCGGCGGTTTATGCTCTGAAATATTTTTTTGTAAAATACATATACGGACTTCCTTCGCATGATTGCCTATTCGATTTGTTTTTTGTGCGTTACTATAGCATTGGCTATTTGCTTTTTGCAAGCTATTACGGTTTGTTGCTCTCTTTGCTTTATGGCTGGCTTTTGCGGAGTTATGCGTCGGTTTTAGGTATTGAATCTAAAGCATTAGGCGCACGTTATTTTGCTTTGTTTTGTCTTTTAGTTTCTTTTCTTATTCCCGTAGCTTATTGGTACTTTTGGGAGGGTACTTTGTAAGATGTTCAAATTTGAAAAGAAGCGCGAAAGTATAGCTGGTTTTAGCCTTGAAAGGTTATTGCTGACAGGAAAATGTCTGGTAGTATGTGATGCCACTTATATGGGCAGGAGCAAATCCACTAACCTTTCTGTGGCTTCACGTGAATGTGCGGGGAAATTGGCGATACGAATTTGCGTACTTTTAGCTTCCCCATATCCACTACCAATGAGTAGCCCTTGTGCTTTCAATTTTTCTATATAATCTTGCGCTTTGCCTTCGAGGACATCAGCGACAATAACGGTTTTGGAGCGAAATTTTGCTTCTGCTACTGCGGGTTTAAATTTTTTATCCTGCTCAAGGTGGTGGTAAAGCAAAGTTGCTTTATAGTCAGTTTCCCTTCTCAATACATCAATACCTCTGACTAACATATCGTTACAAACACCGCCGAGCAGATAAATACCCATTACATTAGGCGTTTCGGGCGTTTGAAATTTTTTAGCTTTGCTCATAAGCGAGGGTAGGCTGTGATACGTGCCAATAGATTTGCCCTGGGCGAGTTTGGCTTCTGCCTTAGCCAAGCAGCGGTCATTAAAAATCCATATTCCTAAGCCTGCGGGCATGCCAAATCCTTTTTGTACGGAAAAATATACTGTATCTATGTGCTCAAAAGGAATATGGGCATAAGGCAATCCAGAAACAGCATCGAGTGCAATGAGCATATCTGGGTGCTTTTGGCGTAAAGCGGCTAATCCTTCAAATGGCTGGCTTACGCCCGTTGAAGTTTCGTTTTGCGTAAGCGCAAGCAACTCTGTTCCTAATGGTACTTCTACTTCACGCAAGTCAAAACCTTTGCCTGAGGGGAGCTTTTGTGCTTCAGCATCGAGTTGCAAATCAAGTGCAAAATCATAAAATTTTTCTGAAAAAGCACCATTTACTAAATGATAGGACTTATGCACTACGCAATTTTGTAAAATTCTTTCCCATATTTCATTTGCTGATGAAGTAAATACAATATGAAAAGAATCAGGCACTGCGAGTAGTTCACGCAAAAGTACACTGCTCTCTTTGTATATATTTTCAAAAGCACTACTGCGATGCGATACAGACCCTACGCCTTCGCGTAAAGCACGGCGAAGATGCTCGGCTACTGTAAAATAAAGTTCGGAAGGACCAGGAGTGAAATGTAATAGTTGTTGCATATATATGATAATAGTCTAATATTTTGATATTTTGATGTAAGAATAACAGCAGTAAGCACCTCAATACAATTTAGTTTTAGCAAGCCTACAAAATGCTATGATTTTAGGGTTTTATTCGGTAAAACGAAAATAATCAAGCTAAAAAAGTCCTTACACTTGCATTTTTACAAAAAAATTGCGATAATTGCAGTGCCTTACATATATTTTTGTTTTTCAAAGACAATGATAGATTATATGTAAGTAGCGAGAAGGATAGATTTTGATTTTTGTTTTCGAGAGCAATACCCGTAGATGTATCATTTACGGGTATTTTGTTGTATAGTTTTTTACCCATAACAAAACAAGATGTAAAACAGCCTTCCTTGCATTTAGGTTTAAATTTTTTGAGAAATATTACTTCTCTTTTGATTTTTTTGTTCAAATAATTATTGCTGTATGATGTACACTATCCGAAAAGCACGCAAAGAAGACGTACCTGTTATATTTTCGCTTATCGAGGCTTTGGCAGTGTTTGAAAAAGCACCCCACGAAGTTGATAACACTGCCGAGCAGTTAGCACTTGATGCCTTTGGCGATACGCCTCACTGCCGCATTTGGGTAGCCGAGAGCCATGAAGGAGAGATCATTGCTATGGCACTTTGCTATACACGTTACTCTACTTGGAAAGGTGCTTGCTTATACTTAGAAGATTTGTACGTCTTGCCTGAGTGGCGCAATCGCGGTATTGCTAAAGCCTTTTTCAAACTGCTCATTGAGGTGGCTAAAAGCGAGCACATGGCTATGATGGTATGGCAAGTGCTCGATTGGAACGAACCAGCTATAGCATTTTACAAAAAAATAGGCGCGGAGCTCGATGGCGAATGGATAAACTGCCGTTTAAAGCTCAACGCATAATAATAAATCATCATTGATATAACTTAATGATAGGGTGGGTAAGTATGCCTATGTATGTGCCTTCACAGGCTCAAATGGCTGTGAAGGCACTTAAAGTTTTGCCAAGTGGGGCGGGCTTATCGCACTTATCTGAATAGTGCTTTGTTAAAAAATGGAATTTTAGGGCTCCAGCGATTTTTTCGTTTTTTCTTAATCATATATTTTTTAGAAGATTTAAGCTCTCCAAACCTATAGGTTTCGCTGTGCGTACGCATTTCCTCTTCGTCGTAGTAATACCAGCGTCCGTATTTTTTGTCTCTTGTAAAAAGTCCTTCTGCGGCTATTTTTCCGTTGTCATGATAGAAGGTTGCTTCGCCCCATTTTTGATTGAGTTTGTAGGTAATGGCACTCTCTATATTGCCATTGCGGCTGTATGATTCTGTTATGCCTTTTTGAAAACCTTTTTCATAGTTTTCTTTTGTTTGAATTTTTCCATTGGCATAATAGGTTTCTCTTTTGCCTTCGAGCTTATTTTTTTCATAGTTTTCTTTGATGCGTAGGTTTCCATTTTGATAATAATGCTTCCAAGTACCGACATTGAGCTTTTTTTGTATTTGTTTTTCGAGCTCAAGGTTGCCGTTGGGATAATATAATTTGATTTTTTCTAATGAACCGCTATATTTAGTTTCTTTTTGCGGTTTACCATTTTCATAATAAATTATCGCATTTTGCATATAGCCATGTCTGTAGTTGATAAGTTGTTTTAGCTTACCACTGTCTTCAAAGTAGCTACGTGCATCGCCGTGTAAAAGTCCGTTTTTGTAATTTGCTTCTTGTAAAAGATTACCATTTTCGGCATAGCGTTTATGAAACCCATCTTTTTGCCCACCGACGTTGTGTGTTTGAATCTCGAGCTGACCGTTTTCATAATAACTTTCAAAGTCTCCATCTAACTCTCCTTTGATATAATTAGCCTTAGTGCGCATATTTCCGTTAGGATAATAGGTTATTTCATATCCATGGGCTTGGTTATCTTTATACTCGAGTGTGCGCTTGAGCGTGCCATCGGCATAAAACTCTTCTATTGTGCCTTGAATTTTGCCATTGGCAAAATAGGTTTTAGATTTAATCTCACCATTGTCGTAATAGGTAAAAAGCTGGTCGCGCAAGCGGTCTTGCTCATAGAACCCACGTTGAATCACTTTGCCTTCATGATTAAAAGCCAGCATTTCGCCTTCTTTTAAATCATCTTTGCAATTGTATTTGAGCATTTTATTGCCATTGGGATAGTACTCGTAAAAAGTACCTTGTTTTTTGTCTGATTCGTAATAACCTTCGGTTTTGAGGCTACCATTGGGATAAAACTCCTGCACTTTACCCACAAGTTTTCCACTATCAAACATGGCTATATTTTGCAGTTCGCCCGTAGGATAATACCCCCTAAACTCACCGTGAATTAAGCTACTATCCGTGCCTATAATGTGATATTTTTCTTTGATATAATCGCGCTCGGGGTCGTAATACTTACGAACAGGATTGAGCGAAAGCTCCTGCGCTTGCGCTACTTGGCATAGAAGCAGAAGGCTCAATATAAGATAAGCAAAAACTGTATTTTTCATATTTATGATAGGTTTATATGGATTTTTGATTTTCAAATATTAGCACAAACAGTGCTCTCAGAACTGTTTGTGCTTTTACATATTCATACCAATATACATTCCACTATACATTTTTCCATAGCGTGGGGTTTGCAAACCCCACGCTATGGAAAAAAAGGCCTTAGAAATAACATGGCTTTGAGAAATATTATTTCTGGCTGATGAATGTAGTAGTACGATATTTACTACAAAACGAAAAAATCAAGCCAATATTTTAATAGGCAAAGATTAACACGCTTTAGCTAATCTATTTTTAGCGATATTTTGGAAAAGGAGTGTGCTATCGAGGTTTGGCATATTTTGCTATAAAATATGCCATCTTGTCAGTGTTTTGAGGCTTGGCATATACATTGACTATAAGTTCGTGTATATAAGGTTGTAAATTTTTATATCAAGCGATATAGTATTTTCAATCGCATTACTAACGACCTTTTTAAAATCTAATTTACATATTCACAAGAATTATATAAAACTATGGGAAAAATTATAGGAATTGACTTAGGCACTACAAACTCCTGCGTATCCGTTATGGAAGGTAGCGAGCCTATTGTAATACAAAACGCAGAAGGGCAACGCACTACACCTTCTATTGTTGCTTTTTTAGATAACGGCGAGCGGAAAGTAGGCGCACCAGCCAAAAGACAAGCGATTACAAACCCCGAGCGCACGATTAGCTCTATCAAACGATTTATGGGGCGTAGCTTTTCAGAGTCTGAAAGAGAATTAAAATACGTATCATATCCTATCGTACAAGGCGCAAATAATACGCCTCGTGTAAAAATTAATGATAGGCAATATACACCACAAGAAATCTCTGCGATTGTACTTCAAAAAATGAAGGCTACGGCAGAAGATTATCTCGGCACTACGGTCTCTGAAGCCGTTATTACCGTACCCGCTTATTTCAACGACGCACAACGCCAAGCTACAAAAGAAGCAGGCGAAATTGCAGGTTTGAAAGTAAGACGAATTATAAACGAACCTACGGCAGCAGCACTCACCTACGGCTTAGATAAAAAAGACCGCGATATGAAAGTGGCTGTTTTTGACTTAGGTGGTGGTACTTTTGATATCTCTATCCTCGAGCTCGGTGATGGCGTTTTTGAAGTAAAATCTACAAATGGTGATACACACCTCGGTGGTGATGACTTCGACCAAGTAATTATAGATTACTTAGCCGATATTTTCAAGAACGACCACAATATCGATTTGCGCAAAGACCCCATGGCTTTGCAACGCCTAAAAGACGCAGGTGAAAAAGCTAAAATTGAGCTTTCAAGTGCTTCAAGCACCGAAATAAACCTGCCTTATATCATGCCTGTTGATGGAGTACCTAAGCACTTAGTAACTACATTGACACGTGCTAAATTCGAGCAAATTGCTGATAGCTTAATCAAACGAACACTTGAGCCTTGCAAAGCAGCATTGAAAGATGCTAATTTACAAGCCTCTGAAATAGACGAAGTTATTTTAGTAGGTGGCTCTACACGTATTCCAAGAATACAAGAAGAAGTAGAAAAATTCTTTGGTAGAAAGCCTTCAAAAGGTGTAAACCCCGACGAAGTAGTGGCACTTGGTGCGGCTATTCAAGGAGGTGTACTCACTGGAGAAGTCAAAGATGTATTACTCTTAGATGTTACACCTCTCTCCCTCGGTATCGAAACTATGGGGGGCGTGTTTACAAGACTTATAGAATCTAATACAACTATACCAACACGCAAATCGCAGACATTCTCTACAGCAGCTGACAATCAGCCGTCAGTAGAAATTCACGTATTGCAAGGCGAGCGGCAGCTGGCAAAAGATAATAAAACTATCGGACGATTTCACTTAGATGGCTTACCGCCAGCACCAAGAGGCGTACCGCAAGTAGAAGTTACTTTTGATATTGATGCAAACGGTATTCTCAATGTATCTGCAAAAGATATGGCGACGAACAAAGAGCAAAAAATCCGTATCGAAGCCTCGTCTGGTCTGACAGATGCTGAAATAGAGAAAATGCGCCGCGAAGCCGAAGCTAATGCGGAATCGGATAAAGCTGAAAAAGATAAAATTGAAGCCGTAAATAAAGCTGATTCTATGATTTATACCACAGAAAAACAGCTTAAAGAATACGGAGACAAACTCTCAAGCGGGCATAGAACAAGCATCGAAGCTTCGCTCGAAGATTTGAGAAAAGCACACGCAGAGCAAAATACAGAGGCTATCAATACAGCACTCGAATCTTTGCAAGCTGCTTGGAATGCCGCTTCACAAGAAATGTATAGCCAAGCCAATAATGGTGCGGAAGGTGCAGCCCCAGGTGGCGAACAAGCCACAGGAAACGCACAAGGTACAAATGGCAAAGCTGATGACGACGTAACTGACGTGGACTACGAAGAAGTCGATAAAGACAAAAAGTAGTAGCTAATTACTATCTGAAATCAAAATAAGTTTGAATATAAGGAATTAAATTCTTATATTTATGAGCAATAAATGTGTGAAAATAAATAGGCGCATGCGATTTAGCTAATCTTACCTATATATTTTTTACATAAATTACAAATAAAAAAGTCTTCGCAATGCGAAGACTTTTTTTATGCTACAAAAAATACCAAACAAAGGCTTGTTATTTATCGCATTTTGCTTATATTAGCAAGTGTTTATTCGTTTTTACGCTAATCAAAAATCTTATGCTTAATATCGGAGAAAAAGCCCCTAATTTTGAGGGCAAAGACCAAACAGGAAGTACCATCAAACTCGAAGACTTTAAAGGCGAAAAGCTCGTCTTGTATTTCTATCCTAAGGATAACACCTCGGGCTGCACGGCGCAGGCTTGTAACCTAAGAGACAATTATGAAGCACTCTTAGAAGCTGGATTTCAAATCGTGGGAGTGAGTAAGGACGACGAGAAGTCGCATCAAAAATTTATTGACAAGTATGACTTACCATTTCCGCTTATCGCTGATACAGATACCAAAATCAATCAAGATTATGGCGTTTGGAAAGAAAAAAAAATGTTTGGAAAAACCTACATGGGGACTCAGCGCACAACATTTGTCATAGATGAGGAGGGTAAAATTATCGATATTATCAAAAAAGTAAAAACTGATAACCACGCCGACCAAATCTTAGCATCGCTATAGCTCCCTGAGCACTTCATAAATAAGTTCAGATTCGTAGCCTTTGGAAGCCCCAAAACGCAATATTTTTTGCTTGCGCTTAAAAATATCGGGCTCTTTGAGGCTACGATTTTTTTGTTCAAGTAAAGTATAAAGCGTCTCGTAATAATCTTCTTGTGGGATTTCGCCCAACGCCTTTCGGATATACCCCTCCGAAATTTGCTTTTGGCGCAAAGCATTTTTAATCTTGAGCCGTCCCCATTTTTTGATGCGGAACTTACTACCCGCATAAATTTCTGCAAAACGCGCCTCATTGAGAAAATTTTCAGATACTAATAGGCGCATAATCTCCTCTACAACCTCTTGCTCTTCTATGCCCCACTCCTCGAGCTTTTGCGCTACTTCCAAAGGCGCACGCTCTTGATATGCACAAAAAGAGGTCGCTTTTAAAAAGGCTTCTTTGGGGCTTAATTTTTCTGACATAAAGATAAAGAGAGTTGTAAGAATTAGTAATCGTCTTAGATCGTTTCAGCACGCACCGCTTTTCGAAAAATGAGAGTGCTAAGCCCATTTTTCTATATCAAGTGGAGTTTACAAACCCTGCGACATGCAGCTATGCATAGCCAGATAAGCAAAGATAAATAAAGTACGGATAATTTTCCAATTTAACAAAGTGTAGTACCTTTAATAACATCTTTTTTTTGTATATTTGTAAAGCAATCTTATAAAGTGGGTTGTGCGCCTGTAGTAACGAAGCACCAGCCTTGTTATAAGCCACTTCCGAAGCTGGAGCTTCGGGCTATAGTTTTTAAAAACTGTGAATGCTCAAACTATTTAAGTTAATTTACTAACTTGACGTACACCCTATAAAGTATTGCTAAGTAGGTGTAGAAAAATCCTTAACTACGCTACTCACTTTTTCTCATCTGATAATAATGTAGAATTATGAAAAAAATTCAAAATTGCACGTTTTTTTTACTATTATTGACCTGCTTTTTCCCTGCCTTAGCCCAGCATAATGCTTATCACTTTCATGTGAATTTGAACGAGGCGGAGGGGCACACACTGCCTGTAAGCTTGTTAGTACCTACGATATCGCAAGATACAATTTCTTATTTTATGCCCAAAATCGTACCCGGTACGTATAGTATTTATGATTTTGGACGATTTCTTAGCGACTTTGAAGCCACTGACAAAGAGGGGCAGCCTCTTGAGGTAAAGCGCATGAATGACAACGAATGGCAGATTTATAATGCTAAAAATTTGTATAAAATTCGATACATAGTTGAAGATACCTATCATACACGAAAAGGCAATAAAATTTTTGAACCTGCGGGTACGAATATCGAACCCGGCAAAAATTTTATTATCAATCAGCATGGTTTTTTTGGTTATTTTGAAGGTATGAAACGCCTGCCTTACACGCTCGAGTTTGTGAAGCCCGAAACCTTCTTTGGCTCGACTTCCCTGAAACGTCAAGATAACGACGATGCACAAAAAGATATTTTTACCGTAGAGAATTATAACGACCTTGTCGATGCTCCTTTGATGTATTGCAAACCCGATACTATGGTATTTGAAGTCGGAGGTGCAGAAATTTTAGTATCTGTATATTCGCCTAATAGCATCGTTGGGGCTAAGTTTTTGGGTGATAAAATTCGCAAAACCTTAGAAGCACAGAAAAACTACTTAGGAGGTACTTTGCCTATTGATAATTATGCTTTTATATTGTATCTTTTTCGCGGGCGCAGTGGCTCGGGGAGTTATGGTGCGCTTGAGCATTCTTACTCTTCGTTTTATTATCTGCCCGAAATTCCAGGTGAGTTTTTGGCACAGTCGGTGATAGAAATCGCTGCTCATGAGTTTTTTCATATCGTAACGCCTCTGAATATTCACTCCGAAGAGATTCATTATTTTGACTTTAATGATCCTAAAATGTCTAAGCATTTGTGGCTCTATGAAGGCGTGGTTGAATATTTTGCGCACCATATGCAAGTCTCCGAAGCGATGATAGAGCTCCCAGAGTTTTTAAATACGATGAAAGATAAAATCATAGCCGCCTCGCGTTACCGTCAAGACCTATCATTTACAGAAATGAGTTTGGGCTGCCTCACGGAGCACAAAAAGCAGTATAAT
The DNA here is from genome assembly GCA_020832465.1 of Bernardetiaceae bacterium. GTDB lineage: Bacteria > Bacteroidota > Bacteroidia > Cytophagales > Bernardetiaceae > JAFIER01. The sequence goes on from JAFIER010000004.1 coordinate 40,538, forward strand.
AACGTGTATGACAAAGGTGCATTGATTGGTTTGTGTTTGGATTTGCAATTACGCATCAGTTCAAAAGGTGAGCGAGGGCTACGGGATTTGATTATGGAACTCTCCGAAAAATACGGAAAAGACAAACCCTTTAAAGATGAGGAACTTTTTGATGAAATTGAAGCCATGACGTATCCTGAAATTGGTGAGTTTTTTAAGAAATATGTAGCTGGCACAGAGCCACTTCCTATTGGAGAACTCTTCGAGCAAATAGGCATTTACTACTCTGCAACGGGCAAATCGCCTAAGGTTTCTTTTGGAAATTTTGAGTATGATGTTACCGAAGAGGGGATTGTCGTTACTGATGTATCCGAGCTTGATGATTTTGGTAAGTCGCTCGAGATGCAAGTAGGTGATATCCTTACGCATTTGAACAAAGAAAAAATTACGCCTGAAAATATTAGTCAAATTCTCCAGAAGTACCATAGCCAAACTCGAGAAGGGGATAATATTGATCTCGTCGTACTGCGTGAAAACAAGCGAGGAAAGTACAAAAAACGAAAATTGCGCGCCTCTGCCAAAATGACTAGACTTATACCCAAGCACGGTTTTAAAATCTTAGACAATGCTACCGATGAGCAAAAAGCATTGCGCAAAGCGTGGCTTATGCAGTAATATTTTTTGAGAAGTCTCGTCGTATTACATAGATGCGCTTTCTTTAAAATCATTGTAGCACTCGAACTGTGAGTGCTAAGCCCATTTTTCCATAGCGTCGTAGGGTTTGCAAACCCTACGACGCTATGGAAAAATCAATAGTGGTATGAAGAGAAATGTATAAAAGTTATTCTACAAATCCATAAACACATGAAAATAGGTATTTTTTTTGGAGGGGTCTCACGCGAGCGCGAGATTTCTTTTGCGGGTGCAAAAACGGTTTATAAAACTTTAGATAGAAGCCTATTTGAGCCTGTACCTATCTTTATAGATAGCTTTGGTAATTTTATAAAAATTGATAAGCGGTTTTTAGAAGCCGAGAAAATCAATGATTTTTTTCCGCCCGAGAGCTACAAACAGCCTGGCAACAAAGACTTCGAAGGTATTTATGCCGAAACGCTTAGCGAGATATCAGAGCATGATTATCGGGAAATGATTAAGCAAGTAGGTGTGCGCCTCATGGTAGAAGATTTGCGCAAGCACATAGATTTTGCTTTTTTGATGCTACATGGCACTTTTGCCGAAGATGGCATTATTCAAGGTTTGTTTGAGTGGTTCTCGATTCCTTATTTAGGGACTTCGCTCTTCTCCTCTGCTTTTAGCATCGATAAGCATTTACAAAAAGAGGTCTTTCAAGCCTTAGGTTATGGCAATTATAAGGCGCATCAAATTGTCTCCCGCGATGAGTGGCTCAAAGGAAAAAATCAAAAAGCACTCTTCGAAGGACTCAAAGAAAAAATAGGGCTGCCGCTCGTTATCAAAGCACCCTACCAAGGCTCTTCTATTGGTGTGAGTATTTTATACAAAGACGATTTTGAAACTTTTAGAGAAGCCGTTAATCATTGCTTTTTCTTACGTGAGATTCCTAAAAAGTTCTGGACTTCGCTTTCCGAAGTAGCCAAACACGAATATTTACAAGCTCTTTTACATATCAATACAGGCTTAGGGCTTCCACTTGCTTTCGAGGATAGCTCTTTATTGGCCGGCGATTTAGGGGATATTATTTGCTATAATGCCAAAGAATTGTGGCAGAAGCTCGATGCTTATTTTGAATACTCAGATGATGATGCCCTGATTTCTGCCTTTGATAGCGAAGATATTGTCCTTTTCGAGACGCACATCAAAGGACGTGAATTTTCTTGTGGCGTGCTACAATCCCCCGAAGGCAAAGCCGTAGCCTTACCCCCTACAGAAATTATTGCGCCCAACAAAATCTATGATTTTGAAGCTAAATATAAGCCTGATGGCAGTCGTAAGGTGATTCCTATTGATATTCCCGTAAAAGATATATACCGCATTCAAGAACTTTGTACAAAGATTTTTGAAAAATTTAAATTTGCTGTATGTGCGCGAATGGACGGTTTTTATGGCGAAAATGGCGAAATTACGATTATTGATGTCAATACCTTACCGGGCATGTCCCCAACTTCTTTAATCGTGAGACAGCCAGCTGAAGTGGGCATTACACCTACGAATTTCTTAACCTATTTGATAGAAAGTTCATGGCAAATGAGAACTTTGCACAGCAATCGTCCTTATGTTTACAAAAGAAAATGGAAAAATTTGAGCCGAAAAATTGATAATAATTTTGCATCTCAAAAAAATAAACCTCAAAGTGCCGTACTTATTGCAGGCTTCGGCGATGCCGCTACTGAAAACTTCAATTGGGCGCGTGAGCAGTTTATTAGTTTAGATAGTGCCGAGAGTACGGTGCCTATAGCAATATGGTGGGAGCGCAAAAATGAAAAAAATTATTTTTATGAAATTCCGATTTCAGTATTGCTCAAGCCCTATATAGAGGAAGTGCAGCAGGCTATTCAAAGTGATTTACACCCTGCAATTTTATATACCATCGAGCAGGCCAAAACTTTGAGCGAGCGTTATGCACCTAATTTTAAGCCCCGTATTGTACCTATAAAATTGGCGGATTTTGCAAGCCAAATTTCGCAGGTCTATTGCGCCTGCAAAGCCGTACCTGAAAGTGTAGTAGGTAATATTGAACACGTACTGCGTGCCTCTTCGGTTTCTATCAAAAAGAATTAGAACAAAGCATACTCCTATACATTGGCCAGCCCGAAATAACATCTCTTTGAGTAATGTTATTTTTAAGCCCATATTTCCATAGCATAGGGTTTGCAAACCCTATGCTATGGAAAAAACATGTATTGTACTATGAAAACAAACAGTTCTGCCAGGACTGTTTGTTCTCATACTTAAACTTTGTCAAAGTGAAACGATATGGTTGAATTAAAAAATAAATTGCGAATCCAAACTAATTAGTTCATAAAAACATTATAACTTTGTAACGCAGTTGTTTTGTATCATAACCCTTTAGGTTGTGCCGCATGAAGCGAGTCATATTTTAGCAAGCATAACATTATATATGAAAAATATTAGAAATTTTTGCATCATTGCTCACATAGACCACGGCAAGAGTACCTTAGCCGACCGTCTTCTTGAGAAAACGCAAACGATTACAGACAGAGAAAAACAAGACCAACTCCTCGATAACATGGATTTGGAACGGGAGCGAGGGATTACGATAAAAAGTCATGCTATTCAGATGCAGTACAAACGCCCCGATGGCGAGTATGTGCTGAACTTGATAGATACGCCTGGGCACGTAGATTTTTCTTATGAAGTTTCGCGCTCTATTGCTGCTTGCGAGGGGGCATTACTTATTGTCGATGCAGCACAAGGCATTGAGGCTCAGACTATATCCAATCTGTATTTGGCTTTAGGTAATGACCTCACGATTGTGCCCGTCATGAACAAAATAGATTTGCCGAGTGCCGAGCCCGAGGTTGTTGCCGATCAGATTATGGATTTAATCGGTTGTGAGCGCGAGGATATTATTTCGGCAAGTGCAAAGGAGGGTATCGGTATTCAAGAAATTTTAGATGCCATTGTAGATAGAATTGCTGCCCCAGTAGGCGATCCTGAGGCTCCTTTGCAAGCCCTAATTTTTGATTCTGTGTATAACTCTTACCGTGGGGTAGAGGTTTATTTTAGAATCATGAACGGTAGCATCAATAAGGGAGACCACGTGAAGTTTATGGCAACAAAAGATACTTATCACGCCGATGAGATTGGAGTTTTGAAGCTCAAGCAAGAGGAGCGCAAAACACTATCAGCAGGGAATGTAGGCTATATTATCTCGGGTATCAAAAATGCAAAAGAGGTAAAAGTTGGTGATACCATTACGCAAGTCGCTCGTCCTTGTGAGAAAGCTATTGAAGGTTTCGAGAATGTAAAACCTATGGTTTTTGCTGGTGTTTATCCCGTAGAAACAACTGATTTTGAAGAGCTTCGTGCTTCTATGGAAAAATTACAGCTCAATGACGCGGCTTTGATTTGGGAACCCGAGACTTCTGCGGCATTGGGGTTTGGCTTTCGCTGCGGCTTTTTGGGTATGCTACACATGGAAATTGTGCAAGAACGCCTTGAGCGCGAATTTGATATGACAGTCATTACGACCGTGCCATCGGTGCGCTTTAGAGCCTATCTCACTAACGGGGAGTATATAGATGTAAGCTCACCCGCAGATATGCCCGAGCCAGGAACGATTAAGCACGTCGAAGAACCTTTTATTAAAGCCTCAATTATTACAAAAGCAGATTTTATCGGTCCAGTTATTGGGCTTTGTATGGAAAAACGAGGTATTTTTATAAATCAATCACACCTGACTTCAGACAGAGTAGAGCTTATTTTTGAGTTGCCACTTGCCGAGATTGTATTTGATTTTTACGACAAACTCAAATCTTTTTCAAGGGGCTATGCTTCTCTGGATTATGAAATTATTGGTTTGCGGGCTTCTAATATGGTTAAGCTAGATATTATGCTCAACGGCGATAAAGTAGATGCACTTTCAGCTATCGTACACAAAGATAAAGCCTACGAATGGGGCAAGCGTATGTGTGAGCAACTCAAAGAACTTATCCCAAGACAGCAGTTCGAAATTGCTATACAGGCTTCTATCGGTATGAAAGTCATCGCACGTGAAACAATTAAAGCCCTAAGAAAAAACGTAACAGCTAAGTGTTATGGTGGTGATATCTCGCGTAAGCGAAAACTTTTGGAAAAACAAAAGAAAGGAAAGAAACGTATGCGCCAGGTTGGCAATGTGGAAATTCCACAAGAAGCATTTATGGCCGTACTGAAAATCAACTAATTTTATCCATAAGATAATTCTAAGCCTAAGTTAAGAATTTGTGTAAAAACTCATAACTACTCTGCATTTTGCCATTAGAAATAACATTTCTCTGAGAAATGTTATTTCTAATGCCATTATACAAACATAAAGTAAGTGTACTTTTTACACGACTTCCAAAACCCTATGCTTAGGATATGACAATCTCAATATTCTTGTTCATGGCAGAAATCAAACCGCTCCGAGCTTGGCGTTATAATCCCGAAAAATTTCCGAATATTGATACGCTTATCTCGCCTCTTTTCGATGTTATTTCGGAAAAGCAAAGGGAAGCCTTATATCAAAATCCTTATAATAGCATTCACTTATCAGTACCACGTGGCGCAAACCCAAGCCAAGAAGCAGCCCAAATACTCAAAAAATGGCAGCAAGAAGGTGCACTCTTACAAGACGAAAAGCCCGCTATTTATGTCTATTATCAACATTTTCATCTACCCAATAGTCAAAAAAGTTACTGCCGCAAAGGTTTTATTGCTTTTATCAAGGCGTATGATTGGGATAAAAAAGTTTTATTGCGGCACGAAAACACCATACCCGCTGCTGTTAATGACCGCATAGAACTACTTGCCGAGACAAAACTCAATGCAAGCCCAACGCACGGACTCTACTACGACCCCACTTTTCATTTGCAACCACTCATGGATAGTGCTATGCAAAACCCTATCTACGAAACAGAAAACTATCAAGGTGTAAGAGATGTCATGGCTAAAATTGATGAGCCTGAGCAAGTGCAGATTTTTATTGATCATATTCAAAATCAATCTATTATATTGGCTGATGGGCATCATCGTTATGAAGGCTCGCTCACTTATCGAAAAGCACAGAAGGCTGCAAATCCTAATCATACAGGAAAAGAAGGCTATAACTACCATTTGATGTATCTGACTAATGCAGCGTCTAATGATTTGCGTGTGCTACCGACCCATAGGCTACTCAAAGGATTTGAAAACTTTTCAGAAGAGGGGATTATCAACAAATTATCAGCCTTTTTTACTGTAAAAAACGTAGAAATGGCTCAGGATTTGAACGAAATTATTTTGGGAAAAACGCATTGTTTTGGTCTGGCTTTCGCTGAAAATAGTTATAAAATCAGACTCAAGCCCGAAGCCCTCGATAAAATTAGCTGGAACTTTCCAAGAGTTGTAAAGCAGTTAGACCTGACCGTATTGCATTATTTTTTGATAGAAAAAGTACTCGGTATTGAGCGCAATGCGCAGCGAAGTTCGCCTCATATTGTATTTGAGCGAAATTTTACAGACTGTCTCAGGAAAGTCTCGAGCGGCGAGGCGCAATGTGCAGCCATTACTAATGCCGTTACGATGGAGGAGATTCAAGCTGTTTGTCATAGTGGTTATACTATGCCTCAAAAATCTACTTATTTTTACCCAAAAGCGATTTGCGGGTTTCTCTTTGGCAGTATTGTCGATGACGTTTTATTATAGCTTATGTACTCCGATAAAGTTTTTAGTGCGGTCAGCAGATATTTTTAATAACTCAAGCGTAAATTTTTAGAAATAACATTTCTGCCAGAAATGTTATTTCGGTAGTCTTAAAGATATGATGCTCAAAGTCTTTAAAAACTAACAGTTCTCAAAGAACTGTTAGTTCTAAGCATTACTTGTTATACACTACCAATTTTTCCATAGTAAAGAAATTACCCCATACTTATTGCTTCTTAGTACAGTCAAAAATATTAGATGTCAAAAGGTCTAGACTATAAACTTTATCGGAGTGCAATCATTTACATATTGAGCAAATCCAAATCGTCTTCTGAAAGTGTTGCTTGCTTTTGGGCTACAATATCTTTCTTACTTGGCATTTTGTTTTTTTCCCAACTAGGCAGTCCATATACAGAACCTTTTCGTCCTTCTTTGTCATGCGCTACGATTCGTCCTTCGTGTTTTTTGAGTTTACTCAAAGTATTCGCAAAAGAGGCATCAAAACGTTTTTGTTCGGAGTCATCTACATCGAGTCTTCTATATGCTATACTGCGTAACTCACTTGCACCCAAATACTTATTCTCTTCTTTGAGTGTATTCATGATAAAATCTTCAATTTCCTTACGAGGGCGTCGCTTATATTTTCGCCTTTTAGGCTTTTCAGCTACGGGTTCTTCTGCTACTTCTTTTTCTTTTTTACTTTCTCTTTCTACGTAAGTAGTATCGGTTGCTTTGTCTTCTGTTATTGGACTATCAGAGACAATAGCGGGATGTTGCTTGCTATAGGTTTTCTCAATTTTTGTGGCTTTGGGCAAGGTGCTACCTTCGGCTATTAAAGCAGGTGTATCTGCTTTTTCGGTAGCATAGCTCACCGCTGGGGGCGTAAATTCTGCGGGAGTTGCCTGCGCCCGTACTTGCTGAGGTGCGGGTGCTTGGTTCACCTGCGAACGAAGTTGTGCTAAGATATTGATAACCTCTAACATACGTGTCTCTATTTGAGACTTTTCGTCTTCGTATTTACGAATTAAATCATCGATTTGGGAATCGCTTAAATAAACCGTTTTCATGGTATTACAAATTATGATATGAATGAAAAATAAATTTCTAAAATTAAAAATGTCAAGTAAATTAGGGGGGGAAGCTACTATTATAAATGCGTATGGAATAGTATTAGAACATTATTACCTTCGTTTTAGAAGTTAGAACTAATAGTGCTTGCAGAACTATTTTGTGCTAATCTCTAAGCCTCATAGTCTTTATTACAAGCATACTAATGAATTTGTTTTACGCACTTACCTTACGCAAAAGTAACATATTTTTTATAATAAACAAATTATAAATGAAAAAAATAGCATTTCTATCAAAAACAGTTGCAACTTCCTTATATTGAAGCCTTAGGCAGGCTGATTAACCTATTTTAAAAAAGAAATAATGCGGGCTAAAACCCACTGCTTTTTGTGAACTAAGTGCCTTAGTAAGCCTTATAATTAGCTTTTAATCAGTTTTTTAGCATGGTATATAAGCTGTATTTGATGCGTTAGAAAAGTCTTGAACTTATAAGTTTGATAAGTTAAAGAGGAGGCTAAGCGGTTTAACTATAGGTATAAGTAATTTTTTAGTGATAAAAACATTTTTTTAATGCTAAAAAACTACTTAAAATAGCGATTACGCCAAGCTAATATAGGCTGTTCGAGAGCATAAGAGAGCAGGCTACCCAGCAGTACACTCGTAACGACATAAATTATAAAAGCTAATCTACCTGTTTGAAGGCTAAAAAAGAACCACTCAATAGGCAAATGAACCAAGTAAATTGCATAAGAATAACGACCCAATAAAGCTAAAGATTTTATTAAATGATGTATTTTTAGCTTTTTACTCCAATGGATAAGTATTTTGTTGCCTATTAAGCAAACTAAAAGTAAGGCTGCAAAACCCAATGCTACTAAACTCAAACCTACGCCATATATCACAGGAGAAGAGATAGGATAACGCAAAAGAAAAGCAAAGGTAAGCAGTGAAATACAGACAAAAATAAAGTAGTACCTTTTTACAAAAATAATCATTTTTTTAGCCTCAAAATAGTAGTAATAGGCTACTAACGCCCCTATAAAAAAGCTGTCTAATCTCAAATGAGTAGGTAAAATGCGCAAACCGTGTGTATAAGGTGCATCAGGGGCATAGCATAAGCGAATTGTTATACTCAAAAAAATGATAGATAATGCCAAAAAAGGAAAATAACGCCTACGAAGCCATAAATAAGGAAAATATAACACAAATGAAAGCAATAAATAAAAATGCTCCTCTACTGCTAAAGACCATGTATGATTCCAAAGCCCCCCAAAATAGTTCTGCACAAACAAACATTCGGCGATAAGCCGAGTATAAAAATTATTTACTTCATACAAGCCGAGTTGATAAAGTAAGGCAGTCAAAAAAATAAAAAGATAAAAAAGGGGATATATTTTGAGCGCACGACGCACCAAAAAACGACCTATACGTACCTTATCATACTTTTTATAATCAGAAAATAATAAGCCCGAGACCAAAAAACCACTTAATACAAAAAATAAATCCACGCCCGCCCAACCTATTTGATAAAGCGAAGCGTGAACAAAATGATGCCTACCCAAAACCATCAAAATGGCTAAAGCCCGGAGTAAATCTAAGCTAAGTAAACGGCGGTTTTTTATGCTATCAGACCCGTACATAGCGTTCCCACTTTTCAATTACTTGCAGAAAATCATCGGGAAGTGTAGAATCAAAATGTATAAATTGCTCCGTTCTTGGGTGGATAAAACCCAATGATTTGGCATGCAATGCCTGCCTTGGAAGGATAGTAAAGCAGTTTTCTACAAAAGCACGGTACTTTGAATATACCGAACCTTTGACAATGCGCTTACCGCCATACATAGGATCTCCAAAAAGTGGGTGCCCTAAGTGCTTAAAGTGCGCCCGGATTTGATGCGTACGCCCCGTTTCTAAATTGCACTGCACGAGTGAGATATACCGTAAAGTTCGCAAAACTTTATAATGCGTTACGGCATGCTTGCCACGCTCGCCATCAGGATATACACTCATGATTCGCCGGTCTTTTAGCCCACGTGCAATATGCCCCCTGATAACGCCACTCTCTGGCATAGGCTCGCCCCATACAAGTGCGTTATACGTGCGCTCTATGCTATGCGCAAAAAACTGTTTAGATAGAAAGTTTTTTGCATATTCATGCTTGGCAACGACGAGCAGGCCTGTTGTATTTTTATCAATACGATGCACCAAACCAGGGAATACAAGCCCTTGTTTTTGAAAATGAAAAGCCAAGGCATTAGCCAGCGTACCCGTCCAGTTTTCTGTAGCGGGGTGCACAACTAAGCCCGTAGGTTTATTCACAATCAGCAAATCCTCATCTTCATATACAATATCAAGGGGAATATCCTCTGGCAAAATTTCACCTGTATCTCGGACGGGGTCTGGTAGGTGTACTGTAACCACGTCGAGCGGCCTTACTTTATAATTAGACTTGATATGACTATCATTGACAAGCACATAACCCGCTTTTATAGCATTTTGTACTCGGTTTCTTGTCGTGCGTGCAAGCCTATTCATCAAAAATTTATCAATACGCTCGAGCTCTTGCTTAGGGTCGACAATAATGCGGTGGTGCTCATATAGCTCATCATCGCTGTCATTATCTTCAAAATCGCTAAGATCGTTTGTTTGCTCAAACTCTTCAGTATCCTCTGCTATGTTACGTTCTTCCATAATGTATGCGAGACTTAATCTGTACTTTTTTTTATATATTTTTACAAAGATACAAAAGATTTTACGAATAGTAGAATCTAAGTAGCTGTGGGTGTACGTTAAGTTTGTAAATTAACTTAGGTAGCTTCGGAAGGCTACAGCAAAGTTGTCGTGCGCCCGTAGCCGTTACTCTTACTTGAAGCCTTGTAAAATTTTTATTTGGAATAAATACTTAATTTTTTTTAAATCCACAAAAAACCTTCGTAAATTAGCAACTGCAAATATTGGCTTACTGTTCCTATTCTAATGCAATACCACCGAAATTTTAATTTACCTACATAGATGTTTAGTTCATATATGAAATTTTTTACTTATTGCCTTCTGCTTATTATGTTGCTTTGTGCAACATTGAGCCTGCAAGCGCAGCAAGCACAAATTGATAAAATGGAGCAACTTGCAAAGCAGAATAAATATTCTGATGCTACAAAGCAGGCTTTAATGATTGCTAATAACTACGCCCGTAATGTGCGCACCTACAACGAGGCAACGATATATTACAAAAAAGCCTTAGACTTTGCCTCACAGGCAAACGATAGAAGGCTATTGGCTACTGTATATTTTGAAACGGGGCAGTACTATGCAAGAAGAGGCATGTGGAAAGATGCCGATCAAAATTTAATAGCAGCTTATAATCAATATCGCGCCGTAGGCGATAAAAAGGAGCAGGCAAGGGTCTATCGCGCCGCCGCTGCTATTTATCTTGCAAATAATAGAAATGCTACGGCTATAGACTTGCTTGAAAAATCAGCCTCTACTTACAAAGATGTAAGAGAGTATAATAACGTTATCGATATCTATGAGCAACTGGCTAAAATTTATACCAATTTAAACAATACAAGCAAAGCACAATTTTATCAAAACCAAGCGCGACAACTCGCCGCGCCAGCAAGGCAAGTAGCAAAAATTCAAAAGCAAGAAGAAGGTATTACCATCGATTCGCTCAATATGACAAGAGAAGAACTCGAACGTGAAAAAAGAAGACTTGCCCTGCTCGAAAACGAAAAATCTAAACAAGAAATGATGTTAGATTCTATGCTCGCTGCTGGAGAAGACCAAGCAGCACGCATGAGAGAAGCAGAAGCAAGGGCTGAGTTTGCTCAATTGCAAGCAGAGCAAAGACAAAAAATGTTGCTTATTGTGGGGGCAGCAGGGGCTGTTGCCTTGCTCTTTTTGATTTTTGCAATCATTGCTTTTATCGGTAAAAGAAAAGCCAATAAAGTCCTCGAGTATAAAAATAAACAAATCGAAGAGCAAAAACTGCTCATAGAAAAAGAAAAAGCACAAACGGATAAAGTATTGCTCAATATTTTACCCAAAGAGGTCGCGGAGGAGCTTAAAGAAAAGAAAATGGTGACGCCACGTGCCTATGATATGGTATCTGTTATTTTTACCGACTTCAAAGGCTTTACTAATATTGCCGAAAAACTCTCGCCAGAAGAGATTGTCAGGGAGCTCGATACTTGTTTTACCGAGTTTGATAGAATTTGTGGTGAGTACAACCTTGAAAAAATCAAAACCATTGGTGATGCCTATATGTGCGCTGGAGGGCTACCCGTGCCTAATACTACAAATCCTTACGATGCCGTAGCTGCTGGCTTGGCTATGCAAGAATGGATGGAAGATATGAAACGCAAAAAAGAAATGCTCGGCGAAATCTTTTTTGAGCTAAGATTAGGTATCCATACAGGAAAAGTCGTCGCTGGTGTTGTTGGTGATAAAAAATATGCTTACGACATCTGGGGAGATGCCGTAAACCTTGCTGCACGCATGGAGCAAAGCGGAGAAATAGGTAAAGTAAATATCTCAGGAGATACTTATGACCTTGTCAAAGATAGATTTTTCTGTACGCACAGAGGAAAAATCAAAGCCAAAAATAAAGGAGAAGTAGATATGTATTTTGTCGAAAGACCTTATGCTTAATCAAACATCAACGTACCTTTTCTGCGCCCTATTTTGATAGCTAATTTAAGCAGGCACAATAACATTTTTCTACGGTAGAGTGTTATGGCTAATGCTTAATTCTTGTTTATAATTATTTCTGAGTATGCTCAAAAAAATGCTATTTATATGGCTATGCTTTGCCTTATCGGTAAGCCTTGCACAAGCACAAGAACTTCCGCGTAGCAGCCAAATTTGTGAAATTACACAAAATATCGGACTGACAAAAGTTAAAATCAAATACAACCGTCCTAATATACGAGGTAGGGAGGTCTGGGGCAAGCTTGTACCCTACGAAGAGGTTTGGAGAGCAGGTGCAAACGAAGCTACAAGCATCGAGTTTGAGCACGATGTCCAAGTGGGAGGGCAAGCGCTTAAAGCAGGGCGCTATGCTATCTTTGTTATTCCAAGAAAAAAAACTCCCTGGACGGTTATTTTTACCGATAAACCCGATGTCTGGGGAACGGATTATGACCCCAAAGATAAAGTATTGAGTTTTAATGTACTCCCAGAGAAATGCTATTTTTGTGAATCCCTTACTTATCAGTTTGCACATATTACAGAAAATTCTGCTAATTTAGTGCTTGCCTGGGAAAAACTTACCATTTCTTTTTCTATCGTAACGGATACGAAAGAGCGCGCCCTCAATAATATTGAAACTGCTATTGCCAATGCCGCAGAGGACGAATGGCAGGTCTATGTCAGAAGTGCAAGGTATTATAAAGACAAACAAATAGATAGCGAAAAAGCCATGCAATGGGCTGAAAAAGCTATCGAAATCAATCCAGAGCATTTCCTTGCCTACTGGGTAAAAGCAGAACTACTTGCAGAGAAAGAAGATTTTCATAAAGCCGTAGAAATTGCAAAAACAGCGATTAGCTATGGCAAACAAAGCAAAGAGGGAGATTTTTCTTACGAAGTACAAATTTTACAACAAATTGCAAATTGGGAGCGAAAAGTAAAGTAGATGTTCGAAGTACTTGAATAGCTACGTACGCATATCGTGCCGAGGTAGCTCAGAAATAATATTTCTGACAGATAGGTTATTCATAGGTTAATGTTGTAAAACGTTCGTATGCTCATAGATTTGTACCCTATATGCCATTATGAAAATGAACAAAAAGTTAATTCATATTAAGTTCAAATCAAATTTCTTTTTTTGGGCTTACATTATTGTCCTTTCGAGGCATTCTATGTAAATTTGGCTGAATTTATTTTTTTTACATAAGCTTTACATATAATGAGTTCTCAAAAGGTACTAATCGTAGATGACGAGCCAGACATCCTTGAGATGCTGACTTACAATTTAGAGCGTGAAGGATATGAGGTGCGCTGTGCCGAAAACGGAGTTGAGGCACTTGAGGTTATAGAAAACTTTACCCCCAACATTATTCTACTCGATATTATGATGCCTAAAATGGACGGTGTAGAAACTTGTAGAAGAATCCGAAGCATAGGCGATATGGCGCAGCCGCATATTATATTTCTCACGGCACGTGCTGAGGAGTATTCCGAAGTGGCTGCTTTTGATGTCGGTGCAGACGATTATCTCACAAAACCTATAAAGCCTCGTGCGCTTTTAAGCCGTATCAGTGCAATCTTTAGAAAAGAATCGCAAAAAACACAAAATCAAGAGCAAGATATTATCGAAATTGCAGATTTAGTTATAGATAAAACAAGCTATACGCTCAAACAAAATAACCTGCCTATTGCATTACCCAAAAAAGAGTTTGAGCTGATTTTTTTCTTAGCGCAAGCGCCTAATAAAGTATTTAGTAGGGAGGATATTCTTAAAAATATCTGGGGGCAAGATGTCTATGTATTGGCACGCACCGTTGATGTACATATTCGGCGTATTAGAGAAAAATTAGGAGAGCGTTACATACAAACTGTCAAAGGGGTTGGTTATAAATTTATGTTGCCTTCGGAGGAGTAGCGATCCAATACACTTTTTAAAAGTGGTCAAAAAAAATTGCAAAAAATAAAAAAAAATCATTGAAAAGTATAAAAGACTATTGCATTCGTCTTGTAAATCAATTTAATATTGCTCAGGTTTTGAAACTCTCGGCACTTGCAGACCTTTTTGTTAGTTCACGTGGCGTAGCTTTGCTTTTAGCTATTTTTATCTCACTTGTAACAAGTGCTTTTCTCTCGCTTGTGCCGAGTGTAGGTATTTTTGCGCTTAGTGTAGCGGCTTTAATTTCTTTTGCCTCTTCTTTTTTGCTGATTTATATTACTTTTGAGTTCTTGATATTCAAAGAAATCAACAACATATACCAAAAACTGTCAAGAATCAAAAAAAAGGATTTTAAGGCAATGCCTATCAGCAATATGCCCGTTTCTGCCAATCCTATACGGAGAGTCAATCAAGAAATTACAGCTTATGCCAGCCAAAAACAAAGCGAAATTGAAGAGTTACGAAAACTCGAAACCTTTAGACGTGAGTTTATTGCAGATGTATCCCACGAACTCAAAACCCCTATATTTGCAGCACAAGGCTTTATTCTAACCCTACTAGATGGCGCTATTAATGACGAAAACGTTAGAGAAAAATTTCTCAAAAAATCTGCTAAAATTATGGATTCGCTCGGTATGTTAGTGCAGGATTTGCTCACGCTCTCGCAGATAGAATCTGGCGATATCGCTATGCGGCACGAAACTTTTAATATCGTAGAAATTGCAGAAGAGGTCATCGAACAACTCGAGGATAGAGCCGAAGAGCGAAATGTATCGCTCAAACTCAAGTGTAGCGAAGACGCTCTATGGGTCATTGCCGATCCTTATCGTATCAGTCAAGTACTTGTCAATCTTGCTGTAAATGCCATTAAGTACGGACGTGAAAACGGAAATGTAGATATTTTAATCGAGCCTCGTATCAAAAATATCAAAATTTCTGTTATTGATGACGGCGCTGGTATATCGCCCGAGCATCAAAGCCGAATTTTTGAACGCTTTTATAGAATCGAGAAAAGCCGCTCTAAACGGGAAGGAGGTACAGGACTCGGACTATCCATTGTAAAGCATATCCTCGAGAGGCACGAATCTCAAATCAACGTCAAAAGTGAGGAAGGAAAAGGCACTTGTTTTTATTTCAAACTACCCAAAGCCACACCACCACCTGCTGAAAAACCGCAAACAGATAACTCAGAAGTTAAGTAAAATGCTATGGAAAAATGGGCTTAGAAGTAACATTTCTTGGAGAAATGTTACTTCTATATGGAGAATGTCCAATAGTATGATAAGATACAAAACACGCCAATTCTACAAGGCTCAAATCCCTGATTTTGATAAAAAAATTTGAATTTCAAGTTTTTGCATGTAATTTTGTTGAATTTAGATTTTCAATATCAAAATTTTTCTGTTTTTATGCAGTAGGCATGCTGATTGGGTGTACGTCAAATGGGCAAAACGACTTAGTTAGTTGTGGCGCTGAGAGCTTTTCTCCACTGATTATAGCCATATTATTTCTGGGCTAATTTAGCAAAATTGTCGTACACCCTGCTAATTTGATGTTGAGGCTGTTTAAAAATATTTCTTAAAACGCAATAAAATTAGCTTTTACAATAGCTACAGGTGTACATTTGCTTTTGTAAGGTATTCTGGGGGTGGTTGAAGTAAGAGATAGAATTTTATTTTAACATAGTTTTTTAAACAGCTTCGTTATTGATTTTTTGGTAGTCTTAAAGATGTAATGCTCAAAGTCTTTCAAAACTAACAGTTCTCAAAGAACTGTTAGTTCTAAGCATTACTTGTTATACACTACCGATTTTTTTACTTTAAATTTACGAAAACGATGAGTCGCACCAAAATTATTGCAGGCAACTGGAAAATGAATCTCTCACGTATGCAGGCGCAGATACTGACTTCCGAGATTCAACAAATGGCCAAAGATGAGCTATCTTCAAATAATGAATTGATTTTAATTCCACCATTTGTGCATCTACAGACGGTATCGCATCTTATTGAAAAGGGGCAAGGAGTTGCATTAGGTGCGCAGAACTGTGCGGCTTTTGAAAGTGGTGCTTATACAGGAGAGGTCTCGGCAACGATGCTTAGGGATTACAATTGTAGTTTTGTACTGATTGGACATAGCGAACGCCGTGATTATTTTCATGAAAATGCAGAAGTTTTAGTAGCAAAACTTGCACAAGCACTTGCTCAGGGCTTGCGTCCTATTGTTTGCTTCGGCGAACCGCTTGAGGTGCGTGAGGCAGCTACTTATTTAAACTTTGTAGAAAAACAGCTCGATGATACGCTCAAAGGGTGTACTTCGCTCGAGGGTTTTGTATTGGCTTATGAGCCAGTATGGGCAATTGGCACAGGCAAAACAGCATCTGCTGAGCAGGCACAAGAAGTACATGCGCATATTCGCAACTACTTGAAACGCAAGTTTGGTGAAAAAGTAGCATCAGAAACACCTATTTTATACGGTGGAAGTTGCAAACCCGACAACGCTGCTTCTATTTTTGAGGGTCAGGATATTGATGGAGGGCTTATCGGTGGGGCTGCCCTTAAATCACGAGATTTTATAGATATAGCCAAACAGCTATAAATCACTTTTTTATAAAGCTTTAACAGCCTTTTTTGCTTCATTTCGATTGTTTTTTTCGTACTTTTGGCAATCATTAAAGATGACTACCATGATCCATAAATTATTGGGGCTGCGAGCTTATAGCTGGTTTTTAGGAGTATGAACCTTGAAAGGTTCGTAGTAGATAGGAAAAACGTCTCTGACTTATAGCTGATTATAGTCTGCCCCCCCTACGCTATGGAAAAAGGGGCTTAGAAATAACATTTCTTTGAGAAATGTTATTTCTAAGTGGCGAATATATAGCAGTATGCTGTATATCTATCGGTGTATGAAAGAAATTTTATTTTCACTTCGTACACCCCCAAAAACAATGCTTTTGTGATATAGAATCTGGATTTAATATTTATTACTTTTTACAAAGTGCTATTCGCATAGATTTGTTACATGAAAAATATCTTGGCGCTAATAAGTTGTATTTTTATTTCGGTAGGCTGCCTTTTGCTTCCTTTTGCATTGGAGGCACAGGTTGATCCAGCCAAAAAAGGTATAGAACTACAACCATTAGAAAAAGGAAACCTGAGCAATAAGCCCAAAACTGGCAACAACAATACTAATATGCCGCCCCCAGATGGTGAAGGTATGGATTCGGATACAACAAAAACAGCACAAAGTGCTGCTGATACCTTAGGTTTCGGACCTCATACTACCACTTTTTTGCGCGAAACTGATGTACTTTATAGTATCAATCGCTCTTATAATCCAGATACTTCACTATATCTTTTTCACCGTTATAATGCAGTAGAGCTCAACGACTTTATGAGTCAGGATTTGGGTAATCTGGGTATGGCTACACGCCCTATTTTTTACGATGCACCCGATATGATTGGCACAAGGCTCGGGCTTTCTGTTTTTGATCATTACATGCGCACACCCGAAGATGTGCGTTATTTTCGTACACTTTCACCTTTTACCGAAATTGAGTTTTCGCAGGGGGGCAACGGACGTTCCGACTTAAAAGTATCCTTTTCGCGTAATGTCAATTCACGATTTAATGTAGCAATGGCTTATGAAAGGCGCAGTGCTAACCGGCTTATAGGAGGGCTATCTCGCCGAAATGACCCGAGCCTTACAGGGCAGGCTATAGAGCTGAGCACACGTTATATATCTAAAAATAAACGCTACAAATTGCTCACAACCCTACTTTTCAATGACCACAGTGTAACGGAAAGTGGTGGGCTTACGGCAGATATTGAAGTACCAGAGGGGCAGAGCTTTTTGGATAGCATGGTACAGCTCGATGATACACGCTTAGGATTTAAACTAAGTGAGGCTGAAAGCCGTCAAATTCGGCGTACAGCACATTTTTATCAGCAATATGCACTCAATCGCAGAGAAAATATAGCATTATTTCACGTTTTTGATTATAGCTCCCAAGACAACTATTTTACAGATAGAAACTTTTCTCAAAACCAGGGTTTTTATGATTCTGTATATTTTGACCCCGCCAACTCGAGTATTTCGCAGGCTCGTTTCGCCACTTGGCGTGTGTTGGATAACAAAGCGGGTTTTAAGGGCAAAGCGGGAAATTTTCGTTATAATACTTATATGCGCTATCGAATCTACGACTACGGTGCAAATTTTATAGTAGATAGTTTGCAGTCAGCAGTACGATTAGCGAAAGGCGATCCACAAGTATCCTTAGATACGGCAGTAAGCATACCTTTAAATAATGAGCTTTTTGTCGGTGGTGCGCTTCGCTACTTTTTGCCTAATAACGGCGTTGCGGAAATAAGCGGTGAGTATATGACGGAAGGGGCGTATCGTGCAGAGGCATATTGGCGAACGGGGCGTTTGCAATTGCGTTATAAACGCAGCCACTATCTGCCCTCTGCCGTGGTGCGTAGCTTTTGGGGCAACCATCACCGCTGGCAAAATGAATTTGAAAATACGACTGCCGACCGCATAGAAGCTGCTTATGGCTTTAACCCTCTGCCTTATCTATCGGTAAGTCCTTTTATGCAAATTGATAATGTACAAAATTTAGTTTACTTTGATTCGGCACAGCAAGCCGCACAAGCAAAAAGTAGCTTGCAAATGTTTCGAATCGGTACGCAAGCTGCCGCTCAATATGGATATTGGAATGCCAAGCTCAAGTTGATGTATAACCACCGAGAAGGCGAGGACGTATGGCGTATGCCTACACTTTTTACTAATCTTTTGATTACCTATGACCGTATGCTTTTTGATAGCGTTATGGAGGCGCAGTTTGGTGTAGATTTTCATTATCATAGTCGCTATCAGGCTAATGCTTATTCGCCTGCAAGCAATCAGTTTTATTTGCAAAATGATGAGCGTGTAGGCGGATTCCCGCTTGCTACCTTGTTTTTTAATTTTAAAGTCAAGCGCGTACTGCTATCTTTACGTATGTGGAATGTACTTCAAGGCGTAACGGCTGCTAATTTTTATGATACACCTTTTTATATTGCACAGCCTCGCGCTTTTGAAATCCGTATAAACTGGCTATTTTTTGATTAAATGCGCTTTATTTAGACTAACTTTACAAAAAAAAGTCTTGTAAGTCAGTATTTTATTAAATTTTTTGTACATTTATAGCTTTTATCATACGGCATTATTACAGAATACTTGCGATCTGTATAGCCTATGATTTTTTAACCTTTATGTACAGAAAATAGGTAAGTTGCTTAATCCTTCTTTAAGGGCTTTGAATGCTGATTATCAAAAAATTGCTATCATACAAAAAAATATAATTGAAAATTCAGGCGATAAATCGGCTTGTAAGATAGTTTTCTTTGTATAAGCAAATGGGCTTATTTTGCAACTATTACGCCTACAAAACGTACTTGCATAGGAGACATGCTAAGCCACAGGTAGGCAAACAATTTATAAAATTTTTCATTTCTTTGCTATAACAAACTATACTACTATACATATTGCAAAGAGATAGTCATAATGAGCAAAAAGATGTTGTTTTACCAAATCTTGTTACAGTATTACAACTACAATTTTTGCAAGCAAAGGAGTAAGCCTTGTACTTATCTCGAGATACAAAAAAATTAAACAAAAAAATGAGAGTTGATCATTCTGCCATTTTATACATAGACGACGAAGCCTCAAACTTAGAAGTGTTCGAAGCACAGTTTAAAGCGGACTACACTTTATTTACGGCACAGTCTGGTACAGAGGGTATGCGTTTGCTCACCGAGCACAGAGAAAAAATAGCTGTTATCATCACCGACCAGCGCATGCCTGATATGAGTGGTATGGAGTTTCTCAAACACATGCGAGAGGTCTATCCTGATAAAGTTAGAATTTTGCTTACTGCTTATAACGATTGGCGTATTATAAGCCGTGCTATCAATGATTGTGATATTTATAGGTATGTCTCGAAACCTTGGGATTCTAAAGAACTGCGCTTTACAATCAATAAAGCCATTGAAAATTATTTACTCAAAAAGGAAAATCAAAAACTTATAGAAGACCTGCGCCAAACGAATGTACACCTTGAAGGCATCGTGAGTAAACGTACTGCCGAAGTCGAAGCACAAAATCAAAAATTACAAGAGCTTAACGAAGAGAAAACAGCTATTGTAAATATGGTAGCTCACGATTTAAAGTCCCCGCTTAATCGCATTAAGGGTTTTTCCCAACTTATTCCTCTTGTGGGTGAACTCAACGAAGAGCAAAAACTTTATTTAACGCAAATCAATGAAGTTTGTAATGATGCCTCTTCCATGATTCAACGTTTTTTGGATATAAATGCCATTGAATCCAAGACCAAAGAGGTCAAGCTCGTCCCAATAGAACTCTCTGCATTATTGCGCCATATCATCAAAGGCTATCACGAGCAGGCGCATCAAAAGGATATTCAAATGCACTTTCATTCTGATGCCTCCAAAATTTATATTCAAGGCGATGAAGAGTATCTAAACCGAATATTCGATAATCTACTCTCTAACGCCCTGAAATTTTCCCCCGAAGGTCGCAATATTTATATCCGAATCGAACTCAAAAATCCTGAAAGCGAAGTAGAAGTACACATCAAAGACGAAGGACCAGGATTGAGCGATAGCGATAAAGAAAAACTTTTTAGAAAGTATCAAGTATTGAGCGCAAAACCTACGGGAAACGAAAGCTCTACAGGTTTGGGCTTATCTATTGTCAAAACGCTGCTTAGTCGCATTGAAGCCAGTATTATTGTTGAGAGTGAAAGGGGAAAAGGT
The DNA here is from genome assembly GCA_020832465.1 of Bernardetiaceae bacterium. Lineage (GTDB taxonomy): Bacteria > Bacteroidota > Bacteroidia > Cytophagales > Bernardetiaceae > JAFIER01. Next base: position 61,388 of record JAFIER010000004.1, read on the forward strand.
ACGGATTTTATTACGTTTTTTCAACCCTATACCGATATTGAAAGCATTAAAGCCTTAGAAATGCAAGAAGAAGATGCTTAATCATACTACATAGACATTCGCTAGCCAGCAATAACATGTCTCAAAAAAATGTTATTGCTAAGCCCATTTTTGCATAGCTTGGGGTTTGCAAACCCCAAGCTATGCAAAAATGTATAGTAGTATGTGCTTAATAAAAATGATAAGTAAGGGTACAAAAATAACAGCCCTTTTTAGTTGTTTAATAAGCTCATAACCAAATACTTGCTGAAATAATAAAAAAGCACTGGTGCTTAGATAGAGTTTAAAATTATTTGAAGTAGTAAAAAAAGGGGCATGGCTCATAACAGATTACAGCAATTTAAAACTTGGATTTTTCAACCTACAGATATTGCCTTTTTAGTGTATGTTAGGGTACTTGTAGCGGGTTTGATGACGGGTGAGTTTATCAATCATTTGTTTATAGGAGTTATTGAAGAGTTGAGCGAGCCTGCGCTTAACTTTCCATTTTTTTCGTGGCTACCGCCTTGGGAGTCTGTATATATGCTTTACGCACATTATATACTGACGGCATTAGCGGGTATTTTTGTAGTATTAGGACTTTTTTATCGCTTTTCGACGGTTGTTTTTGCTTTGGGAACGACGAGTATTTTTTTGTTCGAGCAGGCTGAGTACGTAAATCATACCTATTTATATTGCTTATTGGCTTGGTTGCTTTGCTTTATGCCTGCGCATCGAGCCTTTTCATTAGATGTTCGCCGTGGTGCTGTATCGCAGGTCGGTCATGTGGCTCATTATTGGCGTTTGCTTTTGCTTTTTCAGATGGCGGTTGTGTATTTTTATGCAGGTACGGCTAAAGTAAATCCTGATTGGCTTTTAGCCAAGCCCTTAGATATGTGGCTCTCTTATAAAGCTAATCGTCCACTTATTGGTGGACTTATTGCACACCCTCTTACTGCTTGGGTAATGAGTTATGGCGGCATGCTTTTTGACTTATTTATTGTACCGCTTTTAATATGGAGGCGAAGCCGTCCTTATGCTTTTGGCATAGCGATATTTTTTCACCTTACTAATGTAGCTATATTTGGTATTGCTACTTTTCCTTGGTTTTCGATAGCGATGAGCGCGCTATTTTTCCCGCCTTCGCTATTGCGCCGTTTTTTGTGCCGTATTCCTTATGTGCATTTGCCAAGTTTTAATAGTAGCGAAAGGATTTACTATAAGGATACTTATAAACGTATCGCAATATTTTTGTTATTTTTGTATGCAACAGTACAGATACTTGTGCCGTTAAGAGGTTTTCTGTACCCCTATCCTTCGAGCTGGTCTGAGGAGGGGCATAATTTTTCGTGGCACATGATGTTGCGTTCAAAGCAAGGAAGTTTGTATTTTAGGGTAGTAGATAAAGCAACTCAAACTGTATATAGAGAGTACCCGCTTGCTTATATCACGCAGGGGCAGTATAAAGATTTGATATACAAGCCCGATATGATTTTGATTTTTGTAGATTTTTTGAAAGATAAATACAAAAACGAACGTCAAATTTCGGAAGTAGAAATATATGCCGTCAGTAATGTCTCTTGGAATGGACGACCTTATGTACCGCTTGTCAATCCTGATATAGATTTGAGCCAAGAAAAACGAGGTTTGCATCATTATAGCTGGATTATGCCCCCTTATAAGCCTAAAGAAGAGGTAAATTAGCCATCGCTTTTCGTATAATTTTTTTTTTAAGACATACCTAAGTGATGCACAATATCGCAATAGAGGTATTTTTATGAAAATATAAGAATCAAACTTCAATTGATAGTCAAAGGTTGAATCATTTTGGGAACGAATTTTGATTATACTAATACTTGTAATCCTTACTTTGAGGAGTACGCAAAAGGTATATATTGATGTTTGGCAACTTTTGCAACATTGTTAGCAATCTTAACGTATTTCAAAAAGTAAAATTTAATGTACTTGTTTTGTATTAACAAACCTTTTTATTTTTCTAATTAACCAAAAATCTAAAAATTTATGAACAAAATTCTGTTTAATCGTTTGAGCTTATTTGCGATAATCGCAGCTCTTGGTTTTTTTGTAACTTCTTGCGACAGTGAAGAAGATGAGCTTCCTGAAGGTCTTAACATTAGCTTTACGCCTCCATCAGGACAGAAAGCAGTAGGTGAAGCAGTAACTTTTAATGTACTTGTTGTAGCGGATAATCGTATCGAGAAATTTGAGGTGCGTCGTGGTACTTCCACTATTGACCTTATTGAGCGTGGCGATCCTCTTATTTCTAACAATACAAATTTAAGCTATACCTTCAACTACACTCCCACGCCTGATGACGCTGGTCGTAGTATTGAATTTGCTTTTATCTTGACAGACCGCAATGGTGCTACTGCACAGCGTAACTTCTCTATCGAAGTAGGCACTGGCGCAGCTGATCCTACGCCTCTTAAATCACACACAAGTGTACTTATGGGTGCGCAGAACAATACTTCTTTGGGTAGCTTCTTAGATGCTGACAACGGTAACGTACTTTTGCTTAGCCAAGCGCGTAGCAACCCTGGTGTAGTAGATATGACTTACCTTGTGGGCGCTTCTGCTGGCGGTCAAGGTGCAGTATTAGGCTCACTCAGAGACGAATCTGTTGTATTTGTATTTGATGAAGTAGCTCGCTGGTCTAACCGTGCTGATACTCGTTTCCGCAATACTTCACTTAGTGCTTCTAACTTTGTAGGCATAGAAGATGCTAATGATCTTGTAGAGGCGTGGGCTAACGGTACGCAGCCTGACAACACAGGTGCTGGTGCTGAAAGCTCAAGCTCAAGAGTGAACCGTTTACAGAGAGATCAAGTATTTGCTTTCCGTACTTCTGAAGGTAAGCACGGTTTGGTACACATTGCAGCTGTTGAATCTGCTAACCAAGCTGGACAAATGACTGTGAACGTAAAAATCCAAGAGTAAGCAAAGAGTTAATTGCTTATAGTCGAAGATAAATATCAAAAAAACCTGCGTTTTCCTAAGAAAATGCAGGTTTTTTTGTGTCTTTTTGAGTGTAAAATGGGCTTAGAAATAACATTGCTCAGAGAAATGTTATTTCTGTCTGGCGATTTGCTTGTAGCTCTTTATAAAGCATTTTTGCAACCAACCCTTAATCCCCCCACCTTGAAAAGGAGAAGAGCTTCCTATAGCGCCCCTACTAAGATTAGGAGTGGCTGCGGGTGGGGTAAAGGCTGCCCACATAAAAGGTGAAATTTTATTTTAACATTGTTTTTTTAACAGCTGCTATGGCTTATTTAAGCCAAGTAATCAAGTACTCATCAAACTCCGCTCCTTCAGTTTCTTTTTTGATATAATCTACCTTTACACCTGATACGCCTGTTTTACGTATAAGTCCATCTAAAAGACCGAGCTGTAAAATACTATTAAAAGTTTGTGTGCGCCTCATAACAATTGATTTACTATCATGCGATACTATCTCCCAGCCTCTACCTTCTGGATCTTGAATCATTTGAGAAGCGGCTATAACTAAGCATTGCATCACACCAAGTGGTTCCGTTGCCTGTTGAATAAGATCTTGTGCTACTAAATTTTGATGCACCGTCTCGCCAATATTTCTACCAATTCTGATGAGATTAAATCTACCTAAATTCACTTCTATCCAAGTACACATATCATTATATAACTTCATCGGTACTTTGGCAAAAGGCTCATCAATAGGATAGCCCGCTGTCATAGCAAAAAGCTCGGCGTACTCTTCTTGCTTATCCTCGTAGTTGCGCAATACATCTTGTATAAAAACAGCGTAAAGCGTTACATTTTCTACAGAATGATTCATTTTGTTGGGGTAATTTAAATATAAACTCTGCTTTTCTTTATAAATTTACTTTCAGGTGCAGTTCATATTGTAACACATACTACATAGACATTTGGCGGCCAGAAATAACATTTATCTAAGAAATATTATTTCTAAGCTTATTTTTCCATAGCCTGTGGGGGTTGCAACCCCCACAGGCTATGGAAAAAATGTACAGTAGTATGAGTATGATTGTAAAATAATCTTATGCTTCAATAAAACTACGCTCGCCGTGTTTGCTGTCCGCACCAAACACTAAAAAGTTTGTTTTGAATGCACCCTTTAACTTTTGCAATTACTTCAATTTTTGAAAAATAATAGCTTAGATACTGCTAATTTTCAACGAAGAAAACAAGAATAAGGTTGGTACAAATAACAAAGTTTACGCTTTATTTATATTTACATAACTTTCAAACAGAAAATTCAAGTATCAAGACATGCTCACAACAGAAAAAAGCAAGAAAAAAAAAACGAGGCTGCGCTAAGTTTTTTGTTTTTTTCAGGGCTAGTTAGCAATAACATTTCTGTCAGAAATGTTATTTCGGAGCCAATTTAGCAACGTTGTCGTACACCCCTATAAAGCAGCCTCTTGGGGCAGTACTATCTTTTGATTGATGGCTATTAAGTTTTGAGTAGTTGGACTAAGAGCTTTATTTTAGAAAATTATCTACCGGCTAATTACCTTGAGGCAAGATTTAGCTAGTTTTATCTTTTCCAAAAGCGAAGCTGTATCTTTGTCCACAATGGTGATATGTCCCATTTTACGAGAAGGCTTCGTTATGCTTTTCCCATAAAGATGGGGGTGCGCGCCCTCGATAGCCAATATTTTATCCATGCCTTCATAATACACTTCACCTGTGTAGCCCTCCGCACCAATAATATTGACCATAGCCGAAGGTGCAAGCAACTCCGTACTGCCCAAAGGCAAATCTAAAATAGCGCGAAGATGCTGCTCAAATTGCGAAGTTTGCGCCGCTTCTATAGTTTGATGACCACTGTTATGAGGACGAGGAGCGACTTCATTGACAAGTACATTGCCATTTTTGTCTAAAAAAAGCTCTACGGCGAGCAGACCTACAAAATTCATCGCTTCTACGACACGAAATGCCAAATCTTTAGCCTCCTTTTCTATCTCAGCCGTGATATTTGCTGGGGATAGCAAATAATCTACTAAGTTGTAGCGAGGGTCAAACACTAACTCTACGACGGGAAAAGCACGCATTTCACCACTGGGACGGCGTGCCACAATGACAGAAAGCTCTTTGTCTATATCTACCAAATCCTCCAAAACAGAAGGTGCATCAAAGCCTTTTTCTAATTCAGCTTGGGTTTTGAGCATTTGCACTCCTCTACCGTCATAGCCACCACGTCCGAGTTTGTGCACAGCGGGTAGGCGGTGTGTTAAGGTTGAGAGTTCGCTTTTGTTTTGTGTAAGCACAAAATCAGCCGTAGGAATTTGATGTTTTTGGTAAAACTGCTTTTGCGCGCATTTATCTTGAATTAAATGCAAAATATGGGCTTCGGGATAAACTGCTACCCCTTGTTTTTGTAAATCTTTGAGTGCTTCGGTATTGACATTCTCGATTTCTACGGTAAGCACTTGGCAGTCAGTAGCAAAACTCATGACTGTGTCATAATCTGTCAGGCTTCCGACTACAAATTCCGTTGCCCAAAGGCTACAAGGTGCATTTTTGTCAGGGTCTAAAATTTTTAGATTCAAATCTAAATCTATGGCAGGTTGCAAAAGCATTCGCCCGAGCTGCCCGCCGCCCAAAATTCCTATTTTAAAATTTTTTCCGTACATGATGTTTTGATTAAACCCCAAGGGTAGGGTTTTAGCCCACTCGCAGGGAAATGCTATAATAAATGAGGAGGTTTATCCAGAGGCTTGCGTGGTAGAAAATCTGCCTCAGCTACAAAAGTGCGTAATCCTTTGATGCTGGATTCGTCAGCCCGCTCGAGGATAAGCCTTTTTGCTGCTTGCTGTGCAAAAACTTCGTCCATGCTACGTAATTTGCCTACGGGAATATGCAATTTTTGCAAATTTACTAAAATATCACCAATATGCCGTTGGCGGAAAGCTAAAGTTAAGGTTTGATGCACTTCTTCTCTATTTTGCACCCTTTGCACATTTTTAGGAAATTTTACACTCAGCTCCTCGAGCTCGAGAAATTGACAGAGTTTGGCAAACTGCCCATCGCTACCTACTGCCAATACAAAACCTTCATTTTCAGCGGAGTGAAAAATTTTGCCGTAAGGCACAATATTCGGGTGTTCGTTACCGATGCGCTGTGGGATGTGCTTGGCGCAAAGCCAGTTTGTAGCTTGGTTGGCTAAGGATGCGACGGCAGTATCGAAAAGAGAAACTTTGATATAACTGCCTTTACCTGTTTTTGCGCGCTGCAAGAGTGCGAGAAGTAGTGCTTCTTTGAGCTGATGAGCAGCCAGAATATCAATAAGTGCAACGGGCATTTTAACGGGATTCTCTTCGCCGTTCATATAAGTAAAACCGCTTTCTGCTTGTATAAGTGCATCATAGCCCACACGTGCATCATCATTGCCATAGCCTGTGATATGCCCATAAATAAGGCTTGGATTTATTTTTGAAAGTCTTTCGTAGTCAGCGTGTAGTTTTTGTGCATCTCCGGGTTTGAAGTTTACGATAATGACATCGGCTTGCGCTACTAACTTATCAAAAGCATCGGTTTGGGTTTTCAAGTCTAAGCTAATAGATTGTTTTCCCCAATTCGCTGCCGAAAAGTAAGCAGAAAAATCTTGCTGGGTCGTTTCGGAGGGTAGCTTCCACCCCCGAGTTACGTCGCCTCCAGTATGTGGGTTTTCTATTTTGCATACTTTTGCGCCAAGCTCGGCAAAAAACTGCCCTACTAAGGGTCCGGCTAAGACTCCGGCGGGCTCTAAAACGTATAAATCTGAAAATATTTGTTCGTGTGGCAAAGGCGTATAGTTTAAGCGTGGAAAATAAGTACTTGGTTTGTAGGTTATTAGAGCTGATACGGTCTTATCAAATGCTTCGTTCTAAAAAACAGAAATAACATTTCTTTGAGAAATGTTATTTCTGGCTGGCAAATATATATTTTTCTTGAATCGTGCGTAATTATGTTGTATCATAAAAAACGCCCGAGCATTTCGGGCGTTTTTGAATTGATATTTTGTTTAGCTATAAAGCTATTTTTCAACACTTATTTTGCTTCTTGGCTTTTTGCTTTTTCTATTTTGACAAAAAGTGTTTCGCCTCCTTCTTCGTAGTCAGCGACAATGGTATCCCCCTCTTCGATTTCGCCTTTGAGTAATTCTTCGGCAATAGGGTCTTCGAGGTATTTTTGTATGGCACGGTTTAGCGGTCTTGCACCATACTGTGGGTCATATCCTTTTTCAGAGAGCAAATCTTTGGCTTTTTCGGTAAGACGTATTTCGTATCCGAGGTCTTTGATTCTTCCAAAGAGTTTGCTGAGCGAGATATCGATAATTTTATGTAAGTCTTCACGCTCGAGTGAGTTGAATACAATAATATCATCTAATCTGTTTAGGAACTCTGGTGAGAAGGCTCTTTTCAATGCTTTTTGAATGGTACCTTTCATCATGTCGTCCATAGCATCTTCTCTGGTTTGTGTAGCAAAGCCTACGCCAGCACCAAAATCTTTGAGTTGGCGCACACCGATATTAGAAGTCATGATAATGATTGTATTTCTAAAATCTACACGTCTTCCAAGCCCGTCTGTAAGGATACCGTCATCGAGTACTTGCAACAAGATGTTGAACACATCGGGGTGTGCTTTTTCTATTTCGTCTAATAATATCACTGAGTAGGGTTTTCTACGGACTTTTTCAGTGAGTTGGCCTCCTTCTTCGTATCCTACATATCCTGGAGGTGCGCCTACGAGCCTTGATACGGAGAATTTTTCCATATACTCACTCATATCAATTCTGACAAGTGCATCTTCTCTATCAAAGAGGTAGGTAGCCAAAACTTTAGCCAGTTCGGTTTTTCCTACTCCTGTAGGTCCGAGGAACATGAAAGTACCAATGGGTTTATTGGGGTCTTTCAAGCCTACTCTTGTTCGCTGTATAGCTCTTGCAAGTTTATCTATGGCTTCTTTTTGTCCGATGACGCTATCTTGAATAGCCTCTCTCATATTGAGAAGTTTTTGACCTTCACTTTGTGCAATACGCTTGACAGGAACTCCAGTAACCATAGCGACTACTTCTGCTATGTTGTCTTCTGTAACGGGATATACTTTTTCCCTTGTTTCGTTTTCCCATCTGTGTTTAGCTTGTTCGAGCTCTTCTAAGAGTCGTTTTTCTCTATCACGTAGCTGTGCGGCTTGCTCATATTTTTGATTTTTGACGACTTTATTTTTTTCGTCTTTCACGTCTTCGATTTTTTCTTCGAGTTTTATAATTTCATCAGGGACGTGAATATTATTGATATGAACTCTTGCGCCTGCTTCATCGAGCACGTCTATGGCTTTATCAGGCAGGAATCTATCGGTAATATATCTATCAGAGAGTTTTACGCAGGCTTTTATGGCCTCGTCGTCGTATCTGACGTGGTGATGTTTTTCGTATTTATCTTTGATATTAGCAAGTATAAGTTCGGTTTCCTCTACAGATGTAGGGTCGACCATAACCATTTGAAAACGCCTTGCAAGTGCACCATCTTTTTCTATGTATTGACGGTACTCGTCGAGTGTAGTGGCACCAATACATTGTATATCACCTCTTGCGAGTGCTGGTTTAAACATATTAGAAGCATCGAGGGATCCTGATGCACCTCCTGCCCCTACGATCGTATGCAACTCATCTATGAAGAGAATAATATCTGAGTTTTTCTCGAGCTCGTTCATGACTGCTTTCATTCGTTCTTCGAATTGCCCTCTGTACTTAGTACCGGCGACGAGTGAAGCTAAATCAAGTGTAACTACTCTTTTATTGAAAAGTATGCGTGAGACTTTTTTCTGCACGATGCGCAGTGCAAGTCCTTCGGCGATGGCTGTTTTACCTACGCCTGGTTCGCCTATGAGTATAGGGTTATTTTTCTTTCTTCTTGATAGTATTTGTGCTACTCTTTCAATTTCTTTTTCTCGTCCTATGATTGGATCGAGCTTATCTTCTTCGGCAAACTTAGTAAGGTCTCTTCCGAAGTTATCGAGCACTGGTGTGCGTGATTTTTCAGTTTTGCTTCCGCTATCGCCACGTGAGCTTCCACCGAATATACGAGACGAATCGTCATCGTTGTCATCGGTATCTGGTCCGGCTACGGGCTTATCACTTTGATTGTGGTATTGTAACATTTCTTTTACTATTTCGTAAGTAACATTGAATTTATCTAAAATTTGCGTGGCAATGTTATCCTCATCTCTAAGCATGGCAAGCAATAAATGCTCTGTGCCTACAAGTTTGACTTTAAATACACGTGCTTCTAAGCGTGTTATTTTCAGTACTTTTTCTGCTTGTCTTGTAAGAGGCACGTTTGTGAGGTTGCGCACGTTATAAGTAGCTGTACCTCTGGTGGCACGCTCTATTTCTATTTTGACTTCTGATAATTCGCCAATAGTTTTGGTTAGAATAGCATGGGCTACACCCTCACCGCCTCTAATTACTCCTAAAAGCAAATGCTCCGTACCGATGTAATCATGACCGAGTCGTAAGGCTTCCTCTCGACTAAGTATGATAACTTCTTTTACGCTTTTTGAGAAATTAACATTTTCCATTGATATATCCTTTATTTGTGCCTATTATAGTGATATGCTATGCTTTGTAAGTATGCCTTATTATGATGCAAATTTACGGCAAAATTCATACGTTGTAATTATTAAAACGTAAGAATATAAGCATTTGTTTTGCAACTTGCTATATAAGGCAGTGTTTTTTATGAAAAACAAGATAATGAATAGTTTTTACAAATCCTAATATGCCACTAGCTTTTCTTGGCAAATTAAGCATGAGCATTAGATTTGGCTACATCTTGCAAATACTGTTTAGCCTGCGTACCCTGATTAAATAGCAAATCTAATATGCTTAAATTTTGAGCAAATTCATTACCAAAAATTTGAGTATAAGCAGGATACTTAAAAATGGCAGTCTTTTTAGGGTGTATTTGTGTGCGCAAATCTATCATATCGGTGCTTTCGTAATCTGTATAGAACTTTTCAGTAAAATTTATCTTTATGTCTAAATTTACAAATTTTAGACAATTTGTCAGTATTTCAAGATTTAGCTCAAATAGGTGCTTGGGTTTTTGTTGTAAAATGCGCTCAAAATAATCGTAATAATAAATAAAAAAAGGTGTATTGCCATAAGCAGAGCGAATGCTATGCAAATGCTGCGCTACCCAAGCCTCTTGGTAAGCAATGGCTACCTCGGGGAGGCATTTACGCTGGCTTCCCCTTTCGACCGGGACGCTCAAATCTAATATTTTATTCACACCCCGAATGCGACAGCGGTTTGTATAACTCTGTTTGATATAATGTGCCTGTCGCTCGATATAAATATGGGGAATTTGCTCGCATACAGCAAAAAAATCGAGGGGTGGAAAGTAGTGTAGGTCTAAGACTACTGCTTTTGCTGTTTTTAAACGTTTGGAAAGAGAGGGTATATGGTTTTGCATTTGTTTTTGGTATTTTTACGGCTTTATGCTGTGCGCATTTCAAGGGCTAAGCACCTAGCAAAAACAATGATTTTATCAAAATATTTAGTGCATTGTATCCTATTTTCAGATAAAAATAGTATTTTTGTTTTTACGACTTTGCAGTGGCCTTAATAAGCCTATTGGTTTGTATGACAAATTTGTGTAGTATATAGCGTTGCAAAGTTCGCTATAAAAATTTAATTTACAATCTATAAATTCAAAATTTTGACGGACAAAACCTTAGCTCAATATCGACAGGTCATCGCCGTCTGTCGTGAGTTGTTTGAGCGTAAAAACAAAGATTACGGTACTTCTTGGCGTATATTGCGTTTGCCTTCGATTACAGACCAGATTTATATCAAGGCGCGCCGCATACGTACGATTCAAGAAAAAGGTAAGCAGCTTGTTTCTGACGATGTACTTTCAGAGTTTATCGGTATTATCAACTACGGCATTGTCGCTTTGATGCAATCTCGTTTGAAGGAAGACGGCCGTTTGGACGTTCCACTCAAAGAAGTGGTTGAGTATTATAGCCAATACGTAGAAAATAGCCTGAAGCTACTCAGCCGTAAGAATCATGACTATGGCGAGGCATGGCGTGTGATGCGTGTTGGAAGTATTACGGATATTATTTTGATGCGCCTGCTTCGCATTAAGCGCATCGAGGATAATGAAGGCAAAACTATGGTATCGGAAGGCGTAGATGCCAATTATTATGATATTGTGAATTATGCTGTTTTTGCAATGATTCTTTTACAAGAAGAGGCGCATCCGCCTAAAAGCAATATCAATCAAAATCAAATTCCACAGCCTGTAAGCATTGAGAAATCTTAGTAAGCTTTCGGTACGAACAGATGATATTCAATACAAGCCTCCCCCGCCTCTTTTTATTGATTGATTAGATTGATTGCAATTACAAGGAGAGAGTGGGCTCGGCTATCCAGCCTGTTAGTATCAAATCTAAAAACTAATTATTTCTATTAAACATACTAAAACCATAACTTATGCAAGCGATACACGCACTTATTCGTATTATTGTCGGCGCATTATTTGTTTTTTCGGGCGCAGTAAAAGCTATAGACCCTATTGGTACAAAAATCAAAATGGAGGAGTATTTCTCTGTTTTTGCGGGTGATAAAGAGTTTTTTGGTTTTATAGCTCCTTATTTTGAGTTGTTTCAGCCTTATGCTTTAGCTATTGCTATTTTTATTGTAGTTGCAGAGGTTGTATTAGGAGTTGCTTTGATATTAAACTTCAAGACAAAGCTCACACTTTGGGCTGTGTTTTTGATGATTCTATTTTTTACGGCACTTACGTTCTATTCTTGGAAGTTTGATAAAGTTACGGATTGCGGTTGCTTTGGCGATGCCATTAAACTTACGCCTGCTGGTACGCTTATCAAAGATATAATACTTACCGTGCTTACGGGGTTTTTGCTACTGACCAATCAGCGGCTCAATCACTACCGCAATCATTTTAGTGGCGCTGTAGCGGGTATTGTTTTGGGTGCTCTTTTAGCTACTTCATTTCTTTGCTATTATGCAATTGCTAACTTGCCGCCTATAGACTTTCGGGCTTATAAAGTAGGTAATAATATCAAAGAATTGCGTGAGCCTAAGGGGCAGCCTATTTTTAAGTATATTATGGAAAAAGATGGCGAGCTTCATGAGTTTGATGAGTATCCTAAGGATAAGAGTTATACCTTCAAAGATATGGTTACTGTCAATGCTGATGATATAAAACCTACGATAGAGGGCTATAATATTTGGAACGACGAGGGTGAGATTACAGAAGAGTCGCTCGAGGGCAAGCAGTTTATGCTGGTCATACACGATGTAAAATCCGCACATAAAAAAGAGCAACTTTATGCCGACCTCAATGCGCTGATTAACGCACTCAAAACAAAGGCACCAGATTTGAATATGTTTGTATTGACTTCAGATTCTGCTTATGAGAATTTTAGACATGAAGTACAGCTCCCGCTTCCTTATTATTATTCTGATGCTACGGAGCTTAAGGCAATGATTCGCGCTAATCCTGGTATTATTGTTTTGCAAGATGGTGTTGTCAAAGGTAAATTTCATTATAATAACTTGCCTACTGCTGAGGCTGTATTGCAACTTTTTTAATTGAGACCATACTACTATCATACTTATGGAAAAATGGGCTTAGAACTAACATTTCTCAAAGAAATGTTAGTTCTATATGGAGAACGTCCAGTAGTATGAATTGAGACAGTAATTTTTGCAAATCAAAACTAACATTTATTTGAGATAAACTTGCGCACTAAGCGTTCGGGCAGAACGCTTAGTGCGCAAATTTATAGCGTAACCTTGTTACTATAGGCTGTAGAGATATTGGGGTTCAAATGGTTAGACCATACCCCCCACACTATGGAAACATATATAGTACGAGCTAACTCACAAAATAAATAGGCTGTTTGCAACTAAATCGCATTGAGTTTGTTTATTTAGTTATTCCTATTGCGTTATAGATATTATACCTATTCATATAATCATACAAAGATATGTCTTTTTTCCGCCACCGTTCGTTATCTGATTTTTCAGGTATTTTTGCTTCTTTGCTTTGCTTAGCACATTGCTTAATTGTTCCGCTTTTTTTTGCTGGTTATGCGGCTGCGGGTGAGCATGTACATGAAGAGGGCGAGGTGCATTTTCATGCGGATAGTTTTTTTAGTTGGGATTATGTGTTTATATTATTAGGTTTCTTGGCAGTATGGCACTCTGCACGTCGCACAAAAATAATGTGGATACGCCTTATTTTATGGGGAAGTTTTTCGCTTTTTGTATTGGCAGTCTTTCTTGAGTCTTACTCTTCGCTTTGGCACTACGGTCATTATGCTGCTGCTTTGGGTCTTATTATTGGGCATGTAGCCAATCTCATGACTTGCAACCGTTGTGAGACCTCTCACAAAGTAGCAAAATCTTGAATGGCACTGGAATCTTTATTTTTGATTTTTGTTTATATCGTTGGATTTGCTTGTTTTTTGGGTAGTCTTAAAGATATAATGCTCAAAGTCTTTCAAAATTAACAGTTCTCAAAGAACTGTTAGTTCTAAGCATTACTTGTTATACACTACCGTTTTTTGGATTTATCTTCTATCGTACCAGCTATTTCTTCTGGCGAGTTTTAAGTCTTGTAGCATAGCCGCTTTTACACCGAGGTTTAGGGTGTAGGATTGTCTGGGTCCGAATGGAATCCAGTTTACGGAAAGTTGCCAGCAGTGCAAGTCTCTATGAATTTCGAACTGTGTAAAAGAAAATTCTTTTTGCACAATATCATAACCTGTTTGATATCGGATTTTCCATTTTTCAGTAATGCTCACATCGCCTCTAAAATCTACGGTTTGTGTAACTACTGCGGGCGCAAATCCATTTTTTCTGTAGTTGATGTTATAGCCAAAGTTTAGCGACCATGGGACTGAAAAATCTACATATAAATCTGGGTTATCATTGATAAAATCGAGGTCTTCTTGTGAGCCTTTATCGCTTTTATATTTTTTTCCGTTTTCTTCTTCTTCTTCTTTTCCATCTTCACCTTTTCCTCCACCTTTTTTAAAGAGGTCTGGACCGATAGTAGTGCTTAGTGCTACTCTAAAGTTACTGAGGTTTCCAAGTCCTTGTCCGTTTTGCCATGCAAACTCATCAACGCGGCGTTGCTGCACTCTAAAGTCATTTGCGCCTGTTCCTGTGGAGTCAATGCGTAGAAGTTCGTAGGTATAGGGGTCTACGGTGCCGCCCGCATTGATTGTAATTTTCTCAAAAAGGCGTGTACGCATGCTCATATCTACGTTCGAGAGGTTAAAAGAATCGGCGGCGAGGTTGTAGTTTCCTCTGACTTGAAAGTTTTCGAGGATAGGTACTTTCTTTGTAGTGCCGTCGGCTTGCAAGAGTTTCATTTCTACATTATTATCGAGCGATAGGCTCACTGCGCCTTGTCTGCCCATGCTTGGTCGTCCGTAGTTTCCATCGAGTCTTGAGAAGGGGCGTGTATTGCCTTCGTTGTCAATGGGAACTTCTTGATAAAAACCAAAACGTTCGTCAGCAAAATCTGGTCGGTAGTTGAAGCCTATGGTAGGTGTAAGCATGTGCCTGAAGGCTTGCACTTTGGCGTTTTCTCCAAAACTAAAAAAGCTATAAAGGCGTGTCGTAGCATTTGCACCGATGTCGTAGCTATAAAATTGAGATACACCTCTTATGGTATCAATTTCTACTTCATTGCCTTGCAACCACCTATAATCATAGCTTTCACGATAGATCGTTTGTGTGATATTGGCTTGTGGCGTAACGGTTATATATCTCAATATCGTAGCTGAAGTCGAGATAGGAATGGTGTGTTGCATACCCATATTCGTATTTTCGAGCATTTGCGCCATATTAGATAAGTTGAAGGCTACGGTATCTCCTACTTCTGCGGCATTAAGTACGCGTAGCCCTGAGACGCTTGCCGTTCTAAAGACATTATTTACTTCTGCTTTACCTCTTAGGCTATACGAAAATCGCAGTTGGTTGAGCGGTGAACGGGTGTTGCGTATAATATTTTTGAAAGGGGCGACTTGGTTCATACCGAGGTTTGCCTCTGGGAATACGGTAATAATTTCTGTTTGTACGTTTTGGTTATGCCTTAGGCTCGTTGTCATGTTGAAGGGTGTGCCTTCAAAAGTTTTGGAATAGGTAATACTCGAGTTGAGCGAGGCGTTGAGAAAGTCTTGTTGGTTAAAAGAGTTATTTCTATCAAAGGTGGTCGTACCAGCATTTACTGATGCAGAGAAGCGCGATGAGCCTCGAGGCTGTGGATTATGAGACCACATGAGCTTGAAGTCGCTCGCGGAGGAGCGATTGAGCGTACCGCGTTCGCCTTCTGCACGGTTATTATACATGAATCTAAAATTGCCTGTATAGTGGTATCGTTTATTATAACGACTTTGCACCGTAACGCCATAAATACCTTTAGAATAAATCTCTCCCATGAGCGATAAGTCTATATAATCACTAATAGCCCAATAATAGCCACCATTGCGCAAGAAAAAACCACGTTCGCGCGTTTCGCCATAGCTTGGCATGAGTATGCCAGAAGCCCTTGCTTTAGGCACAGGTACGATACCAAAAGGAAAACCTATGGGCGTTGGAATATCTGATATAATGAGTTGAAATGGACCAGAGATAATCTGTTTACTTCCAATCATTTTGATTTTATTGGCACGAATACCAAAGTGGGGGTGGTCGGCTTCGCAGGTCGTATAAAGCCCTGTTTGGATAAACATATTATTTTTTTCATCTTTTTTGATGCGTTCACCGAGCAGATAGGCTTCGCCCTGCTGGGTGCGCACCCGCTTGACTATTGCCTTTTGTGTTTTGAAATTAAAGCGAATAGCCTCGGCTTCGTAGGTTTCTTTGCCTTCTTTAAAAATGGGGGTGTTTTGTAACACATTATTCGTATCCCTACGCCCGACAGCATTGAGAACATTTTCGTTGAGGTCAATGGTAATATCCTCTGCTTTCAAATCTATGATACCATAAGTAATTTTAGAATTTTTGTATAGCGATATAACCTCTGTCGCCATATCAAAATGAATAGAATCGTCAGCAGAATACTCTACGACGGTTGCAAAATCATCGGTCATGGGTACGTCGGCTAAATCCATAGCTACGCTATCTATTTCTACACTATCTTGCGGACTATCTAACAGCGTAGTATCGGAAGGTTGATGTGTGAGGGAATCTATATCTACTTGTGCTTGCGTATGCGTAGCAAAAGCTATCCAAAAACACAAGCCACACAGAATAATTCGGAAAACCATTGAAAATCTTTAAACTAATGATTACAAATTTTTTTCTCGAGGGTACAAAAATACGGTCTTAAGTCTGAAGGAAAACCCTAATTAACAGTATTTAACGATAAAAAAGACTTAGCCGTACTTTTTACTATCTTCTTTCAGACCCTAATAACAAGCCATGTGTGGCATACAGGATTGTTATTTTTTGGTAAAAGTAAGCAATATCAAATAGCCCTACCTTTATTGTTTTTATAGGTGGCTGTTTATGAGCTTTTTAGCTAATAAACAGCTACAATTATTTTTATCTTTAGCTAACTGCTTTGTTTATTCCCAAAGTTTGTACAATTTGAGTTTTACTTTTTTAGCAAAAAATATCCGTGTAGTAGCTTCAAAAGCGGGTGTAAAATCCGAGACATAAAACTTATCTGATACGCTGGGTGCTTCTCGCAGTAATTGATTTTGATTGAGATAAGTTTTAACTTCTTCGGCTACAAGCCCTGCACTATCTATGACGGGGATTTGATGCTTGTAAAAATCTTCAATTTCTTTTTGAATCAAAGGATAATGCGTGCATGCCAAAACTAAGGCTTCAATAGCCTTGAGCTTAGGCGAGGATAAGTACTCACGGATAACGCTACGGCTAATTTGATTATTAAAAAAACCATCTTCAATCATCGGGGCGAGTAGCGGTGTAGCTAATGAATGCAACTGCATTTGAGGTGCAAGGCGGCTAAGTTTTTCGTTATAAACACCAGAGTTTACGGTCTGCCTTGTGCCAATAAGCCCAATATGTATTTTTTCGCTATGTTTTGCGATGTAGTTTACTGTCGGATCTATGACATTAAAAACTTTTGCTCTTGAGGCTGTATATTCTTTGGCAAGCTCGTAGGCTGCTGCTGAGGCGGAGTTGCAAGCAATAAGCACACACTTTACCTTTTGCTTGAGAAAAAAATCAAGTGCTTTGATGACATAAGCCTGCAAAGCAGCCGTAGATTTATCTCCATAAGGCAAATGTGCTGTATCGCCAAAATAAATAAGCTGTTCTTCGGGAAGTGCTATTTTGAGTGCGCGGGCTAAAGTAAGCCCACCAATACCGCTATCAAATACACCTATCGCTTGATTTTGCATTAAAATAGTTTTGATAAAATTTAAGGTGCAAAATTAGCAAACTTTTATGAAAAAGAACCCCACTCCATGCGATCATTTTTACCTTTTACCAAAACAGCGTCCAGGCTCCCTCTTTGTGTATATTATGCACACGAATATTGGGATTGCTGCGCATAATATCTTCTTCGGCTTGCTTGTTCCATTGTATAGCATTAGAGGCATCGAGCACGATTTGTTCAGCTTTTAGTGCAGAGCAGTCAAGTGGTTTGTACTTATATTGATGACTGATAACTACAATATCGGCTTCTACATCGAGCTTTTGCTCTATGATTCTTTGCCTACACCAAAGCAGGGTTTTATCCCCAATTTTGAAGTGTAAATAGGGTTTGTCCTTACCGAAATAGTTGTAATTTTTGTGTAATAAGCGTTTGCTTTTGCAGTGGTTATCAGCAGCAAAATCTATTTTTTTCTTGTGATGGTAAAGGCTTGAGTCTAACCAAAAATATACTTCATTGCCTTCCGAAATAGCTACATTAGCTTCTCTGCCAATATCATATACAGCAATGCCTTGCTGTCCATAAGCCTTCCAACTTCTATAAAATTGTAGGCTACTAAAAAGCAGTATGCAGCTAAATCCTAACACAAACCAACGCAAACGCCGCTTTTCATAAAACAAAATAAAGCAAAGAATCAAAGCATAGAAAATGTATATCTCAGCTGCTGTGAGGTATAGCGATTTCCAAGCATAAAAAGGAAGTAGCGAAAAGCTATCAATAAGTGCATTAACTGTCAGAATCAAATGCTCTAAGGCAGTCCCTAACCAGCTTGCGATAATATCAAAAGAAGACAATATAAACATTGCAAATCCGATGACTAAAATCAAAAATGCCGAAGGAATAACAAAAAAATTGGAGAGCCAAAAATAAGTTGGGAATTGCCCAAAATAATACATACCAATCGCTGCCGTACCGATTTGAGCTGCAAAAGAAACACAAGTAAGTTGCCAAAAATAATCAATAATGCGATAGCGTGGAGTCCATAAAGCAGCAAATTTGGGTTGCAAATATACAATCGCCAAAACTGCGGCATACGAAAGTTGGAAGCCTACAGCATAGAGCAACTTAGGGTCGTACATCAACAAAACAAAAGCCGAAAATGCCAAAGTATTATAAATATTACTGCGCCTCGCTATCGCTTTGCCAATCGCCACTACCGAAAACATCGTAGCCGCACGCAATACAGAGGGTGAAAGCCCCGTAACAAAAGCATAAGCCCAAAGTACGAAAAGTACAAGCCCCAAAAATAAAAGTTTGCTCCACCAATCCCGAGCGAAATACCCTACAAAAGTGAGTAGTATCCAATATACAATACCTACGTGCAAGCCCGAAACAGCTAAAATATGAGTAGCCCCAGCCTCTGCATAAGCTGTTTGCACTGTTTCATCGATATGGCTTCTTATTCCTATCAAAATTGCCGATGCAATCCCATAAGCCTCTTTGCTCTCTATATGAAAAGCGAGTATGTTAGCTAAGTAATGTCTGGCACGAAGGGCATAAGCCATGATTAAATGAGGGGGCTTATGAGCGAGTAATTTAGTTTGTGAAAGGTCTGTAAAAATCTGATAATAAACACCTTGATTTGCAGAGTAAGCCGCAAAATCAAAAGCCATAGGATTTTTGGGCGTATCAATGCGCCATGCAGATGTCGCTAAAAGCAACTGCGAACCATAACGTATAGGAAGCGAGGAGATATTACTGCTACTATCTTTACGTATATACAACCAAGACTTTCTGCTCGCTATAGGATAGCTTTGCAAACTATCCCGATAAGCCTCGATAATGAGCTGACAGCGAAAAAAGGATTCACTTTCAGTAAACTCAGCGCAAACCGTGCCTTCTATATAAACGGCTTGGGAAAGGTCTTCTAAATCTGTGGGGGTGGTTTGTTGGGTGCGGATAAGCCCTAAGGCAATAAAGAAAAATAGGGTAAGAATAGAAAATAACCAATTGTAATGAAGTCTCCATAGTCGCCTGCTATACAACACAAAATAGGATAGGCATAGCAGTAGTACGAATAGCCATAGCCATAGCCACATTATTTTAATTGGTAGTAGTAGCCCTATGATAAAAGCCACGATAAATCCCATGAAAGGTGCTTCTGTTTTCATAGAAAAAATAATGCTTAGAACTAACTTGTATAAAAATTCATACTACTGTACATTTTTGCATAGCGTAGGGTCTCCTTGCAGAAATAACATTTCTCAAAGAAATGTTATTTCTGGCTGTTAAATGTATAGTAGTATGATGAGAATTATAAACTAACAGTTAATTTAAACAGTACCGCAAATAAAAACAAAATTTTTAACATTTTTTATGTACTTTTCGCCGTGTTTGTTGTCTTCATCAAACACAACTTAGGTGGTCGCAGCGTTTCTACTCGTAGTTTATAGCCTACTGCGACAATTTTTGCAAAAAATATAGCAAAGCCAATCGGTAGCTTTCCAGTCCGAATCCTGCTATTACACCAGCACAATAAGGGCTTAAAAAACTGTGGTGTCGGAAAGATTCTCGTTTCCATACATTAGATATATGCACTTCTATAACAGGTACGCTAATCGTTGCAATGGCATCAGCAATAGCAATAGAGGTATGCGTATAAGCACCTGCATTGAGAATAATGCCGTTGGCTTCACACTGTTGCAAGCGGTCGATAAGTTCGCCTTCGATATTGCTTTGGTAGTACACAAGGTTTATTAAGGGGTGCTCATTTTTTAATCTAAGGATATAATCTTCGAAAGTATGATGCCCATAAATTTCGGGTTGGCGCGTGCCTAATAGGTTCAGATTTGGTCCGTTGATAATTTCTATTTGCATGTTGGTGGTATTTTCTTTATTCGCTTAATATTGATCGCGCATAGTACTATACATTTTTCCATAGCCTGTTTTGGGAGTTGGAATGCCCACACCACAGGCTATGTAAAAATGAGTTTAGCAATAACATTTCTCTGAGACATGTTATTTCTGGCCGCTGAATGTCTAATATTATGTTGATCGCATTAAGACTTAAAGAGATTGGACAATAATTTTTCGACTTAGGCGAATACTCCACATGCCCAATGTATCGCCTTTGGTTTTGGGTACGGTATATAGAATCATGCTTTCGTCTTCTATTTTTTGTACATTAGGCAATAGCATCTCAGGCATTTCTTTAGCTGTGGTTTGATAGGCTTCGAATACAGATTTTTCTTTTTCTGCTTTTGGGCTTTCGCATACAAAATCAATACGCGCTACGGCTTTTAAGTCTAATGAATCAGCAAATTCATAGTGATGTGTGCCGCAAGTAGGAAAAGTTCCGATGGTATCGAGTTTTGATATTTGACGGTAAGCGAGTTCTCCTTTTTCTTGTGCAAAGGTAAGAATATCGGCTTCATTTACTTTTTTGATTTCGGTACTTCTTTTTAGGGCATAAAACTCTTCTGAATCTACGGCACGGTCTTCTGGGTCTATTTTGCAAGAAGGCAAAAAGCATATCCATAAAAATGCTACAAAGAGTACACTAATTTTAGTTTTCATATTTTTTGTAAATTTGACGGGTGCAAAATTGAATATAGGGTGGGCGTAGGTTTTCGTATAGGAATTAGCAATATAGTGCTATGATGCACTTTTGCATAGCTTAGGGTTTGCAAACTCCAACAAGCTATGGAAAAATGTACTTAGAAATAACTAAGGTTTAGGGCTGTTTTGTTTACAAAATCAAAGTCAAATCAATATTTCTTTTTTCTAAATCTACGGCTTTTACTTTGACTTGTACACTATCACCATAGGTAAAAGTATCTTTATATTTTCGTCCAACGATACGCTGGTTTTTGCTATCAAATGAATAGTAATCACCTTCGATATCAGCGAGCCTTACCATGCCTTCGGAAGCGGTATCAATCATTTCGATATACATTCCCCATTCTGTAATTCCTGTAATAATTCCTTCGAAAGTTTCGCCTATAAACTCGCTCATATACTCGGCTTGCTTGTATTTGATAGATGCACGTTCAGCATCAGAAGATTTTTTTTCCATTTCTGACGAGTGCCTACATAGCGTTTCATACTTCGTGCGCGAGGGTCTGTTTTTGCCTTCCAAATAAGCGGCGAGCAGGCGATGCGCCATCATATCGGGATAGCGACGTATAGGCGAGGTAAAATGGGAATAATGCTTAAAAGCCAATCCAAAGTGCTCGTCAGCTTGTGTGCTATATACAGCTTTTGCCATAGAGCGAATAGAGAGCTGTTGCAATATTGGTGCTTCGGGTTTGTTTTCTATAGCAAGCATAAGCTCGTTTATGGCATTGCGCAGTTTATCTGGGTTTGTATCTAAGTTGTATCCAAATCTTTTGGCAAACTTACTAAGCTGTTCGATTTTTTCTTCATCGGGTTTGCCATGCGTACGGTAAACCATTACATTTTTATCCTTTCCATTGCGATAGCGATAGACAAATTCTGCGACTTCTTTGTTTGCCAGAAGCA
Organism: Bernardetiaceae bacterium; assembly: GCA_020832465.1. Lineage (GTDB taxonomy): Bacteria > Bacteroidota > Bacteroidia > Cytophagales > Bernardetiaceae > JAFIER01. Next base: position 83,326 of record JAFIER010000004.1, read on the forward strand.
TAAACTCTTCGACGAGCTTATGTGCATCTTTTCGGACTTTAGTAATCACACCTAATGGTTTTCCGTTTTCGTCGAGGTCAAATTTGACTTCAGTGCTTTCAAAGGAAATAGCCCCTTTTTTGAAACGCTCTGCTTGCAATTTTTTTGCAATTTTATTTAAGATTAAAATTTCCTCGACAAAATCTCCTTTTTGCGTCTCGATAACTTCTTGCGCTTCCTCGTAGGTAAAACGCCTATCAGAATAAATAACGGTTCGTCCGAACCATCGGTCAAGGACTTTCCCCTCTTCGTTTAGCTCGAAGACTGCCGAAAATGTAAGTTTATCTTCATGAGGGCGCAACGAACAGAGTTCGTTAGAAAGCCGTTCGGGGAGCATAGGAACTACTCTATCTACAAGGTATATAGAAGTGGCGCGTTTGCGTGCTTCTTTTTCAATAAGGCTATTGGGGTGCACATAGTGCGTTACATCTGCAATATGAATACCGATTTGCCAGTTTCCATTATCCAGTTTTTCTACTGAAATGGCATCGTCGAAGTCTTTGGCTGTATCAGGGTCTATAGTAAAAGTAGTAACCTTACGCATATCCCTGCGTTTGGCAATCTCTTCGTTTGTAATTTCGCTTGGCAGTACTTCTGCTTTCTTCAAAATACTGTCTTCAAACTCTAAAGGCAGTCCGTAAGCCAATAAAATAGAATGTATTTCGACATCATTTTCACCTGCCTCGCCTAATACGCGTATAATTTCGCCACTTGGGCTTTTGCCCTTAGGGTCAGCCTCGCCCCAGCTTGTAATTTTGACGACGACCTTCTGACCATCTTTTGCTCCTTTTAAAGCATTAAGAGGTACGAAAATATCATCGTGCATGCGTTTATGATCGCATATTACAAAAGCAAAACGATGCGAGATATCAACTTTGCCGACAAACTCGTCTTGTCCGCGCTCTATAATTTCTAAGACCTCCCCCTCGATGCTTTTACTTTTGCCAAAGTGATAGGCATGTACGCGTACTTTATCGCCGTGCTGTGCGGTATGCAAACGTTTATGCGTAATGCGCACATCCTGCTCCAAATCCTCACAGATTATGTAGGCATAATCGTGGCTTACATTATCAACAATACCGATATGCTCTCCCAAGTCATTAGCTTTATGAGGCATTTGATATTCATCTTGAGAGGCAGTAGGTTTGGATACTTCTTGTATCTCTTCGACCTTATCTACGGTTTGAGAAAGCATATTTTTGAAATTAGCCTTCACTTGCTCGTCTATGAGGTTTAGCTCTTCTCTTACTTTTTCTATGGTATAAGATTTATCTACTTTGCCATCTAAAAGTTTGAGTAAAATTTGATACAAACGCTTGAGTTCTTTGTCAGCGTGAGACGGTTTGGAAGTGTTTCTTTTGTTTCTTCCTTTTTTATTATTCGTGGTTCTTGTTTTTTTTCTTGCCATTATTTTGTGCTATATATTTAGAAATTTCAATAACTCCGAGCATCTATCAAACAAATTATCGTGTTTAGCAATTCACAAAACTGAAAAGCCGACGTATAGTCTGTTTTGAGCTTAGGAGTTTGATTTACATACCCTTTTTAGGTATTAAAGATTATCATGTGTAGAAATGCGCGCCTTTCAAATAGGTTCGTAAAACAAACGTGATAATAGCTATTAGCAATAATATTGCTCAAAGAAGGATTATTGCTAAGTCATTTTTTCATAGCTTAGAGGTTCGCAAACCCCGCACTATGGAAAAACGAATACGTATTTTTGAGTAAAAATACAAATAAATGTACGTAAAACATAGCAAAGTAGTTAGTGTTTTAGATTTCTTTAACATTTAAATTTATTTGTAGTAGGTTTCAAGCTTTGCTCGGTTTTTGATTTAAAGCATAAAAAAAGCTGGTTTTTCAATAAAATGACTTTTTTTACGTTTTTATAAAAATTATAAAGCATACGGTCTTGATTAGAGACTAAATTTTTGTAAATTGCTCTCTCGAAGCGCAATAAAGAACTTATTACGAAATTATTAAAATAAAAGTAATGAAAAAATTATGGATAGCCGTCCTTAGTCTATTGATTTTGGGCATCATGCACGCAGAAACAAAGGCACAGGTAAGTATGAGCCTTGGCGGTGGTTACTCACGCTTTTTTGGTGAAGGTATTGAAAAATTTCCTTTTGGCGTAGCCGATGATTTTTCTCCTTTTTGGAATGGCACGGCAAGGCTTAATGTGGGTATTCGACACAATTTGAGCTATACTGGTGGCTTTACTTACGGACGCATACCTAATCGGCAGCCCTTTGTTTATGGCTTCCATTCAACGCTTATGATGGAACGTTTTGAGCTTGAGTCTAACCTCAACTACTATATACTCGGTGCTTACAACGAGCGCGGCGGATTGTATTTGATGGGGGGCATTACGGCTGGTCTTTATCCTTTTGGCTGGGAGCTTACTGAAGTGCAAGAAGGTAAATCTACTTATCCACCACCCGTAGAGCGAAGAGATTATTTTCAAGATGGTGAAATGTGGCTTCTCGGTGTGCAAGCAGGTATAGGTATGGAAGTCTATACAGGTTCTTTTTACATCTTTAGCGAGGGCAAAGTAAATCACACTTTCAAAGATTATATGTCGCATCAAACCATTAAAGAAATGCACTTGCGCAATTTCTGGCAAGTAATACTTGGTGTGCGTATTCCTTTTGGTGGAAAGTAGCGTAATATTAGCACTAACAGTTCTGCCAGAACTGTTAGTGCTAATACTTGAATGACTATCAGAAATAAGAGCTAACAGTTTTTTAAGACTGTTAGCTCTTTGCGATTAAACCGAGTGAATGGTGAGAATTAACGTTTTGCTTGTGCAAATGCAATTTTCTTTTGTAAAGTTGTTACGTCTTCAAAAATATTGCTATTGCGAACAAGTTCCATGCTCTCTAAGTAAGACTTTACTGCCTCTTCGTATTTGCCTTGCGCTTTGAATACATCACCTTGAATTTCTAAGTTCTTAGATGTTTTGCGAATAGCAATAGATTTGGCTATCCACTCCTGAGCCTCTTCGAGGTTTATATTGCGACGTGCGCATTTTTGTGCACTTTTAGCATAAGTTTCCCAATCGTTAGCATCAGCAGCGGCTACGGCAGCGCGCGCTTTTTCGATGATTTTCTCCTCAGAAGATGATGTTGTAAATGACTGAAGCGAAAAAAATGCAATTAAAAGACTTAATAAAAATCCGATTTTCAATGAATTTGTCATGATTGTAATAGGTTTTGAATGAATTGATACATTTGATTTTTGATTTCAATAGATAAGATGCCAACCTTATGCCAAAATTTTATTTGGTTGTCAATTTGTTGATTTTCAGTGTTTTATTATGTATTGCATGAATATGAACTCATAGAAAGTGTTCGTTGGCGTACACTGAACTATGCGAAAACGAACAGTTTTTTAGCTATGGATAAGTACTTGCATAAATTTAGTTTACGTTATTATTTGTGTTTGATGGAGACAGCAAACACGGCGATAGTACCTGTCTATGGCTAAATTTTAGAAATAACATTTCTCAAAGAAATGTTATTTCTAAAATTGACTTATTGCTTTTTATATTAGTACAAGCACTTATGCCATATTAGCACATATTATTAGGCCTGCTTACCTTAAAATTATTGTAGCATTAAGCGTACTTATTCTTTGGTAGCGGGTTCATAGACTATCAATAACAGTGCTCAGAGTAATAATTATTTTATAACAGTATCATAGGATTAGGCTTTTTTATCGAGATAAGCAACGAAAAAAACGTTTTTATGATTTTGATGTTTTAACTTTGCACATCTCAAAATATAAATTATGCAAAACGAAGATTCTATTTCAGCATTAGAAAAATTGCGCCGCCTTTTAGAAGTCGAGCGACAAGAAGATAAAAAGTTTTATAGGGAAAAAATGCGCCAAATTGAATTTAAATATAGGCGCGAAAAAGGTGTATGCTGGTTTCCTGTGCGCTTACAATCGGATAAATTTGGTATAGGCGGGCGAGTTCAGATAGAACTTGGACGCACTAATGACTTAGGTAAGCCCCATTTGTTTCAGAGTGGGGGCGTTGTCAGTATGTTTGTTGTGCGTGGCAATGGCGAAGAGCATATTTTTGCTGACGGCGTAGTGAGTCGCCTCGATGGCGATATGATGCGTGTGATGCTAAATCAAGACCACCTACCTAACGAGCTTATTGAAGGAAAAATTGGGGTATATGTAGCTTTTGATGAGCGTACTTATCAAGATATGGACGCTGCTATTCAGCAAGTGATAAGAGCCGAAAACAACCGCATATCGGAGTTGCGTGAGCTTTTATTAGGGCAGGCGCGCCCGCAGTTCAAGCCCCCAAACCCCTCGCTTGAGCTGCCTAATCTCAACCCTTCACAAAACGAAGCGGTGAGGCGCATAGCGGCTGCACAAGATATTGCCATCATACACGGACCGCCCGGCACGGGCAAGACCACTACGCTTGTAGCGGCTATTGTGCATACGCTCAAAACCGAAAAACAAGTACTCGTATGTGCGCCCAGCAATACAGCCGTAGATTTGCTTGCCGAAAAGCTCGACCAAGCTGGCGTTACGGTTACGCGTATGGGACACCCCGCACGCATCACCGAACGTCTCATTGATATTACACTTGACGGAAGGTTTGAAAAAGAACCCGATTATAAACACTATCGCGAGCTCATCAAAAAATCAGAACAGATGAGACAGCAGGCCTATAAGTTTAAAAAAACCTTTGGCAGAGCAGAGCGTGAAAAGCGAAAAGATATGGTCGCCGAAGCAAGGCGCATCAAACAAGATGCCTACGAACTCGAGGATTATATTATCTATAGAATTTGCGAAGGCTCGCAGGTCATTGCTACTACACTCACAGGGGCTGGTAGCAATATGATAAGAAGGCGTAAGTTTACGACTGTCTTTGTAGATGAAGCAGCGCAGGCTATCGAAGGGGCTGCTTGGATTCCGCTATTACGTGCCGATAGGCTTGTTATGGCTGGCGACCACCAGCAACTTCCGCCTACTATCAAATCTATTGAAGCAGCAAAAGCGGGGCTTGAGCGCAGTCTTTTTGAAAAAACAATACGCAAACACCCCGAAACAGCCGTTATGCTCAAGCGGCAGTATCGCATGCACGAGAAAATTATGCACTTCTCTAACCGTATGTTTTATCGCAATGAGTTGGAAGCCGATGAAAAAAATCGCTTACACCAACTCTCACCTACGCAAAATCCCATTGAATGGATAGATACCGCAGGTTGCGGTTTTGAAGAAAAAAGAGACCCCGAGACCTTAAGTCGGTACAACGAAGGGGAGGCAGACCTTTTGCTCAAGCATTTAGAAATGCTACTTGAACAGCTTTCGCAGTCATCTGATTATGAAGGCAAAGATTTAGAAAAGTTATCTATTGGAGTGATTGCACCTTATAAATCTCAGGTCAAACTCTTACGAGAGCGAGCTAAAAATTATGAGCATATCAAACATTTTAATGACCAAATTAGCATTCATACCGTAGATGGATTTCAGGGGCAGGAGCGCGATATTATGTATATTTGTTTTGTACGCTCGAACGAAAAAGGAGAAATTGGTTTTTTATCTAATACAAAACGCACGAATGTAGCTATGACACGCGCGCGCAAAAAGCTTGTCCTTGTCGGCGATTCGGCGACGCTAAGTCAGCATGAATTTTATGAAAAATTGTTGGCTTATATAGATGATATTGAGGCGTACCGCTCCGCTTGGGAGTTGGGCTTTGCACTTTAAGAGGTTAAAAAAAGGATTCTGTTGTATCACGCTAAAACTTACTAATACAGAGAGAAGCATGCTTATCGAGGAGACATATCGGCACCGTGGGATGCGCCATGCAATGGTCAAAGAAATACGTAGTCAAGGCATTAAAGATACTTCAGTGCTTAAGGCTATGGGTGATGTACCTCGTCATCATTTTTTTGATAGTGCATTTTTAGAGCACGCCTATCAAAATAAAGCCTTTGGGATTGGCGAGGGGCAGACTATTTCACAACCCTATACAGTAGCCTACCAAACACAGCTTTTGCGTATGACTCCTAACGCTCGTGTGTTAGAAATCGGTACTGGCTCGGGCTATCAGGCGGCGATATTAGCAGCTATGGGGGGGCTTGTGTATAGCATTGAGTATAATAAAATTTTGCATAAGCGCGCCAAGCAGAGTTTGGCGGGGCTACCGCTGGCTAACATTCACCTTTATTGTGGAGATGGCTCGGAGGGTCTTCCTCGCTTTGCACCTTATGATAGGATTATCGTTACGGCGGGCGCGCCACAAGTGCCAGAGAAGCTCATATCACAGCTTCAAGATGGGGGTACGCTTGTCATTCCCGTAGGCGATGCCGATACGCAGTGCATGCTCAGGATAACGAAAGTCAATAAAGAAAAAATTATAGAAGAGTCCTTTGATATGTTTCGTTTTGTACCGCTTTTGGGCAAATCAGGTTGGCAGAACTTGGGCTAATAATTTAGGGGGATAAAGTTTTTTGAGTAGCTTTTGGCACTCGGTTTTGATTTTAAGATTTTCGCCTTCGGAGAGTGCTTTTTGCTCTTCTTCAAATGGCTCATTTTTCAAAGGCTCAAAATTTATTCTTTGCAATCCTAATACATCATAAATTTCGTATAAGGTGCGTTTCGGATTGTTCACAAAGGTTTCTTTTTGTAAAAATATCCAATTAGGATAGCTACGCCTATAATGAATAGCAAGTAATGCCATGAGTTTCCAAGCGTGTAGGGCTTCTTCAAAAGCATTGCCTTGTGCTTGCTGCCACTGCTCGAGGAGGCTATCTTTGCTATCTTCAAAAAAGTGTATGAGTAGTTCTGTATCGCTCATGATTTGTTTGAGCGGAATGCTATGCTTTTTATTTTTCCAATTCGCTATAAAAGTAAAGGGTGAGCATATCAAAAAGATGACATCTACTTTATAGTTATCAGCTAAATAGGCTAAGGCAAAAAGCATTTCAGGTGCTTCTAACAACCTGACATGGTGACGTGCTTTTTTAGGGTATTTTGCATTATAATTGCGCCATTCTTTCCATAGTTTGAGGGGGGTTTTTATTCGTTTTTTATAGTCAAAACGATAACCTAAATGCTCTTCAATAGTTTTATGGCTGTCCGCATCGATAATATCAGCCATTTTATAAGGCTTAAAAAGTGGCTCTTGGCTATTTTCAAGCGTGCTAATTGAAGGCAATACCTTTATTTTCGAGTGCATAGCAATCGAATTAGCTAATCTATCAATCTGAAATGTGCTAAATCCACTTAGGATAACGATATTGGACATATTTCTCAAAAAGGAAATGAAAATGTAGTTAAGTTTAAAAGTTGGTTTGCAAAAAGAGCCATAAAGCAAATTAGGCAAAAAAAAACTTTTTTAACTTTTGTTTTTAAGTTGCTAAATTTAGCGCAAAAATGTATATTTACAAAATAATTGATTATTTTATTTTCTAATTAGGTTTTACGTATGCAAAAGAAAACGCAACATATTACAAATATAGCAGCTTTGGGGCTACTTAGTCTTATGTTATATATATCTGCTTGTGCACCACAATCAGTGGAAGAGGCAGCCACTAAACAAGAAGAAGAAGCAAGGGCAAAATTAGACTACAGTCTTTTTAATCCTATTATAGCCCTTTGTAAGGATAGCCTCACCGAAGCGCGCATCAAATCACTTTACGCTACCATCAAAAACCCTAAGGTTATAGAAAACGAAGAGCATGCAGAGGAATTTTTTGATCGCAGAGAAAAACTTATTGTCAATTTAGAAACTTGTTTTGAAGATATTATAAGGGCAGATTCAAGCGTTAATTTATTTAAAGACTCAATTCAAGATGCGCTCGCTACTTTGGGCATTCGGGTCGTATCCGTAGATAAAGGAATTTTAGACTTAGCCGGTGGTGCAATTTTACAAGAGCGATTGAGCAATGTAAGCACACCGATTTATCAGTATTATCGCCGGTTGAGGTTTGCTGAAGCCGATAGCAAAGGCGGTGAGTATCCTTATATGAACCTAAGGGACGAGATGCAAATCATAGAAATTGCAGAAAAAATGCAAGAAAAAGCACCTAATAACGCTTATACACGTGAGGTAACACCCTCTTTTAAAAAAGCACTAAGACCGCTTACCGATATTTATCTCTACGAAGAACCCACGGCTATCACTTGTATGGCAGTAGCACACCTAAGCCGAGATCACTATCCTTATGCTAGTGATATTGATTTGCATAAAGAATTTGTTCGAAAGTATCCCAATTCTAAATACGCTGTAATTGTCTCTCGCATCTTAGAAAATACTTCACGCATGAACACAAAAGATACGCTTTATGCTATTGTGTTGGATACTTTCGAAGAGGCTAAAGATTATGATGCCTACCACCATTGCGAAGAGAAGGTCATTGAGTATATGAGGGATAAAAAGTTAGATGTTCCACACGTCATTATGTATAGCAAAGGGAATAAAAATTATTGCAGCGCTGCCTACCGTTTCTACCCCGAAAAAGAAGAAATAGAAAAAGCCCTTGAGAAACTCAACAGACCTCAAGCCAAAATTATCAAACTCAATTACAGAAACCACCAGTGGGTGCAAGTAGATTAAAAGAAGGCAATGATCCAAAAAATAGATTACCTTATCATCGGACAGGGCATTGCTGGAAGCTGTATGGCTTGGCAGCTCGAGCAAAAGCAGCAATCTTTTGTAATACTTGATGCACCGCAGCCCGCAGCCGCCTCAAGGGTAGCTGCGGGGCTTTTTAATCCTATTACAGGGCGAAACTTTGTGCTCACTTGGCTCGCTGAAAAGATATTTCCTTATGCAGAAAATTTTTATCCTAAAATAGAAAACCAAAGCCGTGCTAAGTTTTTTTATCCTACGCCGATGTTTAGACCTTTCGTATCGGTCAAGAATCAAAATGACTGGGAGTTGCGTGCCGAAGTGTTAGATCAATTTGCTAAAAAAGAGATACAAAATCCATACCCGCAACTCATAGATGCACCACTTGGGGGCCTGCACATACAGCACTGTGGATACCTCGATACCTTAGCCTTCTTAGAGGCTACACGTCGTTTTTTTCAAGACAAAGGGCAATATCAAGAAATACTTTTCGACGAGCAAGCACTGCAAATACAAGATGAATGTATAATATACAAATCATGGAAAGCCAAGCGAATTATTTTCTGCCGTGGCGTAGAAGATGCTACAAGCAAATACTGGAATTTTTTACCATTTCACCCCGCTAAGGGCGAACTCCTGAGCATTGTACCGAATCAAGCATTTGAGCCAATACTCAATCGCTCTTGTTGGATATTTCCTCACGCTGATAATACCTATAAAGTCGGCGCTACCTACGACCATCAAAACCTCAATACCATACCCACAGTGGCGGCAAGGGCAAACATAGAGCGCCGTTTGCAAGATTTTTTTAAGCCTTCATATCAAGTCGTTGCCCAGCAGGCTGGCATCAGACCCGCTACAAAAGATAGAAGACCCTTTATAGGACAGCATCATATACACAAACCCCTTTTTATTTGTAATGGATTTGGGGCAAAAGCCGTTTCGCTCGCCCCTTATCTTACAGATTGCTTGCTTACATACTGCCAAAATCAGAAATCAATACCCGAAGAGGTTGATGTAAAAAGATTCCAATAAGTTTTTAAAGTACACGATCAAGATAGGTGCATACAATATACCGCTATACTTTTTTCCATAGCGCAATGTACGAACTGGGTGTACGACAACTTGGCTAAATAAGCCCAGAAATAACATTTCTTTGAGAAATGTTATTTCTATAATGTACTAAGCATCAAGAACTAACAGTTTTCGAAAAACTGTTAGTTCTGAAACTACCTAAGTCGATTTACCAACTTGACGTACACCCACGAACTTGATATTTGTGCCTCCTTGCTATTTAGTTTTTAAGTTCTCTAAAAAGCGATGCTTTTGTCGGGCTTATATTCATTAAAATATCAGCGGCTTGTGTGCGTAAAGACCGTTCTGCACTGCCAAAAATATTATAAAGCTCCTCAGATTTTGATTCTACAAAAATACGAAGTAGCATAGCATTAGGCTGCACGCGTTGCAATTCTTTGACATTTTGAATCACTTCAAAAATATTAGCTTGGGCTTTTTGAGGGTCTTCGCGGAGGAGGTCTACCCCTAAACGATGATATTTATACATATCTTCTCTGAAAGTAGCAAACTGCGGGTTGTTCATATCTTCCATAATCCAATAACGCTCTTGCTTATTTTGGCTTCTGACCCAGCCTCTGCCTCCTACATTACTTGTCTGTGCATTATTGATGATATTGAGCATCTCTTCTACATAAGGCTTACCGCCAAGTGGCGAAAAAGAATCATAATCAAGTGCTAAAATGGCATAGGCATAATAGGCTAAAAGTAGGGTTAAGCCCGTATTGCGTGAGTTAGGTGTATAAATCAAAGGGTCGTTTGGTCGGTATGAAAATGCTATAGATTGATCTAAAAAGTTCATCATAAGCGATTCATAATTTGTTTTATAAACAGGGCGGCTGTATTGCACCTGCACATTACCAACGTATTGATTATTTTCTATTTTAGTATTTTTATCCAAAGTTATCTGCAAGTTGCATTTAATGCGCTCACTTTCTTCGTAGTCGTGGTCGGTCCATTTAGAGTTGTTCATAAAGTCGCTAATGCTTTTCTCGAGCGTGCTGATAACTTGCCGCTCTTGGGTCTGCACCTGTCCGGCATTGATGCGTACGGTGCAACGCAACTCCTGCGCACTTAGCGTCATTAAATAGGCAAAACTTAAAATCGTAATAAGCAACAGGCGCACAGTCCATCTATAATTTCTCATAAGTAAGGTAATATCATCTGAAAATTTGGTTACAAATAAGCATAGGCTCACCTTACATCAAGCAGTAGGGGCGAACCTTTGTTTGTAATGACAAGTATATTGAAATATTTGTTGCATAATGCGTAAGCAATTTAATGAAGAATCCTCAAAAAGTTGTAATTTTGAATTGTTTTTTATAAAATTTGAATCTATGGACATCGCACTTGTAGTTGTTTTATTATGCATGATAGGCTCGGCAGTGGCTATGCTTTTTACTAAAAACATTATTTATGCCGCCTTATTTTTATTACTTTCATTACTTTCCATAGCGGCTTTATATGTGCTGGCAGGCGCAGAATTTTTAGCTTTAGCGCAAATAGCACTTTATGTAGGGGGCGTATTGGTATTGATTATTTTTGCTTTGATGTTTACACAGCCTATACAAGGGGTTATGCCTCAAACTGAAACGAAGCGCAGTTTTTTGGGTATATGGATAGGCTTAATGCTCTTCGGATTTTTAGCCTATTTTATTGTAACATCAGTACCGATTGAGGAGCAACGCCTACCGACGCAAACCTTTAACTTTCGTTTTTTCTCGGCAAAACTTTTTAGTGAGTATATTATAGCCGTTGAGCTTGCAGGTATGTTGCTTACCGTAGTGCTTGTCGGCGTAGCTTTTTTAGCGGCTCGTGCAAGGAGATAAGGTGTTAATATGAATAGAGTTTGCTTGATTTTTATATTTTTTTATCAAAACATTTATACTTGAAAAATAGATAGCCTAAAAAAAATTAAATAAAATGCGATTTTTTTAAACAATACACCAAAACAAATTAGTTTTATCTGGCTGTAAATCAAAACAATATGCGAAAATACTATTATAAAACATAAAAAAACTTAAAGATGCAACGGCATTTTTTTAAATTACGTATTTTTTACAACAAGACGGGGTTTTATCTGTTCTTTGTATAATCTTATTTTTTATAATATCAAAACCTTATTTCAAAAATGAAAAACTTATTGAATTTTAAGTGGCTTTTGCTACTGCTGTCAGTATTTGTAATGGTAGCTTGCAACAGGGACGACGATGATGATGTAACGCCTGAGCCTATTCCGGCTGGCGAGAGCATCGTAGATGTAGCCTCTGCGAATGCAGATTTTAGTATTTTGGTTTCTGCTTTGCAGCGTGCTAATTTAGTTAGTGCATTAGAAGCAGACGGACCTTTCACTGTTTTTGCACCTACTAATGCTGCTTTTGAAGCATTATTTGCAACATTAGGCGTATCGAGTGTAGATGAGCTGCCTATAGAAGTATTATCTCCTATTTTGAGATACCATGTGCTCACGGGTGAGTTTAGGGCTGCCAACTTACAAACAGGCGAATATCCTACGCTCAATAATGGCGCACTCCTTAGCATAGAAGTAAGTGGACAAGGGGTCGTTATCAACGGTAATAGCAATGTGGTAACGGCAGATGTAGAAGCCTCAAATGGTGTTATTCACGCTATAGATGCTGTTTTGATGCCTTCAGAAACTGGTGAAGACCCTCTTGGTACGATTGTAGGGGTAGCGAGTGGGGCAGAAAATTTTAGCATTTTAGCAGAGGCTGTTGTACGCACTGGGCTCACTGATGCACTTTCGGCTACTGGACCTTTTACCGTTTTTGCACCTAATAATGCTGCTTTTGAAGCACTTTTTCGCAACTTGGGCGTAAGTTCTGTGAGCGAAATCGATGTAGAAACTCTTACACCTATTTTGCTTTATCACGTAATAGCAGGTAGCTTTCCCGCATCGGGTTTAGCAAGTGGCGAATATCCGACGCTCAACGAAAATGCTAATTTAGTTATTTCGGCTACTGCCGGTGGCGTTACTATCAACGGAGAGGTAAACGTAGTCAATGCTGATATTCAAGCCTCAAATGGTATTATTCATGAAATCAATGCCGTGCTTCTGCCCGCCGCTGGTCCAATGACAATTGCAGCCTTAGTAGCTTCTGACGAGCGTTTTAGCATTTTGGCGCAAGCCGTAGAGCGTGCTGGATTGCTTAATGTACTCGATGATATTAACGCTTCATTTACCGTTTTTGCACCTACAAATACAGCTTTTGAAGCCTTTATAGCAGCTAATCCTAATATTGCAAATGTACAGGCTTTGTTGAACAGCCCTAATTTATCTAATATCCTACTTTATCACGTACTCGGCAGTGCAGTGCCTTCGTCAGTATTGCCTACAGATGCACCTTTTTATCAAAATACTTTGAGCCAAACAGCATTTGAAGGTGCTGATGGAGTCTCATTGCTTATTGATGCTACAAATGGAGTACGTCTTAATGGTACAGCAGGTATCAGGGTAACAGAAGCAGACCTCGAAGCTTCAAATGGTGTCGTACACGTTATTGATGGTGTGCTTACGCCTCCTTCTATCCCTGAAATGGCGATACTAAACGGCGGGTTTGGACAGCTTGTAGGCGCACTCTCGCGTGCAGATTTAGTAAATGCTGTATCAGGCAACGGACCGCTTACCGTTTTCGCACCTACAGATGCTGCTTTTGCTAACCTTTATCGTGCCTTAGGCGTAGAAAATGTAGAGGGTATAGATGTGGAAACACTTACATCTGTATTGCTTTATCACGTTGTAGAGGGCAATGTACGCTCTTCTGACCTTGAAGATGGACAGGTTGTCAATACTTTAAATCCCGCAGGAGCTACTTTTAGAGTTAGTTTAGCGGGTGGAAGAGTGCAGTTGCTCACTGCTGAAGGCACTGCCGAAGTAGTGCTTACAGATGTACAAACTACCAACGGGGTTATTCACGTGATTAGTGCGGTAATTTTACCTTAATAAATCATATCCATAGATAATCTTTCATAAGGGGCGTTAGGGCTGAAATATGAGCTTAGTACTACAGTCAGTACTTAGGCGAGCGTTTCAGGGCTAGCGCCCTTTATTTTGTAGAAATTGGAAATATAAGCACCTCTTGAATATTTTAGCAAATCAAACATGTTAATGTCTAATATTTAAATAGCAATAGCGTATGGTGATAATTATAAAATTCGTAATTTTGTACTACCTTACTTTTGAGGTGCAAATAAAACTAATAGTGTTTAAGTACTTGCATAAATTTAGTTTCATACCACTATACATTTTTCAAAGAAATGTTATTTCTAAGCCCAGTAGTATGGCTTTTGATATAAACTATATTAGTACAAGCACTTAGGATACTGTTAGTGCTACTTGTAATTGCAAATTTTCAAATGAAAAATACGAATGAAAAAATTACTCAACTGCTTATTTATCAGTATTTTTATTAGCTTATTCAACCATATAGCCCTAGGGCAGGAGTTAGACTCTCCATTGGATAATCTGGATAGTAAAAACAAAAAAGACAGCATTATATCCTATAGTCGTAATTATGTGGCTTTGAGTTTATCTACGAATCGCCCTGTGGGTGTTTTTGCTGATACACTTCGTAGCCGTATTCAGGTAGATGAGCCGGGTTATGCGCGTCCGGGTGGAGCCCTGTTTGCGGAAGCTGCTTTTTATCCTTTTTCAAAAGTTCGCTTTGCGAGGTTTATAGGTTGGAAGGCAAGTTTTGGCATTTATTTTAATCCATTTGATGGTAATAAGTTTGCTTCAAATGTAGTTTCAGCAGATGTAAGTCCTTGGGTAGGCAGTCGGCTTTTCACTGGTCCGGAGTTGAGCATTCCGCTTCGCTGGAGAATTTCATTGGATATGAGCCTGCTCGGTGGTTTTGAGGCTTTGCGAAGTCCGAGGCGTGAAGGCAGCTTCGGACCTTTAGGCATTGCCGAAATTGAAGCTCAAACACGCATTGCTATGGGGTATAGCTACGGCTGGGGTTTGCGCTATGATTTTGATAAAGTTTATTTTGGCGGTGCGCTTTATGGCAAAGCCATACGTGTGGGGCGGGAGTGGTCGTATGCAAGGTTTAATTATACCTCGCCTACGATTGGTAGCTATGACCAAGAGGTTAAACAAAGACGCTGGTATTTTGCCTTTATTTGGTATTTGCCCAATAAGAGCAAATAGTCTTCATGGCTTGCATCAATTTTAGCACTAACAACAGTGATATCATAATTGTTAGCGTTCATACTGATAGGCAGTCAGCCATGTTATTTGCTTTTCAGCATAATGCGTGCTTGCTAACTCTCGAGGTACGTTATCAAAACTTAGTTTTAAGAATTTCTGAAACAATAATGGCATCTTTTGCTGTTTGTGCATCTCTTAAAAGATTGGTGTAATGATGCGCAGGTGTAGCTCTACCTGCTTCTTGTCCTGTTACTTTACTTTTCGGGTTTTTATCAATATCTTCTTGTGTAACGGTGTGTGTAGCAGCGCGTATGGCTTTAATTTGAGCGGCATCAAATACGCCATAATCTTCTGTACTTCTTTGCTTTGCAATTTCAATTTCTTCACGGACTTTGGCACGGTGTTCTTTAAACTGCTCTATGGGGCGTTTGTTGTATAGTGCTAGTTTTTCGTCATCATTAAGTAGGTTTGGTGCGGGCAGTATCTCCCCTGCATAGTCTATAATGGGGCGTGCAGTTTCGGGGCGTTCAGGAGCTCTATCGGCTTCACGTTCGGGCTTATTGATTACGAAGCGCCGTTTGCGTGCGCTTAGGTTCATGATACTCAAAAAGAATACGAGTATGATAAAAACGCCTATGAAAAGTTGAATAATTTGCATGTGTACTGTCTTTTTTGATATGGAAACTGTTTAAAAAACAATGTTAAAATCAAGTTTTGCTTTTAGGTTGAGAACCACCCCTAACTGCTGCTTAAAAAGAAAGATGGGGAGTTTTGCAGGAGTTCCCCTTTTAAGATTAGGGGGGCTGAACCCTCAAGGACGGTCGAAGACCTCCTTGACGGTTTTAACCATCGGGCGGGGGCGGCTGCTTTCTCAAAACTATTTTGTAGCACTCGGTTTTGAGAAACCGAAATCTGTCAGTTATGAGTAACTGACAGCACGTAAATTTCGTACTGCTATACATTTTTCTATAGCTTGGGGTTTGAAAACCCCAAGCTATAGAAAAATGGGCTTAGAAATAAGATTTCTCAAAGAAATGTTATTTCTGGCTAGCGCATGTATAATAAATAGTATGTTTTTATTTGCTATTAGGGCAATCATCTACTTTTTTACCACAGAAGCCACAATCAGCGCCTTCTTTGCGTAAAAATGGATTTTGGCTTGCACAAGTACCGCGAAATTCGCCGTCTTTTTTGGTATAAAGTCGTATGCTCATTGCGATAAAAAATATGGCTAATAAGCCAATTCCTAATGCCATAGTTATCAAAGTCATAATTATTTGTATTTTTAGTGTTTTGAATAAAAACTTTTGTCTATTAACATGAAGCGATAGCTTCTTGTTATAGTTTCGCAAAGTTGCTTTTTTTTGTTAGTTTATGAATCAGAAAAAACATTTTTGAGAGAAAAGTTTTTCTGCTTTTAATCCTGCTGTGCTATAGCTTTTTGAGCAATGGTATGCCCTATGGCTAAGCAGGAGGTTGCTGCTGGGGAGGGGGCATTGCATACGTGGATAATGCCGGTTTGCTCTACGATACTAAAATCGTCTAAAAGTCCACCATTTTTATCACAAGCTTGTGCACGCACTCCTGCGCCACCTGGCATCAAATCTTGGGCTTTGATTTCGGGAATAAGTTTTTGTAATGCTTTTGTAAAGGCATCTTTTGAATAGGAACGGTAGAACTCTCCTGCGCCTGTTTTCCAATATTTGGCAGCAATTTTACGAAATCCACGCCATTGCAAAGTACCGACTAAATCTTTAAAATTGATTTTAGATTTGCTATATCCTTCTCTGCTGTATGCCAATACAGCGTTAGGACCAGCCTCTATTCCTCCATTTATCATACGTGTAAAGTGCACACCTAAAAATGGAAAAGCGGGGTCTGGCACTGGGTAAATCAAGTGCTTGACTAAGCCTCGCCGCTCGGGTACGAGTTTGTAATACTCGCCTCTAAATGGTATAATGCGCAAATCGAGCTGGCTACCGCTCATTTCTGCAATTCTATCAGAATATAGCCCTGCGCAGTTGATAAGTAGTTTTGTGGGCTGGCTTTGCTTGTCAGTTACGACTTCGGTATAATGATTATGCCTACGGATTTGAGTAACCTCTTCGCCTAAAAAAATGCTTCCCCCTTTTTGTTTAAATAATTCGGCTAATTTTTGACTTACGGCTTTATAGTCTATGATACCTGTTTGCGGTACGAGTATGCCAGCAATACCATTGACATGGGGCTCTCGTTCTTTGAGCTGTGCTTGGTTGAGGATTGCCAAATCGGAAAGTCCGTTTTCAAGTCCTCTTTGATAAATCATATCGAGTGTGGGCAGATCTTCTTTGGAAGTAGCTACGATAACTTTTCCACAGAGTTCGAAATTTACTTCTTGTGTGCGGCAGAAATCGAGTAGTCGCTCATAGCCTTCTATGCAATTTTTTGCTTTGAGGCTACCGGGCTTGTAGTAAATTCCTGAATGGATAACGCCACTGTTGTTACCAGTTTGGTGGCGGGCGATTTGTTTTTCTTTTTCTATGAGTGCAATTTTCCAATGGGGTTTTTGTATTTGCAACTGATAGGCTGTGGCTAAACCCACAATACCCCCACCGATAATAAGCGCATCGTATTTCATAATTTATTTTTTTAGGCAATGGGCTAAATTTGTTACAAATATACGACTTTCATGGGTGATAAAAGCGGTACCTAATTAAGTTTGTACGAAAAATACGAAAAAGATAAAAGCCTTGTTGTGCAAAAAGCTCTTATTGCTTTATGCATGGCTTGCATGTCTCGAGCATAAAATCTGCTACTTTCTTAATTTTTTGAAAAAACTATGCAATAAATCTGTAGATTCTTGCGCTAACACATCTTTTACTACTTTTGTGCGCTTATGCAATATATTTCCTTTGCCTAATCGGCTAAAGCCGCGTGCGGTATCCGGGGCTGCATAGACGAGCGTACCGAGCTGCGCCCAAGCTAATGCACCTGCACACATGACACAAGGCTCGAGGGTTACATACAAGGTGCACTGGTTTAAGTATTTGCTATTCAAATAGTTAGACCCAGAAGTAAGGCATAAAATTTCAGCGTGCGCGCTTACATCTTGCAACTTTTCGGTCTGATTATGGGCTTGTGCAATAATTTGATTATTAGAAACCAACACCGCCCCTACGGGAATTTCGCCAAGCTCGAAAGCTATTTTTGCCTGTAGCAACGCCCTTTGCATATAGTAAGTGTCATCAAAAATCATTGTTTTATTGTTTTTATGTTTTAAAACTTACTTGTGTATGTTTTTTGATTTAAAACTATTTTATAGGTGTTAAAATCAAAATTTGAGCCTAAATATGTAAAATGCTTATCGATTAAAAAAATGTATTCGTCGAAAAAATCAATTTATTTACCGATAAAAACACCTTGTTCGTCTAAATGGAATAATCTTTGCGCAATAAGAAAATAAATTCTTGAAAAAAAAGCTAACGAAAGTTTTCTTTTACAAAATTTAAATTTATATTTGTAAATGTCAGTTAATTATTACAAGTATAGACGGTCAGCGGGAAATTAAAGCCTGCAATATTATACAAACCCATCACGTTATAAAAGCGCAAATGCATTATGAATGTACAAGAGATAAGCGACGGAGAATTGGTCGTTCGCTATAAAGAAGGAGAGGAGCAGGCGTTCGTAACCCTGTTAGAAAGACATAAAAATCGTTTGTTTTCGGCAGTCATGATGATCGTCAAAGATACTTATGCCGCCGAGGATATTTTGCAAGAGACCTTTATAAAGGTTATTGATACGATTCAGTCTGGCAGATACAATGAAGAGGGTAAATTTCTTCCTTGGATTTCGCGCATCGCTCACAATTTAGCCATAGACCATTTCCGAAAAAATAAACGCTTTCCGACTATTGTTACAGAAGACGGTCATTCCGTATTTGAAACAATGGAATTTGCGCAAGATTCTTTTGAGACTGTTAGAATTCAGGGCGAAACCTGTGCCAATCTTAGAGATTTGATTCGCAAACTGCCCGAACCGCAAAAAGAAGTACTCATTATGAGACATTATTTTCAAATGAGTTTTCAAGATATTGCACAGACCACTCAAGTAAGCATCAATACTGCGCTCGGAAGAATGCGATACGCGCTTATCAATTTAAGAAAATTGATACAATTAAGCGAACAAGTATATGCTGACCAAAAACAAAGTTATCAAGACTGATATTGTTAAATACCTCTACGGCGAGGTTTCTACACAAGAAGCCCGACGTATTGAAGCTGTATTAGCCGACAATCCTATCCTAAAAAAAGAATACGAAATGCTCAAGCAAACGCAAAAGCAAATCGATAATAGCATAGAAGAATACAAAGTTGAGCCAAGCCAAAGCACACTCAATAATATATTGAATTATGCAAACCGCGCACTCAAAAAAAATAATAGAAGTAATAATCTCGCCTCTGCTTATTAGAGCAGGTGCATCGTTTTAAAATCTATTTAGAACTAACAGTTCTGTCAGAACTGTTAGTTCTAAATTTTTTTGTAAAAAAGAAAGAACACAAAAAACGCATAAGTAATTGATATACTTATGCGTTTTTTTGTGGATATTTTTTGCTATAAAGCTACTGTCAGTCAGAAATACCAATCAGAACTAACAGTTTTCGAAAAACTGTTAGTTCTGAAATTTCTCAAAGAAATGTTATTTCTAAGCGCATTCGTCTATAGCATTGGGTTTGCACACCCCACGCTATGGAAAAATGTATAATAGTATGATATTATTATAAACTTTTTATCATTTTCACTACTTCATCTCTTGTTTTACCAAGTTTTTGTTGCAATTTACCAAGTAGCTCTTCGCCTTTGCCTTCGTCATAAAGCAAATCGTCCTCGGTAAGGTCTGCATATTTTGATTTAAGCTTACCTTTAATTTCGTTCCAGTTGCCTTTAATTTCTAATTTGTCCATAATATAAGGTTTTTGTTAAGTGATAAAAATATTGCTTATTTGCAATGTTGTTTATACTTAAATAACACAAAAAACAGGATTTTGTTTTGATTTTATAGTATTTTATGTTTATAATCCTATTTTAGACCATTCAAAAAGGCTACCGGGGTCTGATCGTCTTTCAGGTGCATACTCGTCGTGTCCGATGATATGCTTTCTATCTTTTTTGATTGAGGGGTTACGCGCCAAAATATCTTCAATGAGTATGGCAAGTGCCTCGTATTGCGCATCTGTAAATCCTATATCTTGTTTTTTGATTTTTTGATAGTGATTTTTAGAAAAGAACTTTTCCATTTCTTTTTCTGTTCCTATTGCCATCATTTCTATACCTATAGATTTACTATTCAAGCTATTACAATCATTAGGATTATTGGGTAAGCAGCCTTTACCTGCGTGGTAGGCAGCAAATTTTTCATTGACAAGACGATAAACCGTACCCTCTCTATCGATAAGGTAGTGCGCCGATACGCCATAGGTTTCGAAAATATGCTTAATATCTTCAACTCTATAAGGATTTTGTGGGTTAAGGTTTGCATTACTGCAAAAGTGCAACATTAAATAGCTAATTTCAGTACTGCTGCGCTGCCCAAAGCATTTCGAAATCAAAGGAAGCTCTATAATTTCGAGCTTTTTAATCGTATCTGAAAGACTAGGCATAGCTTTTGAAACTTGAACTGTTACTGAATTTTGCCTATCCTCTGCCGAGCAGGAAGTAATACTGCTCAAGACCACTAAAATCAAGGTGTAAATTTGTTTTATATTCATTTTTATACAAGTTTGTTACACAAAGATACAGACTTTGTGGTTTTATAGATTTAATTTTGCATAATATATTTAGCATAAGCGACTAAAAGCCATTTGCTTTTTTTAATTTTGCAATAATATCATTTTTTCTCATCATTAAGACTGTAAATTACGTCTAAATAACGTAAAAATTAGGCTTTTGAAAATTTAATCCCTGATGATGCGTTAAGTTATTAGATAGCCAAAAACAATACCTACTACACAAAATCCTAAAATAAAAGCAGTTATATTATACATTCAATATTACAAGTCTATGCACGGACAAAACTTTATTTCAAAAATTGGAATTTTCTTACTGCTATTTTTTATGGCAATGGCTACCCAGGCTGCACCCAAATCTCCTATGGATTTGCTCTGCCTGCCACAAGACTCTTCCGCTTTAGTTACACTTTATAATAGCACTGGTGGGGGCGCAACTTGGGGTATCGCTTGGGATTTTACTGCGCCTTATGATACTTGGGACGGCGTAGTTACTGACCCCGATTCGCGATGCGTCATTGCGCTCAACCTTGCAGGTGTGGGCTTGAGCGGCGAGCTACCTGGTAGTATTTTTGCCCTTGATAGCCTCTCCGAGCTTCAATCCTTAGACCTCTCTGGCAATGACCTTGAGGGCAACTTGCCACCTCAAATTGGAAATAGCCCAAGGCTTAAGTTCTTAGACCTTTCAAATAATCAACTGAGCGGTGCAATTCCACCAGGAATTGCCGATGCCGATAGCCTAAGACATCTAAACCTCTCGAATAATCAATTTAATGATGGCATTCCGAATGCACTTGCCAATCTGAATATGTTACGCGGATTATTTATTGCCAGCAACCAACTCACGGGAGAAGTACCCCCAGATTTGGCAAATTTAACTAACCTCGATTCCTTAGATTTGAGTTTTAATAACCTCGAAGGGGAAATCCCTGATGCAATTGCTACGATGACAGGACTGAGATTATTGTATCTGAACGATAACGAGTTTACATTTTTTCCAACTTTCTCACCTATCCCGCCCGCTTTCGAAGTGCGCATCGAGAACAACAAATTGACGTTTAATAGTATAGAAAATAACATGAGTATTGCCAACTTTACTTATGCCCCACAAGATAGTATCGAGACCGTCATTATAGAAAATATTTTTGAAGAGCAAGATTATAGCTATGAACTCATTTTAGATGTGGGCTTTAGCAATGTGTATAATTGGCAAAAAGATGGCGCAGCTTATTCCACAGGAAACATTTTAGAAATCAATGACATCGTACCCGATGACGAGGGTACTTACATTTGCGTTATTACCAACCCCGAAGCACCTGCTTTAACACTTTATAGACGTGCTATTATTCTTACTGTATTGCCCTGCCCCTCTAACAATTTTATTGAAACAGCCGATACTACGGTATGTGAAGGAGACCCGCTGCCGGTGCTTGTTGGTAGCGCTGCTGATGGGGGGGCGCTTGCATTTTCCTATCTTTGGCAACAATCAGACGACTTAGGTGCAAGCTGGAGCGAAACTGTGAGTACAAAAAACTTTGCACTCTCGCCTACTGCTACCATTGCTAATGATACAACTTGGTTCAGACGCTTGCTTATTAGCGATTGCGATACAAATTTTAGTGATACTGTACGACTTTTTATTGTGCCTGAGTTTGGAGAAAATACGGTCGGTAGCCTCGAGAACGAGTTTTGTGCTGGGCAGGTAGGAGATACGATTCGTGGGACGTTCCCTGCCGATACGCTCGGTAGTGGATTTACCTACACTTGGCAGGTGAGCCTCGATAACGAAACTTGGGTAGATTCTACCACGACGCTTGAGTTTGTGCCGGGTGTAGTTACGGACACTTTTTATATAAGGCGCATCGTGCTGGGGGCTTGTGTGCCCGATACAAGTGCGGTTTTTCGTGTAGATGTCATTCCACCACTTTCGAATGCTGATTCTATCTTTGGAAGTCAAGTGATTTGTGCGGGAGAAACCCCATCAGCAATCATAGGAAGTGCACCCGAGGGCGGCACGGGTAGCTATCAGTTTTATTGGGAAGAAGCGACGAATTTGGACAGTGCTGATTGGGTCATTGTGGACTCCTTAGTCAATAGCTATACACCCGCTGAAGTTACGGACACGACTTATATAAGACGTATTGTCAAAAGTGCTTGCTTTTCGGATACGAGCAATATAGCTATTATTTTTGTAGAGCCTGATTTAGGTGCAGATTCAATTTTTACAGCAACGGATAGAATTTGTTTGGGCAAATCAGTACTTTTTATTGAGGGGCTGCAGGTGCAAGCTGATAGTGGATTTTTTTATCAATGGGAGGTGAGTTTGGATAGTATCAATTGGATTATTACTGGAGATTCTACTCAAAATTATAGCCCTTCGGATTCAGTACTTTTTGATAGTTTGTTTGCAGGGTCAGTGCCTGATAGTTTTTATGTGAGGCGTGCTGTAGTGGATAGTTGCAGCCCCAAATATAGCGATACGCTCAAGATTTTTGTTTTCAAACCGATTGATAGCCTTAGCAATGTAATTAGTGTGCCTGATAGTGTGCTCAGTATTTGTGCTGGGGATACAAACTGGAGCATTACTGCTGGCACGCCGCGTGGCGGTCGTGGTGATTATACTTACCGCTGGCAAGTTTCTTTTGATAGTTTGAATTGGGGCAATCGAGATGACTCGCTACATATAACGCCATTTGGGCTAAATGATACAACTTATTTTAGGCGAATTGTACGTGATAGCTGCTTTTCGGATACGAGTAATATAGTGCAAATCAATGTCAAACCCAATTTTGGCGATAATATCCTAAACTCACCTGGCGATGTAATCTGTCTCGGTGAGGGTGATGTGCTCACCATTACGGGTTCGCCTCCTGAAAATGAGGCTGTAAGTTTTGAATATACGTGGGAATTTTCGCAAGACTCCCTGCTTTGGTTTTCTTTGGATACCAATTTAATTACTTATGCTTCTGATTCTTTCCCCGAGGGCTTCAATTACGTGCGGCGTATTGTGCGCGGTGGTTGTGATTTAGATACGAGTAATACGATTAAATTCCGAATTTTAGAAGGTGTTTCTAATAACTTCTTGACTAGCGCAAACCAGACTATCTGCGAAGGAGACTCGGCACGTGCCATCACAGGTACATTTCCAAGGGGAAGTTCGGATAGCACTTATACTGTATTTTGGCAGACTTCTTTTGATACTTTGAGTTGGAGTAGGGTCGAAGGTGCAGATTCATTGACTTACTTCCACCCTGGTGCGCCTACGGATACAATTTATGTGCGTAGGGTTGTGAGTAACGGCAACTGCATTCCAAGATTTAGCAATTTTGTAAGGATTGCGGTTATTCCAAAAATTAGTAATAATATTATTGGCGAAGACCAACTTGTCTGTCAAGGAAGTGTGCCTGATACGCTTATAGGCACGCAGCCTAGAGGTGGTACGGGTACTTATGTGTACTTATGGCAAAGGCGTTTGATAACGAGTGATAGTGCTATAGGACCGTGGCAGGGTGTAGGTACGGATTCTATTTATGCACCGCCAGCTGCAGAGGAACGTGCTGAGTATCGCCGTATTGTTCGTTCTGGCGACTGTTTTAGAGATACAAGTAATGTTATCCAAATCAATATCAACCGACGCATTGCTAATAATCGCATAGAGAATGACGATATAACAGTATGCCAAGGCGAGGAAGTGCCAGAGCTTTTGGGCACAGAAATTATCGATACACTTAACAACATTGGATTTTTTCGCTATCAATGGCAAATTTCGAGTAATCGTAGAAACTGGCAGGATATTGATTTTACGGACGT
Organism: Bernardetiaceae bacterium; assembly: GCA_020832465.1. Taxonomy (GTDB): domain Bacteria; phylum Bacteroidota; class Bacteroidia; order Cytophagales; family Bernardetiaceae; genus JAFIER01. Next base: position 107,789 of record JAFIER010000004.1, read on the forward strand.
ACCGACTTATCGCCCCGAACCATTAGATACAACGACTTATTTCCGCCGTTTGGTTATCAATGATTGTTTTACGGATAGCAGCAATATTGTCATGATTACGGTCAATCGCAATCCCAATGTTTTTGCTGGTTTAGATACGACGATTAACATTGGCTTTAGCGTTCAATTGCGTGCTACGGGTGCAATTTCATACCGCTGGGAGCCCTCTGAAACATTGGACAATGACTCGATTCCGAACCCCGTAGCTACGCCTACTTTTACAACGGAGTATATCGTTACGGGTACGAATGCGCAGGGCTGTAGCAGTAGGGATACGGTTGTAGTAACCGTCATTGGCAGACCCGATGTGCGTGCCGTAGATGCCATTACGCCTGATGGCAACGGACTTAACGAGTTTTTTCATATCGAAGGCATTGAGCGTTATCCAAACACGGAAGTATTAGTGTTCAATCGCTGGGGGCAGCAAGTTTATCGGTCAAATAATTATCAAAATGATTGGGGCGGCACTGCGCCCAACGGACAGCTTTTACCAGAGGGTACTTATTTCTACATTTTAAGATTCGAGAGCACGAGTCAGGTCATTAAGGGCTCACTCGAAATTTTAAGATAAAGTAAAACTGTAGTTCGGAGCTCCAGCTCTGCATAATAACGATACCTAATTTATGGATACGAAGCTGGAGCTTCGTACTACGACATAATTTTAGCAGAATTGATTTTAATATGAGACTCATTTTTATCTTACTTAGCCTACTTTGGGCAACAGCTTTTGAGCTTAGCGCGCAGCAGCTGCCGCTTTATAGCCAACTGTTTCACAATCCGTTTTTGTACAATCCCGCTTATGCGGGTTTGCAACCCGCAGGTTCGGCAAGTCTTTCTTACCGTTCGCAATGGGCAGGGCTTGATGGTGCACCGCAGACTTTACAACTCGGCATTGACTATCCTTTTTATGAATACCGCACTGGCGCCGGCGTGAATGTCTATCAAGACCGAATTAAGGAAACTGTCAGAACAAAAGTTATGGGTTCGTATGCTTATCATATTTTCGGACCTTATGAAAATAGTTCAATTTTTTCTATGGGGCTTATGGGGGGGATTGTGCACAACCGCATTGATATGTCGCAATTTTATGTATTGCACCCCAATGACCCGCGCCTTTTGGAAAATACAGGTACTTATACGGGGTTTGAAATGGGGTTTGGTTTAAACTACCGCATTCGCAATGTTGTTGAACTTTCATTTGTTGCACCACAGCTGGTTACACCTGGTTTGGGCGCTTCTGATGATTTAAACAATAATATCAATCTAACCCAGCATTTTATGTTTGCCGTGCGTGGAATTATTGTGTCTAATGATGGTTATAACAAATACGAACCTATTGTAATGATACGTCGAGGTGGATTTGCACCCTTTCAATATGAGACAGGTTTGCAATATACTTATGGCGGGTTATTGCGTGTAAGTGCAACCTATAGACATCAATATTCAGTCTCTTTGGCCGCAGGAGTTACGCTCGAGCGATTTACCTTTGGTATTGCCAGAGATTTTGTAACCTCTGATTTGCTTGGTGCGGTAGGTGGTTCTAATGAAATCATGCTTGGATATAGATTCAACCACATTCCAACTGAAAGATACGACGGACAAAGAGGACAAGGAGGTTTGATTCGCAAGAAAAAATATCACCCTTCGCGCCCCGGACCGCTTCAAAATAGCAATCCACGCAAAGGACCTAAGCGCAAAAAACCGAAAGGTAAGTACCGCAGAATCTAAATAAAAAAATCATACTAACTGCTATACTTGCCATGCGTCTCTACGTCAAACTTGCTCAATTTTAGTAATAACATTGCTGCCAGAAATCTTATTGCTAAAATTGAGCAAGCATAAAGAACCAATAGTTTTTCAAAAATTATTAGTTTTAACTCCAAAGCATTCAAAATATACTTTTTCCAATACAAATTATTTGAGTTTTTAAATGATACGCCCAGAAATACCGATAAAGCATTTACTTTTTTTAGATATTGAGACTGCAGCCAGCCACGCCAATTTTGAGGATATGAGTGAAGGCATGCAAAAAGCATGGATAAAAAAGGCATCTCGCATTAGTCAAGATACAGAGGCTGACCCTGCCGAACTTTACACAGGACGTGCTGGAATATTTGCAGAATTTGGTAAAATTATTACTATTTCTGTAGGTTTTTTTATGAATACAGACAATATAGCCGCGCTCAAATTTAAGGTTAAAGCTATTGCTAATCACGATGAGAAACAGCTTCTCGAGGAATTTAAGGCTGTAATGGAGGGATTTCGTAAGGGGACGGGGGTGCTTGTGGGGCATAACGGAAAAGAGTTTGATTTTCCTTATATATGCCGACGTATGCTTGTCAATCGTATAGATTTGCCCGAGGGGCTTCAGATTTGGGGTAAAAAACCTTGGGAGGTAAGGCATTTAGATACCATGCAACTTTGGAAATTTGGCGATTACAAAAATTTTACTTCCTTAGATTTGCTTGCCCAACTTTTTGATTTGCCTACGAGCAAAGACGATATTGACGGAAGTCAGGTTAATGAAGTATATTACAAAGAAGAGGGCGGTCTTGAGCGCATTGCTACTTATTGCAACAAAGATGTAGTCCTTACCGCAAGGCTTTTCCTGCGCCTTCATAATATGCCTGTTTTTGGCGATGAAGCGGTTGTGTATGTGTAAAATCTTTGAATTTATTAAAAATGATTGGTTCTCTTACGATTAAAATCGTGGGTTTTACTCGATTAAGTCTAAAAAATTATTTGTGGAAAACATATTATACGTATAAAGTTTAGAAGAGCCAAATGATTTTATTTTAAACCATAGGAAGGGGCTTCGACCACGCCTAAACTTTGGGACTTAATCCTGCCAACTCAAAAATCCTAATTCAGATAATTTTTTAGGCAGTTTATTCGTTGTAATTATCGAGCAGACGGCTCGTTTAGTCTCCGCTACGGATTACTACCCCTTCCTCTTTGTCAGAATTAAGATTTTCAAGCCATTGTTTTTTTGAAATTTATACGCCTTTAGGCGTTATATATGGGTAGCAACGAAGGGGAAAACCACATAAAATACGCCGTTAGGCGTTATATATCCGTAAAAAGGCTAACCCACCTGTTGTATAGGGGTATATGTAGGATATTCCATTTAGCTATCAATATATAGTGCCTAAAGGCACAAAAGCAC